>JAICTV010000029.1 GCA_025936175.1 Phycisphaerae bacterium
GAACCAGCCGATCAATCTCACCTACGATGCGTTCGGAATCCCCGCCGCGATGGTGCGCGGGCTCTTCGAGTACCTGTACAAGTCCAACCGCCTGATCCTGCTGCCGCACATTCCGAGCGGCATCATGCGGCTGGAGCAGCACGACCCGATCCGCTTCGGCGGGAAGAAGATTTATCTCTCGACCAGCGGCTGGGGCGGCGCGATCACGGACGTGACGCTCAACGGCGAGCGCTGGACAAACTATTCGCCGACCGACGTCACGCTTCCGTTCGATCAGACGCCGGACGAGGCGCGCATCGACATCACCTTCAGCAGCGGCGCAACGCCGGCGATCAAGGAGAAGGCGCCGGCGGAGGAGAAGATCGATCCGCCGGCGGCGTTCGCCGATCGAGCGGCGAAGCTGGCGGCGTTGATCGAGCAGAAGAAAAAAGCGGGCGAGGGGGATGCTTATGAAGCAGCACACGCGCGGCTCGCGCTGGCGGCGATTGAAACGATCGCCCGCCGGCAAAAGCTCCAAGCGACCGGGAAGCTGGAAAGGCTCCCGCCACCGTCGCAAGCGGCGGCGGATCAGTCGTACATCGACACGGCAAACAAATTGTGCGAGCACGCGCTTCCGTAGCATGGGCGTCTCGCCCATGCCGCTTCCGATGCAGATTGGCGTTGGAGAAGGCATGGCCGAGACGGCCATGCTACGGATAAAGCAGATACTTTTGGCGTGCCCTCTTGAACGCCGCGAGGTCGTCCGCCCAGACGGGGGGAATCGTCTTCGGATCGCTCGCCGACTTGATCGCCGCCAGCGCCTTGTCGTTCTTTAGCAGGCGGTTGACCTTGTCGATCTCGAACTTTTCGCCGTAGAGGTTCTTGAGCATCCAGACGATGGTCGTGCCCATCTTCACCGGCTCGATCGCTTTGCGGTCGGTGACGATGACGTAGCACCCGCCACACTTTTCGCCCTTGAACTTGCTCGCGTCCGGCGTGAACTCGATCGGCACGAAGCGCACGCCGGGGATGGCGGCGTCGTTCAGCGCCGCCGAGAGCTTGCGCGATTCGATCCACGGCGCGCCAAAGAATTCGAAGGGCTGATTCGTGCCGCGGCCGACCGAGACGTTGCTCGCCTCGAGCAGACAGATTCCGGTGTAGAGCAGGGCGGCGGTGGTGTTGCGCATGTTGGGCGAGGAGTTGCCCCACATCAGGTTCGTCTCGTCCCAGAACATGTCGCGCTTCCAGTTCTCGCACGGCACGACGGTCAGATCGCACTTGAGGCCGTACTCGCCGTTGTAGAACTGCGCCAGCTCACCCATCGTCATCCCGTGCGCGACCGGAAATGGCCCGTACGCGGTGAAGCCGAGCTTGTCCTTGTCGGCGATCGGGCCGTCGACGATCGTCCCGGTGATCGGATTGGGTCGATCCAGCACGACCATCTTCATCTTGTTCTCCGCCGCCGCTTCCATGCAGAGGCCGAGCGTCGCGCTGACGGTGTAGAAGCGCGCGCCGACGTCCTGCAGGTCGTAGACGATCGTGTCGCACCCTTCGAGCATCTGCTTCGATGGCTTGCGCGTCTCGCCGTAGATGCTGAGGACGGGAAGCCTGGTTTTCGGGTCGAGGGTGTCCTTGATCTTCTCATCCTGCACGCCGTACAGGCCGTGCTCGGGCGCGAGGAGCTTGACGAGCTTCACGTCCGGCGCGGCGGCGAGGAGATCGACGAGGCGATTGCCCTCGCGATCACGGCCGGTCTGGTTCGTCACCAGCGCGACCTTCCGCCCGGCCAGAACCTTATAGCCGTCGCGCTTGAGCACGTCCGCGCCGCACATGACGTCGGCGACGGCGAGCGCGGGAGAAACGAACGCCAGCAGCACGATGCAGAACCATTTGATCATTGCGATTCACCAGGTGTTGGCGCCGACGTACACAGGCTCTTGTTCGAGGATCGGCCGAAACGCGCGGCCCTTGTCAGTCAGGAATACGCCCATCACGAAGCCGTCGTTGTACAGCGTGGGATTGGCACGGTCGCCGAAGTAGATGCGCGGGGCGGGAACCAGCTCCCAGCCGACGCGTTCGTAGAGCGAGCGCACGCGCTGCCCGCAGAAGAGCAGGGCGAAGTCGATCGTCGGATCGTTGCGAAGTTGATCCGTCGCGGCGGTGACGACCTGCTCGCCGAAGCCGCTCCCGCGGTGGCTCGGATAGCAGAACACGCTGCTCAACCCGCCGACGTTGAACGTTTGCCCGCCATGCTCGATCTTCCGCGACGCCGCGATTGCGTGGCTGACCAGCACCTCGCCGTCCACGGTGACGAAGTGCAGGCAGTGGTCTGGATAGGGCGTCCAATCGCACTTGGTCTGCCGGCCGATGAACTGCGGCCATTGCGTTCGCACATAGCTGGCGATCTGGATGGAGATGTCGCGCGGGAGATCCGGCTTGAGGTAGGAGCGAAGCTCAGGCATGCTTTGCCATGTGATCACCGATTACCGCCGGCGGTTCAAGAGCTGCGGCAAGGATGTCGTCATCGAGGACGGCGTCGAGATCGAGCATCCGGAGGTGATGGAGGTCGGCGACCGCGTCTATTTATATCGCGGCTTCCGCATGATCGAGCGGCCGCAGCTCGTCCGCATCGGCTCGGACGTCAGCTTCTATCCGAACTCTTTTATCCAAGGCCCGGGCGAGCGATTCGAAGTCGCCGATCACGTCGATTTCTTCCCCAACACGTACATCTCGCTCGGCAAAGGCGCGGGCGCGTTCGTCACGATCGGCCACCACACCCACTTCGCCCCCGGCTGCTGCCTCTACGGCCACGGCGGGCTGACGATCGGCCCGTACTGCAACATCGCTGCTCACTGCGTGCTGGCGACGGTGGGGCACGATCCGGTCATCCGCGATCAGCCGATGGCGCTCGCGCCCGGCTGCTGCGCGCCGATCACGCTGGTCGAAGACGTCTGGCTCGGCGCGAACGTGACGGTGACGAGCAACGTGACGATCGCCAAGGGCTGCATCATCGGCGCCAACGCCGTCATGAACAAAAACACCGAGCCCTTTGGCTTGTACGCAGGTGTGCCGGCGAGGCGGGTGCGGGAAAGACGACAAGGTGACAAGGTGAGGGGGTGACACGGTGACAAAGACAAAGACACGCAACATGCGACATTTCACCTTGTCACCTTATCACCTTGTCACCCTGTCACTGATCGTAGCGACGTGCGCGTCGGCTGCCGATTTCAGCATTCACCCCGACCAACCCGTCGGCCCGCCCATCGTCGGCTTCGGCGCGCAGATGAACCCGTACCTCTTCTGCACGCCGAACAACATCGACGCCGCGTCGGCCGCCGATTACGAGAAGAAGGTGGTCGCGCTGTCGCCACAGCACGTGCGGATCTTCTGCCGCGTCGCGTGGTTCGACGGCGAGCATGACGGCATCTCGAGGGACGACCCGAAGCTGCCGGAGTCATTCCTCAAATCCTGCGAAATCGCGCAAAAAGCGGGCGCGACGATCAACGTCACCTTCTGGTACGGCCCGTGGACGCAACCCGAGGCGCAGATGAAGCGCGCGGCGGAGCTGATCAACGAGTGGATCACCAAGCGCAACCTCACCGCGATCAAGTACGTCACCATCCAGAACGAGGTGAACGACGAAGAGCGCATGCCGCCGGAGAAGTACACGCTGCTCTATCGCACCTTCGACGCCGAGCTCAAGCGGCTCGGCGCGCGCGACAAGATCAAGATCGTCAGCGGCGATCTCGTCTCGAATCACCAGGAGGTCTGGTTCGCCCACATCGGCAAGACGATCGGCGACATCTCCGACGGCTACTCGATCCACGCGTACTGGGATTACTGGGACACCGAGAAACCGCTGGTGCGCTTGAACGGCCCGCGCGCGATCGTCGACGCGCTGCCGAAGGACCAGCAGCGTCCGCTCTACATCACCGAGTTCGGCGTGCGCGGACATCGCGCGGAGAGGAAGATCGAGCCAGGAACGTTTGAAGACGGCGTGCCCGTCGCCGACAAACCGCTCCAGGCAAACCAGCTCGCGCGCTTCATGCTCGAAGGTTTGAATCGCGGCTACGTCGCGTTTGTCGTCTGGACGATGGAGGACGCGTGTTACGACCGCCTGATGCCCTACGGGCTGATGGGAACGTCACAGGAGCACTGGCGGCTCAAGCCGGGTTATCACCTGATCCGCCTGCTGACGCACACGACTTCGCCCGGCTCGCGGGCGGTGAAGATCGACGGTGAAAAGCCGGACTGCGTTGTCACCGCGACGCGCGACGAGAAGGGTGAACTCGCCGTTTACGCGCTGAATCTCTCGACCAAGCTTCAGGCTGTCACTATCGCCGGCCTGAAGTCGAATCACTCGCTCGCGCACATCGGCTGGAACCGCGACGGCGCCGGCCGGCTCTCCGTCGGCCCGCTGATCCCGCCCGAGAACGAGATCACCCTCCGCCTCCCGCCGCTGAGCATGACCGCGCTGACGACCAGGCCGCTCGATCGCGCGCTGCCCGCTCAGCCCTGACCCGCCGCGGGCGCGATCGTGTAAATCCACCACCGCCGCTTCGGCCGCCTGGTGTTCTTCGCCTGCCGGTCGCAGTAGATCGTCATCTCTTCCCCGCTGGCGACGCGCACGCGGAACCAGTGCCGGCGGAGATAGACCTCGCCGCGATCGGTGCCGGTGCCTTTCCACGAGGCGAGCAGACCTTCGACGACGTACGGCTTTCCGCGCCAGGTGAACTCGCGCGGTACCCCCGCCTCCCCGCGCGACATCGCGGTCGTGTCGAACGACCCCGCCTCGGGCGTGATCGCTTCTCCGATGAATTCTTCGCGAGGTTCCGCGGACGCCATCGGATTCACCACGTAGCATGGGCGTCCTCGCCCATGCCGCTTCGAACGTCTCTTGGTCCGCAAAAAGGCATGGCCGAGACGGCCATGCTACGGAAGCAGCCTCCCCTTTAATCCAACTCCGGGGGGCGCATGTTGCGATCGTCGGTCGGCAGCTCGCGCGCGTGCAGGTCGGCCCACATCGCGGCCTCGGCGTCGAGCGGGCTTTTGATGTTGTACGCCTGGAACGCGATCATCTCGCCGATCCGCACCACCAGATCCACCAGCCGCTCGCCCGCCGTCCAGTGGTCGCCGACGCAGATCGTCGCCGGCTCGATGTTGGGGTGGAAGATCGGCGTGAGCATCTTGCACTTGGGGCCCATGCGCGGGTAGTCGCTGATGAGCTGGATCTCCACCAGGTGGTAATCGCGCTCGACGGGCTCCTTGCGCCCCGGGATGCGCTCGAGGCTCTTGACGAAGTACTCGACCTCGTACAGCTCCGGCGGCGTGCCTTCCATTTTGCGGATCTTGATGACCGGAAAGTCTTCGAACGCCTGCGCCATCTGCTCGGCGTCGGCCTTGAGCCGCCGGATGCGCGGCGGGATCTTCGCCTCCGCCGGCGGCGCGATCGCCATCTGCTCTTGCCTCACCGGATCGGGAATCGTGAAGGGCGTCTGGCACTTCTTGCAGCGCGCGCGGCGGCCCGCGAGGTTGTCGGCGACGCTGAAGAGCGCGTTACATTGCGGGCAGTGGAAGTCGATCATCGGTGAATCATCGACAGGGCGAGGCTCCTGCCGGGCCGCCTTCGGCGCCGATCGGACAATCGGCCCGGCGGGAGCCTCGCCCTCCCGGCCGCGCGGATGAACCCCGTGCAGTCTACTCGCGATGCCACCAGAAGGTAGAGACGACGATGCCGCCGGCGAAGCCGAGGAGGACGAGCCCCGCGGCGGCGGCGAGGATCGGACGCGACGCGAAGATCTTCGGGTCGCGCCAGATCTTCTTTTTGATCGCGCGCCAGCCGATGCCGAGCCCCACGAGCAGCGACGGCACGCCGTAGCTCAACGCCGACGCCAGCAGCGCGATCGCCGCCGCGCCGAGCAGCACAAAATCCCCGGGAAGGCGCTCGGTCTCGGTGACGATCGGCGGCGGCAGCTCTTCGACGACGGGCTCATTCGCGTCCCTGGGCTTGAGCACGTTCACCTGCTCGCACCCGTACGCCGCACAACCCCAATTCTCCCGCCAGCATTCGGCGTGGAACGTCAGCCCGCACTTGGGGCAGGTCGTCGTCGCCTCGGTCGGATAGACCGACGACTGACAGATGCCGCACTCGCGCAGCACCATCGTGACGTGCTTGGCGGATGATGAAGATGACGCGGGGGAGGTGCTCATTCACTTAGCCCGCCGCTTGCGGCGGGGCATTTCGCTTTTCGCGTCGCAAAAACCCCGCCCTAAGCGGGCGGCCTATGTTACGCCAACGTCGACGGCTGCTTCTCCTGAAACAGAAAACGCGTTCCGCCGATCTGCACCTGGTCTCCGCTGCGCAGTCGCACGCGCGAGACCGGCCTTCCGTTCACCATCGTCGCGGTGCCCAGCGGCAGGTCTTCCAGCTCGAAGCCGCCCTTGACGATGTGGATCGCCGCGTGACGGCGCCCGACTTGCGGGTCCTTGAAGAGGTAAATCTGGCTGTCGGGCGAGGAGCCGATGAACGTGGGGTTGCGGTAGAGGATGAACTGCTTGCCGGCGATGAGGCCTTGCGTGACCTTGAGCCATCCGCTGCGCGCCGCGGCTTCGACCAGCGCGCTGCTCCCGCCGGCGATCCCGCCGATCGCGACCAGGCCGATCAGCGAGCTGAGCGCGTCGCTGTGTGCGTATTTGGCGACGATGTCGAACAGCGCCCCGCCAATGATCCCGCCGAGCAATCCGCCGCCCGCGCCGATGATCAGCTTCTTCCCGTTGCGCATGACCAGTCCCGCGGCAAGCGAGAGTGTCAGACCGACCACCGCCCACTGCGCGATGCGCGCCACGATCTGCCGCCCGGGCGTGATGGTTCCTTCGCTCCCGGCGAGCGCCGCGTAGAGTCGATCGGCGAACAGCGCGACGGCGACGCCGCCGAGCAGCCCCAGCGTCGCCCCGACCGAGCCGTTGATGATCGCCGAGGGGATGTTGCGCGAGACCATCGGCTCGGCGATCGACAGCGCGATCGCCAGGATCATCCCCGACACGCCGAACGCGATCACGTTGCTGATGAACTCTTTCCACGCATCGCGGCGGGTGACGGCGGCGAGACGCGCTTCCTTTTCGGACGTGGTCAGTCGCTCATCGGCGTAGATCAGGAAGTACGGGTTCTTCCGTCCGTCGGCGGCGACGAGCTCGACGTAGCCGGCGCGCTCGTCGGGGGAGATTTTTCCCGCGTCGGCGGCGGTGCGGATTTCCTTCACCCGGTTCATCAGCTCCGAGGCTTCCAGTCGCGCGCTGTTGCGAAAGTGCATCGCCTGCCCCGCCGTCCACGCGATGACTCCCCCCAGCACGCCGAACACCGTCATGTAGAAGATCGCGTTGAACCACAGGCTCTTGAACTTCGCCTGCGACTTCTCCTGCTCGGCGTCCTGGATCTCGGCGTACTCGCGGTTGCGGCGCATCGCCTGCATCGCGCTGACGCGCTGCTCCACCTGCCGCGTGCGAAGCTCGTCCCACGTGATGGTGATCTTGTTCTCGTCGGCCATACGACTTCAGCTCATCCCACTTAGCGGACACGCGCAAGCATGTGATCCCGAGCGGTACTCCGCGAGGGATCTCGGACGCAACTCGACTCCGAGATCCCTCGGAGTACCTCGGGATGACACGTCGTACGGCGGCGATGACGACCAAACGAGTATCCCATAGCGATCATCGGTTCGAAGCCGACGGCTCTGTGGCCGCCGGCGCTGCCGCGGGGGTCGCCGGCGACGCGGGTTGCTCGTGATCCGCGGCCGCCGCCGCGGACGACTTGTTCAACGGCTCTTTTGTCGGACCAAACGGCAGATCGATCCCGCTCGGGCCGCTGTGCACCATCGCGAAAGCCGCCAGCGCGATCGGCCAGCCGATCGCGACGAGCACCAGCAGCGCCAGCCCGGCGAGCGTCCAGCGCTGACGCTTCTCGATCGCGGCGATGCGCGCGGCCAGGTCCTTCATCTCGACCAGCGCCGCCGGCGGCGCCATCGCGCTCTGTGCGGCGATCGACAACTCCGCCGCTCGCGGCTGATACATCGGGTGCGCCTGCGGCGATTCGATCGGCTCGTCGGCGGGTCCCGGCTCCGGCGCGGCCGGGGGCGGCATGATGACGCTGGGCATCGGCATCGGCGGCGCGGCCGAAGTCAGCGCGTTTAACGCCGGCGAAGGCGTCCCCACGATCGTCTCACCCAGCGTCGCCGCGCCCGCTGCTTCGCCGTTCCCGTCGTCCGCCGGCATCGCGTCGGCGATCGGCGTCATCGCGGAGACGGTGGGCGTCGGAATGATCGGCTGCGGCGGCGCCTCGGGCAGGCGACGCGCCACCTTCATCGTGTCCGCCGCCACGTCCTTCTGCACCACGAACGACTCGACCACCATGTTCCCCTGCCGCCACGCGAAGAGGCCTTCTTCCAGCGCCTGCGGATCGAACACGAAGGCGAGATGCCACGGCAGGGAGAAAAAGTTCTTGTGGATGAACAGGTCCATGTCCGACAGGAAGATCCCGTGGCCCGGGTGGGTGTGGTACCACCCGAGGATCCGCATGTCGGGGTACTGCTGGTCCATCACGTCCTGGATGTGTGCCCAGGTTTTTGCGGTGAACGTGACCTGGGCATTTTTGCCCGCGGAGAAGTTCCCGCGGATGCTCGCCTCGACGAAGACGAACGGGCCCATCGCGTCCTGGTAGACGTTGCCCACCAGCACGCCGCACACCTCGATGTCGGGCGCCGTCTTGCCGTGCGCGCGGACGTCGTTGAGGACCGATTGCTTGAAGATCACGCAGCGCCGCGTCGGCTTCTCGCGCGGGCCCAGCGGGAACTCGCGCGGCAGCCAGTCGCTGGCGGCGATGGCGCTGATGTCCTGGTCGGCGGCGGTGGTGATCGCCAGGCTCATTCCAGCTCCAGTTCGTTCAGTTCACCCAGCACGCCGTCCGCATCGCCGGCGAGCTCGAAGCCGATCGAGCGGCTGTAGTCAGCCGAGCGGGCGATGACGATATCGAACGGCGGCACGCCGATCTCGGCCAGCGTCCGCTCCATGAAGTCTTCGTCGCCGCGGATCTGATGGAACGTGACGACCTCGCGCCGCACATCTTTGCAGCGCGGGCACCAGGCGCGATCGGCGGAAACTTTTCCCAGCGAGGCGAAGAGTCGCTCTTCTGTTTTGCAGTTGGGACAAACGAGCTTTTCGAGTACCTCGCGCGCCAGCTCGAGCTTCGCATCTTTTCCGAGAAGCTCGCGCGCCTTGGCCAGAAGCTGACGCGGCGTGATCTGCGCCACGCCTTCGTCCAGCGCGATCACCTCATCGAGCGTGTCGTGGCTGAGGCAGTCGTCCTTGCGCTGGAACCTGGTGATGTAGCTGTCGGCGGTCACGCCGCTGAAGTTCCACGCGCCGCCGGCGAAGGCGCTTTCCATCCCGTGCAGGAGCTTGACCGCCTCCTGGCACTGCACGCCGGCGATGACGGAGCTGACGGTCGGCGTGGTCGGCGTTTTGCCGCCCGTTTCCATCTCCGGCCGAGAGAGGAGATTGCACGAGCGGCGCATCTGGAGGAGTTTCCAATCGGTCTGCGACATCGTGCACTCGTAACACGGCCCCGCGCCGCCGGCGGGGACGAAGACGCGGGCCGAGCCGTCGATCGTCTCGATCGCGCCGTCGATGAACGGCCGGCCGACCTTCCAGCAGTTGCGGTTGATCGACAGCCGCGCCTCGCGGTTGTCGAGCCCGCCGATCACCACGTCCGCCCAGCGAAACACGCCGAGCCCTAAATCATGCACCACGTTTCCGACGAATGCGTGGGATTTGATGTCGGGATAAATATCGCGTGCGGACCGCGCGGCGGCGGTGGCCTTGTGCGTGCCGTTATCGGACGCGCGGTAGAGGACCGAGCGCGAGAGGTTGGAGTTCTCGATGCGGTCCATGTCCGCGATGAACAGGTGGCCGACGCCGAGCAGCGCGAGGTTCTTGACGATCTCGTTCCCGAGCGCGCCCGCGCCGATGACGGCGACTCTCGCGCGGCTGAGGCGCTGCTGGTCCCACCAGCCGATCAGTTTGAAGCGCGCAAAGCGGCTCTCCGCCGCCGGCGCTTGTAGGTCGGCCGTGATGCGCAACACATCAGTCATGACAACGAACACCCACGCACCGAGCCGCTGCGATCTCTGCGAAGTGCAACGATCGGTGTAGCTATCCGGCGGTGATCTCCGGCTGCAACCGGAGCACATCGCCGTCCTTGGCGCCCACGTCTGCGAGGCATTGATCGTCCAGCAACTGCTTGCCGGAGGCGCGATGATGGAACTTATAGCTGAGCGGCTGTCCGTCCGGCGCGTACTGCGGGAAGTTCATCTTTTCCAGCAGGACGGCGAGGACGCGGTTCATCGGCGCATCATCAGGGAGTTCCACGTCCTGGCGTTTATTGCCGGTGGCGTCCCAGACTTGAACGGTCAGCATCCCCATCGCAGCCTCATGATATCGCGACTCTATCAGCCGTATCGGCCGGCGGCCGCCGGATGTGAATCTGGCGAATCATGAAGGCGGCCGGCGGTGAGGAATATAGCGGTTGTAGCGGTTGGCCTCCAAGCGCGCCCTATAACTCAGGGTGAAAAACGTTATGGGGGAGTGGAGATGCGTGGGACATGCAACCTCTGCGGGGACGGCAGGATGCGCAAACTTGCGACTGAGCGCTTTCTCACATATACCAGCATTCCCCAGTGGGTTTGAACGGGTGCTGCACGAGTCGTTTTTCAGTTGCGATAAGTAGCTGAATACGATTAATTACAGAATCCTTTCAGTGGGATTGTCTTTCGTCAGGACGTTTGGGAGCAGAGAAAATTCGCAGTAACGGTAACAATCTCGCGCTCTATGACTCTTCCCCTGCGCCCACGCTGGCGCAACACGGCTACCAGCCGCAGCCGGCGCCGCCGCCGAATGACTCGATTCTCGAGATCATCTGGCGGCAACGAAATGTGGTGGGGATTGCGGTCGGCGTGTGCCTGTTTCTCGCGGTCTTCTACCTGTTGATCGCTACGCGTTACTACTCGGGATACGCGCAGTTGTACGTGCGGCAGAGTGCGCCGAGCATCAACCCGACCGAGCCCGCGCCGCCGCAACAGGACAACGACACGTTTCTCTTCACGCAGCGGAGCGTGATCGCATCGACGCCGGTGGTCGCCATGACCCTCGGCACCCCCGGAATTCGTGATCTAAAAACGTTTGACGGCCAGGACAACCTGTTTGCGTTTCTTAAGAATTCTCTAATAATCGACGTCGGCAAGAAGGACGAGCTGATCTCGGTTCAGTTCGACACGCCCTACAAGGAAGACGCGCAAAAGGTTGTCTCCGCTTTGGTTGACTCTTACATCAACTACCAGTCCAAGTCCCGCCAGACCAGCGCGTCCGATGTGATGGCGTCGGTGCTGCAGGAGCGCGACAAGCGTCAAGCGGAGCTGCGGCGGAAGCAGGCGGAGTTGCAGGCGTTTCGCGCTCAGCACGGGATGGTCGCCGACGAGAAGACCAACGTCTACAAGCTCCAGCTCGACAACCTGACCGCGGAACTCACCAAGGCGCAGCTCGAGGCGATCAACGCGAAGACCGCGTGGTCCGACGTCGAGCGCGCGGTGCTGAACTCGCCGGAGCGCAAGGCGGCGTTCGAAAGCTATCGCACCAGCGGCGCGTACTCGGCGCCGACGGCGCAGGACGATGCTTCGCTGCGGGCGCAGATGCTGCAGGCGCAGGCGACGATGCAGCAGCTCTCGACGCACTACGGTCCGAATCATCCGGTGATGAAGCGGCTGCGCGACAGCATCGAGCAGTCCAACATCGTCTACGCCGCCGAAGTTTTCCGGCGCTACGAAACCGCGCAGCAGCACGAGACCGACCTCAAGTCGTCGCTCGCGCAGCAGCAGACGACCGCCGTCGCGAACAACGCGACGGTGATCGAAGAGGCGACGCTCGCCAGCGACGTCACGCGGCTCCAGTCGCTGCTGAACGATCTCGACAAGCGGATGAAGGACTTCGAGCTGACACAGGGCGGCTCGGCGATCAGCATCCAGGTGCTCGAGCCCCCGAGCGTCAGCCGCGCTCCGACGCGTCCGTACACCAGCCGCACGCTCGCTTTGGCATTGCTCGGCGGTCTGGTGCTCGGCTGCGGCGGGGCGTGCGTGCGCGACTGGTACGACTACCGCCTGCGCAGCGCCGACGAAGTGAAGTCCACGCTCGGCATCACGGTGCTCGGTCTCATTCCGCACGTGGGCGATGAGAACAGCCCGATCGCCCGCGGCCAGAAGATCCACATCGATCCGCAGTCCGAAGCCGCCGAGGCGTATCGCACGCTCCGCACCGCGGTGTACTTCGGGACGAAGGAAGGCCAGGCGCGCAGCATTCTCGTGACCTCGCCCGAGCGCGGCGACGGCAAGAGCACGATGACGAGCAACCTCGCCATCTCGCTCGCCCAGGCCGGGCGGCGCACGCTGCTCGTGGACGCCGATCTTCGCGCCCCGATGCAGGACCTGATCTTCGGCATCAACGGCCGCACGGGCCTGGCGACGGTGCTGCAGGGCAAGGAGACGATCGACAACGCCGTCCGCCACACGGGGATCGAAAACCTCGACCTGCTCCCCGCCGGCGTCGCCGCGCGCAATCCTTCGGAGCTGCTCAACAGCCCCAAGTTCATCGAAGTGCTCGATCAGCTGATCGAAAAATACGACCAGGTGATCATCGACTCGCCGCCGATGCTGGCGGTGACCGACGCGCGGATCATCGCGGCGTCGGCGGATGCGACGCTGCTGGTGCTCCGCGCCGGCAAGAGCAACCGCAAGCTCGGCGAGCTGTCGATCGACGGGCTGTTCAGCGTCGGCGCGAAAGTGCTCGGCGCGGTGGTGAACGACATTCAACGCCGCAGCTACCGCTACTACGGCAGCTACGGCCGCTACGGGTACGGAAACAACGGCCGGACCGACCGCTCGCAGGCGTACGTGCCTGCTGGAGCGAACGGGAACGGGAACGGCCACGAGATGTATGCCGTGAACGTCAACTCCGATGATGAAGAAGAGTTGGCGGCACGGAGCCGTCTGACGTCCGGGTGAGCTATTTGTTCTGCCCGAGTCGTGCTGATGTGCTGTCGGTTGGGTGAACGGAATCCGGCGGTGCAAGAGATCGGCACGAGGGAAGAGAGCTCCACGTCCGCGGTGGGTGTGAAGTGATAGCGCGCGATCCGTGTCGGGCGCGTGTGCGCGGAAGCATCCGGGGCGTTGCCCCGGCGTGACGGAAGGCGCGCGTGCGCGACACGGGAGAGAGCGAGCGAGACTTCGTTCATGCGGTGAGTTTTCCCGTGCGATGTTGATGCGGGAAATGCACCGAGGGTCGTTGACAAGCAAAAGTTGCACGCGCTTTCGACGGGCGCGGCACCTTCCTTGCGGAAGGGGTCGGCCGTCCGCGCACGTGGGTGTGTCAACGTCCTTCGCGGGATCGCAGTCCGTATTGAAGCGATCTCAGGTGCGCGGCGGCGGAATTTTTTGCCGCCACAACACGTCGCATGAGTGTCTGAGCTGTTCGCGATTCGTGTCCGTGGAGCAAAAGAGAAAATGCGCCCGGCGGGGCGCAGGCATTGATGTTAAGTGCCGCCGGGGAAGGAACCAGGGAAGTCGATGAGTAGCAGTGGTGTTAGTGGAAGTTCAACTCAAGACGCCAAAGGGGCGGCGAGCGGCGTTGCCGGCGCTCCCGGCGCCGCGGCCGCGGCTTCTCCGTGGCGCGAGGTCTGCCCGCAGCAGCAGCCCAAGGAGCGTCCGCGCGACCTGCACACGCTGTACACGCGTCGGCAGCTCGAGGCGGTTCTGCACCGCGAGCGCGCCCGCGCGGATCGCAACAACAGCGAGTTCTCGCTGGTGCTGTTCCGCGTCCGCGCCGATGAGTCGCGACTGACGATGCGGCTGGCGCGGCTGATGCTCCGCCGCTCGCGCACGATCGACGAGCTGGGCTGGTTCGACGACACCTGCATCGCGGCGCTGCTCCCGTACACCCATGCCGAAGGCGCCCGCGCGTTCTCCGAGAACGTGCTCCAGCAGGCGCAGGACCAGCTCATCCCCGCGATGTGCCGCATCTACACTTATCCGTCCGCCTGGTACTTCGAGAGCGATAAGCAGAACAACAACGGCAACGGCCACTCGAACGGAAACGGTCACTCGAACGGGAACGGCCATTCGTCCAACGGGAACGGCAAGCACCATTCGTGCAACGGCAACGGGCACGCGAACGGCAACGGGCACGCCAACGGAAATGGCAACGGCAACGCTAACGGCAAAGGAGCCGCGCACTCGAGCGCCGTGACGATCGAGCGTCGCGGCGCCGGGACGCACGCGCGGGGGCCTGAAAAACTCGGGCCGTCCGATCTGCTGCCCTATTTCCTCCAAGGCGTTCATGACGGCCTCGTGCCGCCCGACGCCGGCACCGACGGCGTCGAGAAGCTGCTCGTCCGCCACCTCCCGTGGTGGAAGCGCGCCATCGACATCCTCGGCGCGGCGACGGGACTGATCATGCTTTCGCCGGTGATGTGCCTCTCGGCGGCGGCGATCAAGATGTCGTCGGCGGGGCCGATCGTCTTCAAGCAGCGTCGCGCGGGGATCGGCGGTCAGCCGTTCTGGATCTACAAGTTCCGCACGATGACCAACGACGCGGAGCAGAAGAAAGCCGCGCTGCGCAAATTCAGCGAGCAGGACGGCCCGGCGTTCAAGATCAAGGACGACCCGCGCATCACGCCGGTCGGAAGATTCCTCCGCGAGACGAGCCTCGACGAGCTCCCGCAGCTCTGGAACGTCCTCAAGGGCGACATGTCGCTGGTCGGCCCGCGCCCGCTGCCGATGGACGAGTCGGCCGAGTGCGCGCAGTGGCAGCGCCGACGTCTGGACGTCACGCCGGGCCTCACCTGCATCTGGCAGGTCAAGGGCCGCAGCCGCGTCACGTTCGACGAATGGATGCGGATGGACGTGAACTACATCCGTCGCCGCTCGATCGTCCGCGACGTGAAGATCATGCTGGAGACGCTGCCGGCGGTAGTGCTGCGGCGGGGTGCGCGATGAGCGCGTTATCAGGATCGGCAGTGGCTTGGGAGGGCGAGGCTCCTGCCGAGCCGATAGCGTCGTCGCGAACGAAGAACGACTCGGCGGGAGCCTCGCCGTCGCAGCCGGTTGATCGAATCGCTGGGAGCGGTGAGAAGATGGACGGGCCTGCTGTTTGTTTCGCCTGGCCGCGGAAGTTCGACGTGTTCGGCGTGCAAATCAGCGCGACGACGTACGATGAGGCGCTGGCCGCGGTGATGAAGGCCGCCAAGGCGCGGCGCGGCGCGACGGTGACGCACATCTCTTCGCACGGTCTGACCACCGCCGCGCGGGATCCGAAATTCCGCGCGGTGATCAACAGCTTCGACATCGCCGCCCCGGACGGACAGCCGGTGCGCTGGTCGCTCAAGTGGTTCCACAAGCAATTGCTCCCGGACCGCTGCTACGGACCGGAGCTGATGATCCGCCTGTGCCGCGCGGCGGCGAAAGAGGGCGTCTCGATCTACCTGTACGGCAGCTCGCCGCAGGTGCTCGAGCTGCTCAGCGAGAACCTGAAGCGCGAGTGCCTGGGCTTGAAGATCGCCGGCGTCGAATCGCCGCCGTTCCGCGAACTGAGCGCCGACGAAGAGCAGGCGGCGATCGATCGGATCAACGAGAGCGGCGCGGGCCTGATCTTTATCGGACTGGGCTGCCCCCGGCAGGATGTGTTTGCCGCCAAACACAAGCACGCGATCAAAGGCGTGCAACTGGCGGTCGGCGCGGCGTTCGATTTCCACGCGGGGAACAAGAAAATGGCCCCGCGCTGGATGCAGCGCCACGGGCTGGAATGGTTCTTCCGGCTGACGCAGGAGCCCACGCGGCTCTGGAAGCGCTATCTTGCGATTCACACCACGTTCGCGCTGCTGCTGACAAGGCGGCTCATTTTCGGTCGATAACGTGTAGGGGCGACGCCTGCGTCGCCTTCTGTGCGTCCGCGTCGCGATTGCGTGATCGGGTCCGACCTTCACGTAACCGCGTAAGCACGCAATGATGGGCGACGCCGCCGTCGCCCCTGCAGCAGCGTCGGCATCGGCTCGACTGGCCTCTTTTCGCCGTTTCACGTATGTCGGTCGTCATCGAGAACATCCCGACCAGAGAAAGCTCCGAGATCGCGGAGACGCCCAAGCCCGCCGCGACGGCGCAACTGCGCGGGTTGCTCGGGCGGAACGTGTGGGCGCTGGCGGACCAGGTGCTGATGTCGGGGACGAACTTCGTCACGCAGGCGCTGGTGCTCCGCGCGATGGCGATGGACGGCCAGGCGGGGAAAGATGAGTTCGGGACGTTCTCGACCATTTATTCGTCGCTGCTCTTTGCGAACATCCTGCAGTCAACGCTGATCACGCAGCCGCACAACGTGCTGGGCGTGACCCGCAGCGGCGAAGAATACCGCCGCTACACGACCTCGACGGCGTTCGCGCAGTTCTGGATGCTGCTGCTGGAAGCGACGATCGCGATCGTGATCGCCATCGTCGTGGGAAAGAACGATCCGCACGTGCGGGCGATGCTCATCGCACTGGTGCCGTCGATCGTCTTCTGGCAGCTTCAGGAATTCGTGCGCCGGGTGATGTACACCGAGCGCCGCTTCGGCGCCGCTTTCATCAATGACCTGATCAGCTACGGCGGACAGACGCTGGTCCTGGCGGGCATGTACTTCGGACGCCGCTACTGGGGCTACCCCTTCACCGGAGCGATGGCGCTGCACGCGCTGGCGTGGACCTCGGCGGTGGCGGCGGGGATCGGTTTCTGGCAGATCCGCGGGAGCGTGCACCGCACGGCGGACCGGCACGGCGTCCGCGAGAACTGGCACTTCGGCAAGTGGCTCGCCGGCGGCGAAATCATGGGGTACTTCTCATCGATCCACATGCAGGTGCTGTGGGCGGCGTGGCTGGTGGGAATGGCCGCCAGCGCCGACCTGCGCGCGGCGCAGATTTTGTTTGGCCCGACGCGGGTGATCGCGTTCTTCCTCGGCACGGTGCTTCCGATCCGCTTCGCGCGGACGCTGCATGACCGCGGGATGAAGGCGCTGCATCACGAGATCCGCGTGGTGTACCTGGTGCTCGCGCCGATGGTCGGTGTGTATTGCGGATTACTCGCCTGCTTCCCGGAGAAGCTGCTCCATCTCGTCTACGGCGCCAAGTACGTCGCGGGTGAGGCGGCGCTCATCCTGACGCTCTACTCGATCTGCGCCTTCTTGAACTACATGCAGATGGTGGTGCAGGCGGCATTGACCGCGACGCGACAAACGCGGAGCATCTTCATCAGCAGTGTCTGGGGTTGCTTCATCGCCCTGGCCGCCAGTCCCATCTTCATCAAGCGGTTCCAGGGACCGGGCGCGATGATCGGCATGATCGTGACGACGGTGGTCGTGACGGGGATGCTGATCCTCGCCTATCGCAAACATCTCGCATCGCCGAAGGAGCGGATAGCAACATGACGGCCGTGGGTGAGCACGTCATCGAGCACGAGGGGGATGTGGATCCGTCGACCGAGATGGATTCCGCGCGCACGGGCAAAGGCGCGCTGCTGGCGCGCGTTTTCGAGCTGCTCGATCGCGCGGGCGTGCCGTACGCGGTGCTGCACGGGTATCAGTCGCTGCCGGCGAAGGTGGACGGCGACGTGGACATCCTCGTGCCGCCGTCGTATCTGCCGCGGCGGCTGCGCGGCGTGCTCGCCGGCGCGGAGCAGCAGCTCGGCGGGGCGAAGATCGTGCAGTGGTTCGAAGATCGCGCGCACTTTGTCGTGTTGTGCCGCCGCAACGACGACGGCGCGCCGATGATGCTGCAGTTGCACTTCAGCAGCGATTACGAGGTGAGCAATCGCCTGATCTACGCGGGCGATCACGTCATCCAATCGCGCCGGCGGCACGCGAACGGGTTCTGGATTCCCAGCGGGCACGTCGAGTTCATCTGCGTGCTGGCCAATCGCATCGCCAAGGGCTCGCTCAAGCCGGCGCACGAGAATCAGCTTTCGCAGCTTTGGACGGCGGAGCGCGATCGATGCGGGGCGGAGCTGTTCCGATTCTTCAGCTCCGACAGCACGCGTCGGATCGCGGACGCGGCGGAGGCGAACGAGTGGGGCAGCGTCCACGCGGCGCTGCCGATGCTCAAGAAGGAGCTGATGCTCAACGGCGCCATCCGCCAGCCGACGTCGTTCCTCTATCGCGTCGCCGGTCAGCAGTGGAACCGCGCCAAGCGCTGGGCGTCGCCGCGGAACGGCCTGCACGTGGTCTTCCTCGGCCCCGACGGCGTCGGAAAATCGACCACGATCGACACGGTGAAAGAGCGCGTCGCGCCGGCTTTCCTGGAGATGAAGTACGAGACCTTCGCGCGCAGCCTTCTGCCGAACAAACCCAAGGCCAGCCCGCACGCGCTGCCGCCGCGGTCGTATCCGGCGTCGCTGATGAAGGCGGCCTGGTGGATGTGGTGCTACACGTTCGGCTACCTGTGCAGCGTACACCCGACCCGCGCCCGCGGCGGGCTGGCAATCAATCATCGCTACCTGCTTGATGCGATGATCGATCCCAAGCGCTATCGATATTCCGGGCCGACGGCGTTGCTGAGATTGATCTGGACCTTCGCGCCCAAGCCGGACCTCATCGTCATCCTGCACGCGCCGCCGGAGGTCATCCAGCAGCGCAAGCAGGAAACGGCGCCGGAGGAAACGGTGCGGCAGTGCGCGGCGTACAGGCAGCTCGCGGCGTCGCTGCCGAACGCGCGGCTGATCGACACGAATCGTCCGATCAACGAGACGGTCGATGAGGTGACGAACCTGATCCTGTCGTGCTCCGCGGCGCGGGCCGCGGGCGGGCGGGCGATTTAGTTTCCCGTGTCGAAGGCGGATGCGTCGTAGGTCGTTATGAATCTGCCTCCCGCGCTAACCTGGCTGCATCTCCTGCCCGCCGACGCATCGTGTGTCGTGCAGAGCGGGGAGCAGTGGCTGGTCGATCTGCTCGCAAAATATCGCCCGCCGGCTCGGGAGGGCGACGCTCCCGCCGAGCCGTTTGCGGATGCGACGACACGGCGCGGCCCGGCACCAGCTTCGCCTTGCTCTCGATCCGCCCGCATCCGAGCGCTCGTCGCGACAGAGCGGCCGTGGCATGAGTTTGTCGAACTGGGGAATTACGACGCGATCGTCGCGATCAATTGCCCGGGCGTGACGAGCGCTGCGCTGGAGAAGGCGGGCTACGCATACGTGCGGCGGCTGGCGGCGGTGCCGAGCCTGGCGAAGGCGCGGTGGTTCGTTTCGCTCGATTCCGGTCGTCTCGCCGCTTCGTCGCTCAGCGTCTACACGCCGGCGCGCGCATCGGCTCATCTCAAGAAGGCGGCGCTGAAGCTCGCGGCGCGGCTGCGGATGAACGTCGCGTTTCGAGACCAGATCATCATCGCCTCGCGCACGCCGCCGCCGCTGGAGACGAAGCTGGCGGAACTTTTTCCGGGACAGGCGATTCGGATCGGATTGTCAGCCGGCGCGCCGGAGCCGGCGATTAATCGCAAGGCGTCCGGCGCGATCATGTCGTCGCGCGGCGACGTGATCGGCTTCCTGAAAATCGCGGGATCGGAAATCTCCGATCGCATCGCGCGGCGCGAGGCGGAAGTGCTGCCGGCGCTGGCGGATCGCGCGGGCGTGGCGAACTTCGTGCCGCGGCTGCTGTTTGCCGGCGAAATCGACGGACAATACGTGACGGTGCAGACACCGCTGGCCGGCCGTCCCGCGCCCGCTACGTGGACGACGGCGCACGATCGCTTTCTCACCGCGCTGCGCAGCGGGCCGATCAAGCCGGCGAGTGAAACGAACCTCGTCAAGACGCTGCCGGAGCGCATCCTCGCGCTGAAGGCAAAGCATCACGAGCTCAACGACATTCTCTCGCGCTTCATGCCGACGCTCGAAGAGACGCGCGTGCCATCGACGATCGTGCACGGCGATTTCGCTCCGTGGAACCTGCGGACGCACGGCGGGCAGATCGCGGCGTTCGACTGGGAATACGCGGAGCTCGACGGCCTGCCGCTGATGGATCAGGCGCACTTCTGCCTGCAGCTCGGGTCGCAGCTTCATCACTGGGACGTCGAGCGCGCGCGGGCGTATCTCCGCGAGCTCGCTTCGTCGCGGCCGATCGATCTTGAGCCCGAGCCGGTGACGGCGATCGTCGCGGTGTATCTCATCGATCAACTGACTCGATTGTTCGGCGAAGGGTATGACCCCGCCGACGAGATGATCGCGTGGTATCGACGGCTGCTGGGGACGCTGGATTCCGCACAGCCATCGCCGACGTCGCAACGAAACGCGGAGCTGGTTGCATGATCGCGACCGCCGCCGCCCAAGTTCCCGCCGAAAGGAATCGCGCTGCGGCGCGGATCCGCCGCGTCTTTGTCGCGACGATCAACCGCGAAGAGGGCGATACGGGCGTACACACGCACACGCGGATGCTCACCGGCGGGTTGCGCGAAGCGGGGGTGCTATGCGACGTCGTCGGCCCGTTCAGCGGAAGTAAAAAATGGCTGCCGATCTTCGCGGTGCGGCCGCTGGTTCTCCATCGCGTGAATCGCACGTGGTCGACGCTGTGGCATCGCAGGTTCCACATGCTCGCGCTGCGCGAGAACCTGATGCGCCAACTCGCGAATGCGACGACGACGCCGGATGCGGTGATCGCGCAGTGTCCCGTGAGCGCGAAGGCAGCGATAGACGTGCGCGAGGCGACGGGAAAAACGTTCCCGATCGCGATGGTCTGCCACTTCAATGGCAGCGAAGCGAGCGAATATCGCGACAAGGGCGAGCTGGCGGATTCGCGGCACTACCAGTCGATGCTCGACTTCGAGCAGGACGTGCTCGAATCGGTCGATCGCGTGATCTACGTCTCGAACTGGGCGCGGCAGAACGTCGAAGCGGTCCGCGGCGTCCGAACGAAATCCTCCGCCGTCATCTGGAACGGGATGTCGGACGACCTCGCGACGACCAGCACGATCAAACGCAGCGACATCGGCGTCGGCGACGATGACCTCGTCATCATGAACGTCGGCTCGCTGGAGCCGCGGAAGAACCAGCTCGGGCTGATCGACCTCTTCGCGGTCGTCCGCGACCATTTCGACAAGGCAAAGCTCGTGCTCGTCGGCGACGGACCGGCGCGCGACGAGATTCGGCAGAAGATCGACGAGAAGCGGCTGGCTGACAGCGTCCGCCTGCTCGGTCATCGCCGCGACGTGCCCGCGCTGCTGCCGCTCGCCGACATCTATGTGCATTACGCGAATTTGGAGAACTGCCCGCTGGTGCTCATCGAGGCGGCCCGCGCGGCGCTGCCGATCGCGGCGGTGCCGACCGGCGGCGTGCCGGAGTTGCTGGATGCACTGGATTGCAAATTCGAGATCAGCCCGGCGGACGTGCGCGCGACGCTGGAACGACTGCGACCGGTGCTTCAGGATTCCGCTCTCCGCAAAGAAACAGGTCGGCGGGCGCAGGAGGCGTTTCGCCGCACCTTCACGGCTGCCGCAATGACGCAAGCGTACATCGAGGAGCTTTCACAGATTGTCGTTCCGAGGTACTCCGAGGAATCTCGGACGCACAGCGACACCGAGGTCCCTCGGGGTACCTCGAGATGACAACCACGAAGACGACTTCGGTTCAGTAATGCGAGCCGCACTTCAACCCAGCTTCGAACCTGCCCGCCAGCGCCTCGGCGACCGATGGCTGCTGCTGCTGATGCTCTGCCTGCTCGGCTACGCGCTCGCGGGGCGCGGCTTCGCGTACCTCGGCGTGCCGCCGCTGTTCATCGGCGAGGCGTGCCTGCTCGCCGGGATGCTCGTGTGGATGCTCACGCGCGGGTGGTCGCGGATTCTGCAGATCGGCCCCGCGATCATGTTCTTCCCGCTCGCCGGCTGGGGGCTCTTCATCCTGGCGCGCAACATCGGGGAGTATCAGCTCGACGCGGTGCGCGACGCGGTGATCTGGGGCTACGGCGGGTTTGCGATCGTCGTCGCCGCGCTGATCGTGGCCAACCCGCTGCGGCTGCCGCGGGTGATCGAAGCCTATCGCGTCTTCACCAAGATTTTCCTGATCGGCATCCCGATCGCGTTTGTCCTCTACCGCTACGCGCGAACCGCGCTGCCCGCCTGGCCGTGGGCGAACACCGCGATCATCCAGGTGAAGGAGGCGGATGCGCTGGTGCACCTGGGCGGCATCCTCGCGTTCTGGATGTCGGACACGTCGCTGATCAATCCCCGCCGCCCGCGCGGGAAATCCGGGTGGTTCTGGTCGGCGCTGCTCACGCTCGACATCGCGATGATGGGCGTGATCGACCGGTCGGGGCTCGTCGCCTTCGCCGCCGCGATGATCATCTGCGTGATCGCGCGGCCGCGGCACGGGGCGTTCTGGCGGACCACCGCGATGATCCTCTGCGGCGCGGTCCTGCTGTGGGCGTCGCAGGTGAACATCGAAGTGCCCGGCGGCAAGGGCCGCAACATCTCCTGGGAGCAGTTCGTCGTCAGCGCCAAGAGCATCTTCGGCGACTCCGACCGCTCCGCGATGGAAGGCAACAAAGAGTGGCGGCTGAACTGGTGGAAGAAGATCATCGACTACACCGTCCACGGCGAATATTTCTGGACTGGCAAAGGGTTCGGCGTGAATCTCGCCGACGACGACGGCTTCCAGGTCAACGCCGACAAATCGCTGCGCTCGCCGCACAGCATCCACATGAGTTTTCTCGCGCGCACGGGCGTACCGGGGCTGGCGCTGTGGGCGATGATGCACGTCGTGTGGTTCTACACGATCGCCGACACGTATCTGCGGGCCCGGCGGCGCGGGCAGCTTCGCTGGTGCGGGCTGATGCTGTTTTTGTTCGCCTATTACACGGCGTTTTTGATCAACGGCTCGTTCGACGTGTATCTCGAAGGGCCGATGGGCGGCATCTGGTTCTGGACGGTTTTCGGCGTGGGCGTGGGGGCGGTCTGGTGCTGGCGATACTGCCCGCAGATTCTGGCCGATAATGAAGATGACGCGTCGCGTCTGACCGGCGGCGGCAGCTACGGCGAATTCGATGAAAGTTCTGGTCGCGCACAACTTCTACCAGCAGCCGGGCGGCGAGGACCAGGTCTTCCGCTCGGAGCTGGCGCTGCTCGAAGCGCACGGGCATAGCCCGCTCGCGTTCGAGATGCACAACGACGACGTCGCCGGCTACGGGAAACTGAAGCTGCTGGCGTCAACGGTGTGGAACCGCGCCGCCGCGCGGCGGCTGCGTGAGACGATCCGCGCCAACGGCGTCGAGATCGTCCACTTCCACAACACGTTCCCGCTGATGTCACCGGCGGTTTACTACGCGGCGCATCGCGAAGGCGCGGCGGTGGTGCAGACGCTGCACAATTTCCGCTTGCTCTGCCCGGGCGCCAACTTCTTCCGCGAAGGCCGGGTCTGCGAGAAGTGCCTGGGCAAATCGGTGCCGCTCGCGGGGGCGATCCACAAGTGCTACCGCGGCAGCGCCGCCGCGAGCGCGGCGACCGTGGCGATGCTGACGACACACCGCGCGATGGGGACGTGGAACAACGCCGTGGATGCGTACATCACGCCGACGCATTTCGCGCGCGAGAAATTCATCGCCGGCGGAATTCCGGCGGACAAGATCTTCGCCAAGCCGAACTTCGTCGAGCCGGATCCGGGTCTGCGCGCCGGCGGCGGGGGATACGCGATCTTCGTCGGCCGGCTCTCGCACGAGAAGGGCTTGGACACGCTGCTGGCCGCATGGGATCACTGCCGCGACGTGCTGCCACTCAAGATCGTGGGTGACGGGCCGCTGGCGGAGCAGGTGAAGTCGGCCGTCGCGAAGAACAGCGCGATCGAGTGGCTCGGGCGGCGGGCGATGAATGAAGTCTTCGACCTGATCGGCGCGGCGGAGTTGCTGATCTTTCCGTCCGAGTGCTACGAGACGTTCGGCCGGACGGCGGTCGAGGCGTTCGCGTGCGGCACGCCGGTGATCGCCAGCGGTCACGGCGCGCCGGCGGACGTGGTAGACGACGGGCGGACCGGATTGCTCTTCAAGCCGAGCGATTCCGCAGACCTGGCGGCGAAGGTGCGGCAGCTCATCGCCGATCGCGCGCTGCATGCGAAGATGCGCGGCGAAGTGCGGCGCGAGTACGAAGCGAAGTACACCGGTGAGCGAAACTACGAGCTGCTGATGTCGATCTATCAGACCGCTCGGGCGAGACGTCTAAGCCACGCGTCGGCATGCGATTCACATTGGCATCGTGCGGTCCCGGATGTCGTCCCGAGGTACTCCGAGGGATCTCGGACACCGATCGCTTCCGAGATCCCACGGAGTACCTCGGGATGACAAGTCGCTCGGTCAGTGCGCGTGGGATGGGCGCGCCCGAACCTGCCATGCCGCAGAACTTCATCACCACCAGTTGGGACGACGGCCACCCGCTTGATTTCCGCATCGCGGAGATGCTGGCTCGGCACGGGCTGACCGGGACGTTCTACATCCCGCGCAAGATCGACACCGGCGTAATGAGCGAAGCGCAAGTCCGGGATCTCTCATCCCATTTTGAAGTTGGCGCCCACACGCTGAACCACGTCTTCCTCGCCGACACCGATGCCGCGACCGCTCAGGCGGAAATTGCCGGATCGAAAAAGTGGGTAGAAGATGTGACGGGCAAGACCTGCCTGATGTTCTGCCCGCCCGCCGGTCGATTTAACTCATTGCACGAGCCGATGTTCCGATCGGCTGGATATGTGGGCATCCGCACCGTCGAGTTCATCTCGCTCGATCCGCCCCGAGCGCACGACGGGCTGATGGAGATGCCGACGACCATCCAAGCCCACCCACAGCCGGCGTGGAATTATGTGAAAAATCTCATCAAAAGGGTGGCGGTCTTCAATGCCTGGCGGTACATCGTTGTCGGGCGCGGCCTCACCAACGGCGGCGACTGGCCCGATCTCGCCAGGCGGCTGCTCGACCAAGCCCTGCTGCACGGCGGCGTCTTCCATCTCTGGGGTCACTCCTGGGAGATCGAGCAGGCCGGGCAGTGGGAGCCGCTCGAGCGCGTGCTGGCGATGCTCGGCCAGGCCGTCCGCGAGCGGAGCACGCCTTGCCTGACCAACGGAGACCTGTGTCTCCGGGGCCGGCAGTCGCAGCAGGCCTAGTGGGTTTCGAGCGCGAAGTCGTCTCATCATGTCAACAGGCACGAGCCGCCGTCGTGGGTGGCTTGGGCGTCTCGCCCGGGCGATCGAGCGGAGCGGCGCATTTGAGGTCAGTCAGTGGCGGCGGCTCAAGCCGCGAGCGCTCGGGCGGGACGCCCAAGCCACGTTCTGCGCGCTGGAGCCGCGCCGATTCTTCGCCGCGCACATCGTCGGTGATGCGACGGTGTACGCGACGATCCAGGCGGCGGTGGATGCGGCGTCGCCGGGCGCGATCATCGACGTCGATGCGGGCGTGTATGCGGAGACGGTATCGGTCTTTACGCCGATGACGATCCGCGGGGCGCGGACGGGCGTCGATGGACGGAGCAACACGCGCGGCGGCGCGGGCGAGACCATCGTCAGCGGCGCGGATGCCGGCGGCGGGATCTTCACCTCCGCGTTTCGCCTCGGCGCGGACGGCGTGACCCTCGACGGATTCACGCTCGAAGGCGAAACGAGTCCGAGCGACAGCAACGGCGCTGCGGTGGTCGTCCTGCCCGGGCGATCCGGCACGCACGTCGTCAACAACGTCATCGAGCACAACGTCGCCGGCATTTTCCTGGCGAACTCCAGCAACACCGATCCGGCGGTCATCCGGCACAACCTGTTCCTCGAGAACAACACGTCAGGCGCGGCGAGCGGGCGCGCGATCTACAGCAACGGGACGATCTCCGGCGGCGCTCTGACGAATGTGCAGATCGACGCCAACGCTTTTCTGCGAAATCGCGGCGACGACGCCGGCGGCAGCGTCGACCCCATCGAGCCTTCCATCGGATTCGAGGCGATGGAATCGCCGCAGTCGGACATCGCTATCAGCAACAACGTCTTCGACGGCAACGGCAAGGCGCTGCTGGCTTACAACGTCAGCGGGATGACGATCGAGTCGAACGTCGTCACCGACTGCCGCGACAGCGCCAGCGCCGGACTGCGCTTCGAAGGCGGGTCCAGCGACGTGACGATCCGCTCGAACTTTCTCTATGCCAGCGGCGCGCCGGCGATCCGCATCGATAACAAGGCGGCGGCGGGAGACAACTTCAACTTCGTCATCACCGCCAACGACATCACCGGCAACGGGCAGGATTCGGCCGACGAAGGCTTGATCGTGAATGCGGGACAGTACGTCGGGCTGCTCGATGCGACGGACAATTGGTGGGGCGACGGGCTGGGGCCGGGCGGCGACGGACTCGGCGGCGGAGACGCGGTCCTCGCGCACGGGAACGTCGGCGTGCTTTTCACGCCGTGGGCGCTGACGCCGTTTGCGCCGACCCGGATGGCGTATTACGGGCTGCCGCAGGATGTGACCTCGCCGATTTTGCTCGCAAACTTCGATCACGGCGGCGAGGGTGTCACGTATCACGACTCGAGCACGGCCAACACGTTCGATCAGCTTCATCCGTACCAGGACGTGGACATCGACGTGGCAAACGATGCGGCGCAGACGCCGTTCGTGACCGACACGCGCGCCGGCGAGTGGATCGAGTACAGCGTGAACGTCGCCGCCGCGGGGACCTACACACTGGTCACGCGCCTGGCGACGGGACAGCGAATCGGCGGAACCTTTCATGTCGAGATCGACGCCGCGGACGTCAGCGGCGCGATCACCGTGCCGTACACGGGCGGCTCGCAGGCGTGGTTCGATCTGGCGGCCGGCGGCATTGCGCTGCCGTCGGGGCAGCATGTGCTGCGGCTGGCGATGGACTCCAACGGCAGCGCGGGGAAGGCCGGCGGCGTGGCGAATTTTCAGTCGATCTGGTTCAGGTCCGCTGCGGCGGCGGCGGGACCGATCGCCCCGGGGCATCTGCTTGCAAGCGCGATCTCGGGGTCGCGCATCGATCTGACGTGGGTGGATCATGCGAGCGACGAGAACGGTTTCATCGTCGAGCGATCGAGCGATGGCGTCGGCGGGTGGACGACGATCGCCACCTTGCCCGCGGACAGCACGACGTTCAGTGATACGAGCGGACTCTCGCCGTCGAAGACGTACTTCTACCGCGTTGACGCGGCCAACCTCGCCGGCGAGTCGCCGTTTTCAAACCTCGCCAGCGCGGCGACGCTCTCGCCGACGTCGCTCGCGCTCGTGCCGGCGGGATCGACGTGGAAATATCTCGATGACGGCAGCGACCAGGCATCCGCGTGGCGCGCGATGAGCTTCGACGATTCGCCGTGGAACAGCGGCGCGGGGCAGCTCGGATACGGCGACAACGACGAGTCGTCGCTCGTCTCGTTCGGCGGCAGCAGTGGCAGCAAGTCCATCACGACGTACTTTCGCAAGAGTTTCGATGTCGCCGACAGGACGGCGGTCTGCGCGCTCGTGCTGAGCCTGCAGCGCGACGACGGCGCGGTCGTGTACCTCAACGGCATCGAGGTCTTCCGCAGCAACATGCCGGTCGTCGGCGCGATCGCATTCGACACGCTCGCTTCATCGTCGGTTGGCGGTGCGGATGAGTCGGCATGGGCAGCCAAGTCGCTGAGCGTCGGCATCCTGCGCAACGGGACGAACGTGCTGGCGGTGGAAGTGCATCAGGCGTCGGCGTCGAGCAGCGATCTGAGTTTCGATCTTCAGTTGAATGCGACGCTCTTCCCGCCCGCGCCGTCGCTGGCGGCGCCGAGCGCGCTGCGCGCGACGGCGCTGAGCTCGAGCGCGGTGCGGCTCGACTGGATCGACACGGTGACGAACGAAACCGGTTTCTGCATCGAGCGCTCGATCGACGGCGTGAGCTTCAGCGAGGTGGCGACGGTGGAGGCAAACGCGACGACGTGGACCGATGACACGCTGAGCCCCTCCGAGGCGGCGCGATATCGCGTGCGGGCGTACAACACGTCCGGTAACTCGGATTACACAGCGGTCGCGAGCGCCTCGACGCTGTCGGGGAGCATTCTGCCACCGACCGCCTCAAACGTTAACGGTTCTGCCAGCAACAGTTACGGCCGAAACGAAATGTCACGGTCGCAATGGACGCGTCGGCGGTCGTGGGTTATCTTAATGAACTCTCATAAGCCCGTGGGTGTGCCGGCCACGTCAGGTCGTGTCGGTACTTGGGCTTTATTGGATGTCGCAAAACAATCGCTTCTGCCGCTCACGATCGTCCACAATGGTGGAATACTGATCGAGCCAGCGATGTATTGAACTTCACGTCGTCGCGGTGCGTCCTGCGCTGCGCGCACGTGGGTGCGTTTGCCCGGGATGTGAGGTCGTCCGTGTCCAAGCGTTTTCGCCGCGCGCTTCGTCCGCTGTTTGTGTTCGAGCCGGTTGAACGGCGCTTGTTCCTCGCGCACATCGCGGTGATCGGGGATTTTTCCTCCGACAATCAGACCGCGCCGACGCGCGACGTCGCCAATCTCGTCAAGGGCTGGAACCCGGATCTCGTCGCGACCGTCGGTGACAATAACTATCCCGACGGCGCCGCCTCCACCATCGACGACAACGTGGGGCAGTGGTACCACCAGTTCATCTCCCCCTACACCGGAAGCTACGGCGGCGGGGCGAGCACGAACGAGTTCTTCCCGTCGCTGGGGAATCACGACTACAACTCATCGCAGGGATACAAGCCCTATACCGATTACTTCAACCTGCCGAACAACGAGCGCTATTACACGACGACGGACGGCAATCTCCAGATCTTCGTCGTCAACAGCGACTCGCACGAGCCCGACGGCACCAGCCAGAATTCAAAGCAGGCGACGTGGCTGAAGAATGCGCTCGCGAGCTCGACGGCGAAGTGGAAGCTCGTGCTGTTCCACCACCCGGCGTATTCATCGGGTGGGATCGGCAGCAACAACTACATGCAGTGGCCGTTCCAGCAGTGGGGCGCCTCCGCGGTCATCTCCGGGCACGACCACGACTACGAGCGGATCGACAAGGGCGGCTTCCCATACTTCGTGGACGGTCTCGGCGGCGAGAGCATCGTCGGCTGGGGCTCGACGGTCTCCGGCAGCCAGGTGCGCTACAACGGCGACTACGGCGCGATGCTGATCGACACGACCAGCACCACGATGACCTTCAAGTTCATCAACCGCTCGGGCGGCGTGATCGACAACTACACGCTGGGATCGACAAGCACCGCGCCGTCGGCGCCGACGAACCTCTCGGCGGTCGCGATGACTTCGACGCAGGCGAAGCTCACCTGGACCGACGCTTCGCCAAGCCTCTCGAGCTCCTTCAAGATCGAGCGCTCCACCAACGGCGGCTCAAGCTTCACGCAGATCGCGACGACGATCGCCGGCGTGACGACGTACACCGATTCCGGCCTCTCCGCCGGCGCGACGTACGTCTACCGTGTGCGCGCGAGCAACTCCGTCGGCGACTCGCCCTACAGCAACACTTCGAGCGTCACGCTGCCGACGGGATCGACGACGTACGTCAGCGACATGACGTGGGTCAGCTCGACCAACGGCTGGGGCCCGGTCGAGCGCGATACCAGCGTCGGCAGCAGCGGGAGCAACGACGGGAACACGATCACGCTCAACGGCGTGACGTACCCGAAGGGCTTGGGCGCGCACGCCAACTCGACCATCGTCATCAACCTCAACAAGCAGTACGGGACGTTCCTCAGCGACGTCGGCGTGGACGACGAAACGGGCCCGGGCACGGTCGTCTTCCAGGTCTGGGGCGACGGCGTGAAGCTGTACGACAGCGGGACGATGACGCAGACCGGCGCGACCAAAAGCGTCAGCGTCAACGTTTCGAACGTCTCGCAGTTGACGCTGACGGTGACCGATGCCGGCGACGGTAACAGTTACGACCATGCGGACTGGGCGGCCGCGCGTTTGCAGTCGGCCAGCGCCTCGCAGCCGCCGTCGGCCCCGACGGGCGTGACCGCCACCGCGGTCTCGCCGACGCAGATCAACGTCACCTGGAACGACGTGATCAACGAGAGCGGCTACCGGATCGAGCGCTCGACCGACGGCACGACTTTTTCCCCGGTCGGCGCGACGGGCGCGAACGTCGTCAGCTTCGCGGACACGAGCGTCTCCGGGAGCACGCTGTACTCCTATCGCGTGATCGCGACCAGCGCCTCGGGCGATTCGTCGCCGTCGAACGTGGATACCGCGCGGCCGCTGCAGGTCCCGTCGGCGCCGAGCAATCTCGCGGCGGCCGCGGCTTCGGCGAACCAGATCGATCTCAGCTGGGTCATCAACGACACGAACACCGAAGAGAGCTTCAAGATCGAACGCTCGCCCAACGGCACGAGCAACTGGGCGCAGATCGCCAACATCCCCGAGAGCGAGACCTACAGCGACACGACCGTCGCCGGCAGCACGACGTACTTCTATCGTGTCCGCGCGAGCAATCTCGCCGGCGACTCCGGATATTCCAACGTCGCCAGCGCGACGACGCCGGCGGCGACGACCAGCCCGACGCTGATCGCCACCGGGTCGATCTGGAAGTACCTGGACAACGGCTCGAACCAGGGCACGGCGTGGCGGGCGCTGGCGTTCGATGATTCGGCGTGGAAGAGCGGCCCGGCGCAGCTCGGCTACGGCGACGGCGATGAGGCGACGGTCGTTTCCTACGGCTCCAACGCCAACAACAAGTTCGTCACCACCTACTTCCGCCGCAACTTCAGCGTCGCCGATAAGACACAGGTGACGGCGCTGGCGCTGCGGCTCGTGCGCGATGACGGCGCGGTGGTGTATCTCAACGGCACCGAGGTCTATCGCAGCAACATGCCGACCGGCACGATCTCCAGCTCGACATTCGCGTCGACCGCCGTCGGCGGGGCGGACGAGAGCACGTTCTTTTCGGCGAGCGTCAGCCCGTCGCTGCTCGTCAACGGAAATAACGTGATCGCGGTCGAGATCCACCAATCCGATGCCGCCAGCAGCGACATCAGCTTTGATTTCGGACTGACGGCGACGCTGTCGAGCGGTGGCGGCGTGACCGCGCCGTCGGCGCCGTCGGGGTTGAGCGCGACGGCCGCGTCATCGAGCCAGATCAACCTCACGTGGATCGACACCTCGAGCAACGAGAGCGGTTTCAACGTCTACCGCTCGACCGACGGCACGACCTTCGCGAAGGTCGGCTCCTCCGCTTCGGGCGCGACCAGCTACGGCGACACGAGCGGGCTGGTTGCTTCGACGAAGTACTACTACAAGGTCCGCGCGTTCAACTCCGGCGGCGAATCGGGCGACTCGTCGATCGCGTCGGCGACGACGCTGGCGGGAACGAGCTCGCTGCCGGCGCCCTGGGTCGATGCGGACGTCGGCTCGGTCGGCGCCGCGGGATCGGCGAGCTTCAACGGCACCACCTACACCGTCAAAGGCTCCGGGAGCGACATCTGGACCGCCGCCGACGGCTTCCACTTCGTCTACCAGCAGCTCACCGGCGACGGCACGATCATCGCGCGCGTCGCGAGCGTGCAGAACACCAACGGCTGGGCGAAGGCCGGGGTCATGATGCGCGAATCCCTCGCCGCCGGCGCGAAGGAAGCGTCGGTTCACGTCACGCCCGCCAACGGCGTGGTCATGACCTTCCGCACCGCCACCGGCGCCGCCAGCGACGGCTTCTTCACCAGCGGCTCGGCCCCGCAGTGGCTCAAGCTCGTTCGCTCCGGCGGCACGTTCACATCATATAAGTCGAGCGACGGCGTGACGTGGTCGCAGGTGGGGACGATGACGATCTCGATGGCGTCGACGATCTACGTCGGGCTGGACGTCAGCTCCAAGGCGAACACCACGCTGAACACCTCGATGTTCACGAATGTCTCGGTAACGCCTGGCGCGCCCGCACTTGCACCGATGACATCGCTGTCGGCCACGACGACCACCACGACGACCACCACCACCAGGAAGAACGACCTGCTCGACCTGCTCGCGTAAAGACGATCTAACGCGGTTACAATCCTCCGTTCGTTGTTCGGAGGGAACGCGGCGTGGAGCGGGCTGCGCGTACATCGGAGGCGACCGTCGAAGCGCTCGAACCGCGCGTGCTGTTTTCCTACACGCGCTTCGGGGTGATCGGCGATTATTCAGCAGGCCAGGGGCTGCTCGATGTCTCCAACCTGATCAAGAGCTGGAACCCCAACTTCATCGTCACCGTCGGCGACAATAATTACCCGAGCGGCGACGCCTCGACGATCGATCAGAACATCGGCCAGTACTTCCACAGCTACATCTATCCCTACGCCGGGAGCTATGGCGCGGGCTCGACCGCCGGCAACCGCTTCTGGCCTTCGCTGGGCAACCACGATTACGACACCGCGGGCGCCGCGGCGTACTTCAACTACTTCACGCTGCCCGGCAACGAGCGCTACTACAACATCGTGCAGGGCAACGTCGAGCTGTTCATCTGCAACAGCGAAGACCCGGAGCCCGACGGCATCCAGAGCAACTCCGCGCAGGCGGCGTGGCTGAAGCAGAAGCTCGCCGAGAGCACCGCGCGATGGAAGCTCGTCATCTTCCACGAGGCGGCGTACTCCTCGGGCGAGCACGGCGACAACACCTTCATGCAGTGGCCGTTCCAGCAGTGGGGCGCGACCGCGGTCCTCTCCGGTCACGACCACGATTACGAGCGGATCCTCAAGAACGGCATGCCGTTTTTCGTCGACGGGCTGGGCGGCGGAGAGATCCGCCCGTTCTCCGGCACGACGGCCGGCAGCGTCGTGCGCTACAACGCGGACTACGGCGCGATGCGGGTTGACGCGTACGACAATGCCCTGGTTTTTCAGTTTTTCGCGCGGGACGGCACGTTGATCGACCGCTACGGGATCGGCGCGCCCTCGTCGCCGCAGCTCGCGCTGATCCCGCAGGGCGACACATGGAAATATCTCGACAACGGCTCCGACCAGGGCACCGCGTGGCAGGCGGCGGGCTTTGACGACTCGACGTGGAAGAGCGGCGCGGCGCAGCTCGGCTACGGCGACGGGGATGAGGTGACGACGGTCAACGCTTCCGACCCCGGCAGCTCCGTCAACTACATCACCACCTACTTCCGTCGGACGATCAACGTCGTCAACACCGGTGCGTTCTCGTCCCTCACGCTTCAGGTGCTCCGCGACGACGGGGCCGTGGTCTACATTAACGGCAACGAAGTGTTCCGCACGGTGATGAACCCCGGGACGGTCACGTACCAGACGCTGGCGCGCGACCTGCTCGGCGGGTCGGACGAGAACGCATGGGCGACGACGACGCTGAGCCCGGGCGTTTTGCGGGCGGGCACGAACGTCGTCGCCGTCGAGCTTCACCAGGGGAGCAACACCAGCCCCGACGCGAGCTTCGATTTGTACCTCTCGGGCACGCTGACGAGCGCGCCCTCGGCGCCGTCGGCGCCCAGTGCGCTTCGCGCGACCGCGGTGGCGGACAGCCAGATCGATCTGAGCTGGATCGACACGGTCACCAACGAGAGCGGGTTTCAGATCGAGCGCTCGAGCAACGGCGCCACCTTCTATCCCGTCGCGACGCTGCCGGCGAACACGACGAGCTTCAGCGATTCCCCGCTCTTTGCGACGACGACGTACTGGTATCGCGTGCGCGCGTTCAACAACGGGGGGAACTCGCTTTACTGCGCGGTCGCGAAGGCGACGACGCTGGCGCCGTTGAGCGCTTTCCCGCCGCGGCCGCCGGTGTTCGCTGACTTCTCGGATAGAACGTTGGTCGACCTGCTTTCGTAGCGGCCTTACAGCCTGCTACACCGTCTTGGCGAAAAGGTCGGCACGGGGGACGCCGACGCCGTCTCTGGTGACGTAGAAGGGTCGCTTCTCGACCACGTAGGCGAGCCTGGGCGACATGCC
>JAICTV010000325.1 GCA_025936175.1 Phycisphaerae bacterium
AGCGGGGGTGTCCGAGCGGGGCCCCATCGTGAGGGCGACGCCGTGGCGGCGGGTCCGGTGGGGCCCCCGCGCCGCCCAGCCCACATCGTGCTCGGCGCGCAAAAAGACTGTCGACGAGGGACGCGCCTCCGCGCGATGCGGGCGCCCGTGCCGCGCCCCCACCGCTGACGCCGCTCAGGTGATCATGCCGATCGCGCGTGTGGTTCATGTTCCGCGGCGTAGTCGAAGCGGTGAGTACTGATACCCGTCGCGTGTGACGATGGGGGCGAGGATGGGGGTCCCCCGCTTCGCGCGCAAGCGGCTCGCCATCGACACGTCTTTCCGGCCGCTGAGCACGAAGCGGGAGTGTCCGAGCGGGCCCCGTCGTGATGGCGACGCCGAATGATCCGGCGGCCGTGCACGCCGCACTCGCCCGAAGCGGCGCTTACAGCCGCTCTTGACGGTACAGCGCCACGCCATTGCTGATCGCGGAGACGGCGAACGTTACGATCAGGCCGGCGGCGCCCACGACTCCGCCGATGTCGAAGAGCAGGCACGAGAACCCGTTCACAGCGAGGGTCGGCGAGTGAAGCAGTTGGAGCGCTCCAAGCGCCAAGATGATGCGCAACTCGGTCGGGCCGAGCCGCCAGAACGACATCTGGAATTTCCCGAGCGCGTGAACCGCCAGCGACACTTCGATGATGAGGAGGTAATACGACGAGAGGAACGCGAGCGCGATCGCCAGCGACATCCACCCCCCGAGGACGAGTCCTCCTATCAGCCACACGAACCCGAGCGCATCGAGCACGTGGTCGACGTAATAGCCGTAGCGGGGGCGCTCCTGATGGCGAACGCGCGCGACGGTGCCGTCAAGGCTGTCGCCGAACCAGTTGAGGGCGAGAAACGGAAGGACGAGCAGGAGCGCTGGCGGCCAGCTCCGGCCCGCCCAGAAGGCGGCGCCCACGCCGAGCAGGCCAGCCGCGCCCAGCGCGGTCAGGTGGTCGGACCCGATGAACGGCGGCAGGCGTCGGGCAAGGGCCAGCAACAGCCGTTTCTCCGCCGAGGCGAGCACGTTCGTCTGGATACGCACCGCCGGCACATGAGTGGCTTCCATGTCCTTGAAGGCGAAAACGACGGGACTGCCGGCTCACGCGATACGCTATCGGAATGATTTTCGAACGGGCGGCCGTTGAGCCCTTCTTCAAGAACGGGTTCGTAGTGGGCTGCGAAGACACTCGCGAAGCCGTGATCATCGATCCCGGCGATGAAGTCGATACGCTGCTCGACGCGGTCCGCGACAATCGCCTCACGGTCACGAACATCCTCCTGACCCACGCCCACCTCGACCACATCACGGGCGTCGGGCGCGCGAAGGCCGCGACGTCGGCACCCGTCTGGCTGCACGCGGAGGACAACTTCCTGTACGAGCGCATCGTCCAGCAGGGACTCGCCTTCGGCTTCCGTGTTCAGCCGCAGCCGCCGGTCGACCGCTTCTACGAAGGCGAGGGGCCGATTCGATTCGGGAAGTACCTCACGCGCGTGCAGCACACGCCAGGGCACTGCCCGGGCGGCGTCTGTCTGGCGATCTCACGCGAAGGGGAGCAGGCGGTCACACTGTTCGTCGGCGACACGCTCTTTGCGGGCTCGATCGGCCGCACCGATCTTCCAGGCGGCGACATGGACACGCTCCTTCGGTCGATCCGGACCGTGCTCTTCAGCTATCCGGACGAAACGCCGGTGTGGTCCGGGCACGGAGAGATGACGACCATCGGGAAGGAACGGCGCACGAATCCTTTTCTAGCTGCCTGATTCCAGCGGCTCGCGCCTGACCGTGAGTTCGACGCGTCCGACGCCAAGCTTCTCGCCGCCCCGCAGCGTCGCGCGTTCGACGCGTGCGCCGTTGACGTATGTGCCGTTCGTGCTCTCGAGATCGACGACCTCGAGCTCCGCCGCGCCGGCAGTCAGCCGGCAGTGAAGGCGCGAGACGAGCGGAGCGTCGACGATGACGTCAGCGCGCGGCGCGCGCCCGACGGTCTTGATGTTGCCGGGAAGAATGCGGAACGTGAACGGAATCTCCGCTCCGTCTTCCGTCGTCAGGACCCACATCAGCGGGCAGCGGCGCCGAGCAGTTCTCGGACGCGAGCGTGAACCACGTCGCCGTCCTTCGTCAGCAGCGTCTCGCGCGTGATCTCGTCGTTCAGGTCCAGTTCCAGGGCGGCCTTCTTCGCCCCGTCCTTGCCGAGCAGATGTGAAAGAAACGTGGTGATGTTCTTTGCGTACATCTGGCTCGCGTGGTAGGGCACGAGCGCCGGCGGATTCGACGGTCCGATGATCTTCACGCCGTTGTGGATGACGATCTCGTCGGGCTTCGTCAGTGCGCAGTTGCCGCCCCGCTCCGCAGCGAGGTCGACGACGACCGACCCGGGCGCCATGGCTTCCACCATCTCCTGCGTGACGAGAATCGGCGCCTTTTTTCCAGGTATCAGCGCGGTCGTGATGACGACGTCGGTCGCGGCGACGACGCGCAGCATCATTTCGCGCTGGCGCTGATAGAACGATTCGTCCTGGGCCTTCGCGTAGCCGCCCTTGTCCTCGGAATTCTTGGTGTCGAGTTCCATCTCGACGAAGCGGGCGCCGAGGCTTTGCACCTGCTCCTTGACCGCCGGCCGGACGTCATAGGCCTCGACCCGTGCGCCGAGCCGCTTCGACGTCGCGATCGCCTGAAGGCCGGCGACGCCGGCTCCGACGATGAACACTTTCGCCGCGGAGACGGTGCCCGCGGCGGTCATCAGCATCGGGAACATGCGCGGCAGGTGGTCTGCTGCGAGCAGCACGCCCTTGTACCCTGCGATCGTCGCCATGGACGACAACGCGTCCATGCTCTGCGCGCGCGTGATGCGCGGCATCAGTTCCATCGAGAATGCGGTCACGCCGCGTGAAGAGAGCTGCCTGACCTCGTCAGGCGAACCGAGCGGATCGGCGAAGCCGATGACGGCCTGTCCCGGACGAAGCGCCTCGAGATCCGCGGGGATGGCCCGCACCTGCAGAAGGATGTCGGACTGCGAGAAGACGTCGGCGCGGCTGGCGACGGTGGCTCCCGCCTGTTCGTAGGCGGCATCGATGAAGCCGGCGGCGGCGCCGGCGCCGCGCTCGATGAGAACATCGAGGCCCGCCTTCTTGAGCGCGGCCACCGATGCCGGAATCAACGCGACGCGCGTCTCACCGCGCAACGTTTCCTTCGGAACGCCTACCTTCATGGCAGCGCCATCTTAATCCAATCCGTTATGGAGGAGGCGACCTTCGGGCTGATTGTCTTGTCCTTCAACGATCCGTACTCCGACACGTCTCCGGTAGTCGCCGGGACGAGCAGGTGGTTGACGCCGGGGATGTGCACCACCTCGGGCGGCTTTGCCTTCTTGCGCGCCCGCGCGAGATCCGCAAGCTTGTCCGCCTGGTCCTTCGAGACCTGCGTGTCGAGATCGCCCTGGATGATGAGAATCGGCTGCTTCACCTTCGGGAGCACACGCGCCGGATCGTACGCGAGGAGGCTGCGAAACCATGGGGTGTCGGCCTGCTTGCGGAGTTCGGGAGAAATACCTTCCCAGCCGGTACCGCTCAACACCGCGGCCTCGATCTTCTTTTGAAGGTCGATCTTGGCCTGTTTGTCGGCCTCGCTGGCGCCGGACAGGTCCAGCAGATGTTTCTGCTGCTGCAGGATCAGATCCTCGCCCTTGATGCCGGGTCCGGCAATCGAGACGACCCCGTCGATCTCCTTCTCACGCGCGGCCGCAAGCAGCGCCACGGCCGCGCCTTCGCTGTGGCCCGCGACGACGATGCGCCGCGTGTCGACGTCCGGGCGCTTCGCCAGCCATTTCACGGCAGCGATCGCATCATCGGCGTAGTCCTCGAGGGTCGCACTCTCGGTACGGCCGCCGCTCTGGCCGACGCCGCGTTTGTCGTACCGAAGGACCACCGCGCCGTCTTTCGCGAGCGCGCCGGCGAGCTGGGCGAAGATCTGAATGCCGGCGACCGTTTCGTCGCGATCCGTTGGTCCTGAGCCGCCGATGAGCACGATGCCGGGCGAGCGCAGCCGTCCGGCGACGGTCGGCGGCGTCGTGACCGTACCCGCAAGCGAGAAGCCGTTGGCCTGAATCCGCACGTCGGCGTCGGTTGGATTTCTCGCCGTCTCGGTGCGCATCGCCACGCTCGCCGCATCGTCTCGCACGACGACGAGACCAGCGGCGGCGATTTCGAAACGCACGAGGCGCGCGCGATCGTCGACGAGCACCGTCGCCGGGACGTTCGCGCCGATATTTGCGATCGTCACATCGTATTTCCTGGCGTGAATCGTCGACCCTCCGCCGGTGAGCGTCAGCGGTGCGACGGCGTTCACCGTGAGTTTGACTTCCGCGTTCGGCGCGACGTAGAGCGGGAGAACCGCGCCGGCGTCGCTCGTCGACAGCCGCGCCGCGAGCGCTTCATACGAGCCGAAGAAGTTGTTCGGCAGCACGATCGCGCGAGCGCTGATCTGATCTTCCTTGGAGACCGTCTTTCCCTGCTGCGTGATTTCGTTGATGGCCGTTGTCGTCGTGAAGGACGTCGCCAGCGCAATCGAGGTCTTCTGCTGGATTGCCGCGACGAGCAGCTCGAGCGGCTGCCAGTCGGGCGAGTACTTCA
>JAICTV010000153.1 GCA_025936175.1 Phycisphaerae bacterium
GCTCGCTTCGGCAAGCACGACACCGTCCGCAAACGTTTCGACCGCTGGTGCGCCGCCGGCGTGTGGGAGAAGATCGCCCGCGCGACCGGCGATTGCGACCTGGAAGAAGTGCAACTCGACGCCACGACGATCAAGGCGCACCCGGTCGCCTCGACCGGTCGGCGTCGGCGCGGTGAAAAAAAGAGGATGCCGACGTGCGACGGTGCCTCGGGCGAAGCCGCGGCGGATTGAGCACCAAGCTGCACGCCGCCGTCGACCGCCGGGGCCGGCTGCTGCGACTGGTGCTCACGCCCGGCCAGCGTGGCGACAGCCCGCAGGCGGAAGAACTCCTGTGGAATCTGCAACGCGGCTCGGTCGGCCACGTGATCGCCGACGCGGCCTACGACAGCGATGCGCTGCGTCAACGTGTGCGGGATCTGCGGGCCCGGGCCTGCATCAAACCCAATCCGACGCGAAAGAGGAAGAAGCGTTACGACCGCCGGCGCTACAAACGCCGCAACGTGATCGAACGGTTCTTCTGCCGCATCCGGCGGTGCAGACGCGTCGCCACGCGGTACGAAAAGAAAGCCGCCAACTTCGCGGGATTCGTCTACCTCGCAGCCTTCGTTACCACGGAGGATTGAATGTCCGTACTACCTAGAGCATTTTCAGCTTTGAAGTAGCGCTTTTGCTCTGCGTGCGTTAGCTTGGCCGCCTCGGAGGTGCGCATGGAGGCGTATTCGTTCGATCTGCGTCAGCGCGTGCTCGCAGCGTATGACGAAGGGAAGAAGACCGGACAGGTCGCCAAACAGTTCAAGGTCTGCAAGGCTTGGGCACGACGTGTGAAGCAGCGTCGCCGCGAGCTGGGCATCACCACGCCGCTGCCGCGTAACGCCGGACGCAAGCCCAAACTCGACCCGGCGGCACGCGCGCGGCTGCGTGAGTTCATCGAGGCGCATCCCGATGCGACGCTGGAGGAGATCCGCCGCGAGCTGAAGCTGGAGGTGAGCATCGGCTGCCTGTGGACTACGCTCGACCGGATGGGCCTGCGCTTCAAAAAAAGTCCGTCAGCGCCAGCGAGCAGCAGGATCGCCAGGACGCGCGCGAGCGGCGTGCGACGTGGCACCAGGAGCTGAAGCCCATCCCGCTGCAAAACCTCGTGTTCATCGACGAATCGGGCGCGCAGACGAATATGGCTCGCCTGCGCGGTCGCTGCGACAAGGGCGAGCGGCTGCACGTCCGTCAGCCGCAGGGGCATTGGAAGACCACCACGATGATCAGTGCCATCCGCATCGACGGCGTCGTCGCGCCGTTCGTGGTGGAAGGCGCGGTCGATGCCGAGGTGTTCCGCGTGTACGTCAGTCAGGTGCTCGCGCCGACGCTGCGCGGCGGCGACGTGGTCGTGATGGACAATCTCCAGCCGCACAAGGCGTCGGGCGTGCGCGAGGCGATCGAGTCGGTCGGCGCGACGCTGCTGTACCTCCCGCCGTACTCGCCGGACTTCAATCCGATCGAGCCGATGTGGTCGAAGGTCAAACAACGGCTGCGCAGCACCGCCGCACGCAGCATCGACGTGTTACAACAAGCCGTAGGCACAGCGCTGTCGGCCGTCACCGAATCCGATTGCCACGGCTACTTCGGCCACTGCGGCTACACGCTACCATTGATCTGAAAGTGCTCTAACCATCGCAATCTGCGAGGGTTAGATCGTTTTAGGGGCGAAACTTTCCTTGCGACTTGCCTTGAGGGCGGCAGAAAAAGCCACAACCGTCGCAACTGACGCTTGCTGACAGTGATCCGCTGCCGTTGCGCTCTCACCTCGCGCTCTGCGTCCCCCTCGTTTGATCCTGCATGACGCCCTCGCTCCGCGCCGAGCTTCCGCGATGTCGTCACAGACGCGGCGCGGTTGCTCGCGGTCGGAGCGACGGAAATTGGTTCCGCTCGCCATCGCAACGTTCCGACCGAGAGGCATCCATGTCGTTCAAGCGTGGCGACAAAGAAGTGGGCCGAGATGGTCCTCGTCCACCAGCTTCTGCACTTCCTTAAAGATAGTGTCCGCGTCTGGCCTGATCTCCGCCTCGCGGCGATTGACGGGGCCCCAGTGCTTTCGGATGTTCCGCAGGCCGATGGCGGCGAACTCCGCGGCGAAGAAGGGGCACTCCTTCGAGAGCTTCTGGAAATCCCTGCCGTCACCGTCGCCGAAATTCTCGAGGTTCGCCGCGGTGCAGCGGACGCCTTCCTTGAAGACGTCGATGTAGCTCGGCGTCGGTTTCGCCATGAAATCTTCGAAGAGTTTTGGCAGCAGCGGGTTGGCGTGGCGCGCGTTGAAACTCGTCTGGAAGAGGCCCGCTTCGGCAGTCTCGGCCGACGTGTTGTGGGCGGAGCGGTCGCGGCCCTCGCAATGCTTGCCGCTGCTTTCGCGCATGCCGAGGCCGAGCATCAGGACGAACAGGTGACGCAGCGTGTCCGCGCCGGCTTTGCTGTTGTCCATCCCGACCTGCTCGAAGATTTGCTCGTAGTGCTTGAGGGCGTCGACGGAGGCGTCGGCGGTGACGGCCCTGGCCATCTCGACAGCGTTGGCATTGCCTGCGCCGAGGTCGTAATAGATTTTGGCATAGCTGATGGCCATGCCCTTGATGTATCCCGCCGGCGCCTTGCCGCGATTCTTCCAGTTGTACGAGGCGATGGCCGAACCTGATGCAACATCGCAGATGCGCGAGATCGCGTCCGCCTGCTTGAGCTCCCCCGCGCGCGCCGGGCGCGTCTGAAATAGCGGAAGTGCTCCGCAGACGACAAACAGGCCGCCGCGACCGGCGGTCTTGAGAAACTGACGTCGATCCGGATCCGGTTCGGTTGGATTCTCCATAGGCCCGGCAGATTGTAAGCTCCACGCCGTGATGCGCAAGACAAATATCAAACTGACGATGGCGTTCACGTGTGCCGTGCTCTCGTTGGCGCGAGTCGCCGCCGCCGCGGTGGCAAACGACGTCGCGCCGCCCGGCGATTTCCGCGTCGGGCCCGAGACGTTTCCGATCTTTCCCTGGGACCGCCTGCAGGGCTCGAAGTCGGCGTGCGACGAGGCGAAGGCTTGCGGGTTCAATCTCGCCGGATTCGCCGAAGCCGGCGATTTGGACGCGGTTGAGGCGGCGGGGCTGAAATGCTTCGTCACGGACGCGTCGATCCAGATCCGTGGCGGCGAGACGCTCACCGACGAAGAGGTGTCGGATCGGGTGAAAAAGCTGGTCGAGAAGACCGCCAGGCATCCGGCGACGTTCGGATATCACCTGATCGATGAGCCCGCGACGGCGCTGGTGCCGAACGTGGTGAGATGGGCCAAGGCATTTGAAGCGGCCGCGCCGGAGCAGGTCGCATACACCAATTTCCTTCCGATTGCCGGAAGCGCCGACGGCGCGGGCAAAGTCGAAGGCGAGTACGAGAAATATCTGCGAAGCTATCTCGATCCGGCGCAGCCCAGGGCGTTCAGCTTCGATCACTATTCGTTCTTCGACGACGGCGGCATTCGCCCGACGTACTTCGATTGCCTGGAAGTCGCGCGGCAGGCGTCGATCGAATCCAATGTGCCGCTGTGGCATGTCGCGCTGGCGAACGCGCATTTTCATTATGCCGAGCCGAGGCCGGCGATCTTTCGATTTCAGATCTTTACGTCGCTGGCCTATGGCGTGCGCGGGATGGGGTGGTTCACGTACACCGCCCGCGATCGCGGCAACTATCGCGACACCGCAATCGACGCCTTCGGACAGAGGACGGCGACGTGGGAGATGCTGCGCGATGCGAACTTCCAACTCCAACGACTCGCGCCGCATGTCGTGAAGCTCAAGAGCGTGAATGTCTTCCATCATCCCGACGTTCCCAGCGGCTGCCGCGGGATCGATCAGAGCAAGTTCGTCGCGAGCATCAAGGGGGCCGGGCCTTTCTGCGTGGGCGAGTTTGAAGACGCCGACGGAAAACCGGCGATCCTGATCGTCAACCGCAACCTGACGCGTTCGACACAATTCACCGTCGTTCCGAAAGAGAAGACGGCGATGCAGCGCGTCAGTTCGCTCACCGGGCAGGTCCGGCCGATGGGCGCGGAAGACAACTGGCTCGCGCCCGGCGGGGGACTGCTGCTCCGGCTGCGCGAGTGATCAAATCGTCGGCAGCTCGAAGCCTTTGCGCCGCGGGCGGCTCAGATAGGTGTTCGCCTCGGCATCGCCGACGAAGGTTTCAGTCTTCGGATCCCACCTGAGTTTTCGCCCCAGCTCGCGGGTGATGTTGACGAGGTGGCAGACCGAGATGGAACGATGTCCGATCTCGACGTCGGCATTGGGTGTACCGCGCGACCGAATGCAGTCCAGCCAGTTCTTCAGATGGAGCGACGCGTTCCACCCCGGGCCGGTCCACGATTTCTTCTTCTCCTGCGGCGGGGGGTTGACGGCCAGCTCCGGCGGGTCGCACGTGAAATCGTTGCGGTCGATCTTGAGCTTTCCCTTCTCGCCGATGAAGACGGCGCCGCCCATCGGCACTTGCGTCGGATCTTTCGACTCGAACTTCACCGTCACGCCGTTGGCGTAGCGCATGGAGACATTCCCGTTCGTCCCCGGCGTGACCGGCCAGAGCTCGACAGGCCCGGTGCCGTCCATGCCGAGCGCGGACTGGATCTGATCGACGCCGTGCGCGCCCCAGTTGGTCATCTCGCCGCCGGAGTAGGGGCGCCAGCGCATCCAGCCGAACTGAAGTTGTTCGTTGAAGGGCACGAGGGGCGTGGGGCCGCACCAGGCATTCCAGTCGTCGCCTTGCGGGATCGATTGTTCCTCCAGATCCTTCGCAACACTCGGCCCCGGATAGTTTTCCGCGACGACTTCATGGATTGGCCCGATCCCGCCGGAGCGAACGAGCTGGCACGCGTAGCGGTTCATCTCCATCGTGCGCTGCTGGCTGCCGACCTGGAAAACGCGCTTGTACTGCCGCGCGGCTTTCACCATGGCCTGGCCTTCGGAGATCGTCACGCTCAGCGGTTTCTCCGCGTAGACGTCGAGGCCGGCCTGGCAGGCGTAAATGCACGGTAGCGGGCGGCCGTGATCGGGCGTCGCGACGATCACCGCGTCGAGATGCTCTTTCTCGATCATGCTGCGGTAATCCTGATAGCACGGCCACTTCTGCTTCTTGAGCGCCATCGTCTCGTCCATGCGCTTGGTGTAGCAGTCGCAGAGTGCGAAGATGCGGCCGGGGGCGGGTAATTGGTCCATCAGCATCCGCGCGCGGCTGCCGGCGCCGATGACGCCGATGTTGATGCGATCGTTGGCGCCGGGCTTGCCGTCCGCGGCGAGGATGCCGGAGGGAAGAAACATCGGCGCCGCGGCCGATGCCGCGACCACACCGGCGCTGCGCTTGAGGAATCGACGCCTGGAGAAGCGGGAGAAGTTGTTTGGTCCGCTCATGTCTTAAGCCTCCGCATTGACGTGCTGGTCCACAATTACTACCGCGGATTTGGTCCGCCGTGGGCGCGGCGGCGCGTGATCTGGCGTTCGGTGTCGGCATCACGGAAGATGCACCGCGGCGAATGAACTCCGTGGTTTCCGACAAGCCGTACACGCCGGTCCTTCCCTACCACGGGACGCTCTGGCCGCGGGCGATGAACCGGATCATCCCCCGCTATCTGCGGCGGCGGTACGGGACGCGCAAGGTGGAGATCGTGGGCGCGGAGAAGCTGCGCGCGTCGATCGACGCGGGGCACGGAGTACTGATCACGCCGAACCACTGCCGCGACGAAGACCCGTTCATTCTCAGCACGCTCGCGCGGGCGGCGGGGCGGCCGTTCTTCGTCGTCGCCAGCGCGCACTTGTTCATGGGGAACAAGCTGCAGGCGTTCCTGCTCCGCCGCGCGGGCGCGTTCTCGATTTATCGCGAGGGGATGGACAAGCAGGCGGTGGCGACGTCGATCGAGATCCTCGAGACCGGCGAGCGGCCGCTGGTCATCTTTCCAGAGGGGCACATCTCGCGGACGAACGACCGGCTCACGCCGATGCTCGAGGGCACCGCGCTGATCGCGCGGCAGGCGGCGAAAAAGCGGGCGAAGGACGGAAAGAAAGTCGTCGTTCATCCGGTCGCGACGCGCTACTCGTTCCCTTTCGATATCGAATCGGCGGGGGCGCGGATGCTCGATGAGATCGAAGCGCGGCTCACCTGGCGGCCGAGCCGCGATCTGCCGGTCCACGAGCGCGTCAAGAAGGTCGGCGCGGGTTTGCTCGCACTGAAGGAGTTGCAATATCTCGGCCACGCGCAGGAGGGCGAGCTCGCCGGGCGCATCGATCGGCTGATCGACGCGATCCTCAAGCCGATGGAAGCCGAGTGGACCCATGGCAACGGCGAAGGTCACGTGGTCGCGCGCGTGAAGCGGCTGCGGTCGGCGATCCTGCCCGACATGATCAAGGGCGATCTCGATGAACGCGAGAAGTCGCGTCGCTGGCGAACGCTGGAGGACGCGGACTTGGCGCAGCAGCTCTATCACTATCCGCCGAACTACGTCGGCGACGGCGCGAGCAAGGCGCGGATCATCGAGACGATCGAACGCTTCGAGGAAGATCTGACCGGCAAGGTGACGGTGCACGGGCCCGTCGAGGTGAAAGTAACGGTCGGCGACGCCATCGAGGTGAGCACGGCGCGCGAAGCGCGCGGGGAAAGCGACCCGCTCATGACCGCGATCGAGGATCAGTTGCGGTCGATGCTCGGCATTTGTCCCGCGACGAGCGCGGCGCCGGCGGGAGTCGCCGGGTCATGAGCATCGCGCCCTGGCCCGTCGTCGCCGTGCGGATCTGTTTCGTCGTCGCAGGCATCGCCTTGTGGTATTGGACGCAGGCCGTGCTCGGCAAGCGTGTGCCGAAAGTGGCTCACGAAGTGCCGCTGACGGACGGGATTCACCTCGCGACGGCGCGGATCCATCATCGCTACGCGACGAAAGTCGCCGCGGGAAATCGTCTGCTTATCCTCTCGTCGCTCGTGATCGATCTGCTCGGCGCGTACCTGATCGGCAGCGCGATTTTCGGCGCATCGATCCGCCCATTCCTGGGCCTGGTGATGCTGTTCGCGCTGCGGCAGATCTGCCAGATGCTTTGCCCGCTGCCGGCGCCGAGCGGCATGGTTTGGCGCTATCCGGGCGTGCCCGCGATCCTCGTCACCTATGGAACGGCCAATGATCTGTTCTTCTCCGGCCACACGGCGATCGCCGTCTATGGCGCGGCGACGCTTGCGGGTCACTGGGGGACGGCGGGATTGATCCTCGGCATCGCGATCGCGCTCTTCGAGGCCGCGACGGTGCTGGTGCTCCGCGCGCATTACACGATGGACGTCTTTACCGGCATCGTCTGCGCGCTGTGGGTCTATTCAATCAGCGGCAGCGTCGCGCCGTGGGTGGACGGCCTCATCCGCCACTGGGTGGGTTGAATGTCGCACGCCTTACGTGTTTCAGCCGTCGTTTGAACATCGGATAGAGCGTGGGATTGAGCAACTGCTTGACGTGCCCGAACGCGCGGAAGTGCGGCCAGACCGTTCGCATCGCCGCCAGGTCCAGCGGGTCGAACGTGCGGATCGAAGAGACGTCGAGGTAGATCGCTCCCGAACATCCTCCGCGCGGGCGGGAGAACTTCTCATCGCGCAGAAAAGCGGCGCTGGCGATGATGTGGGCGCGGTATTGGAAGAGCACGATCGTCCCCGGTTCGGCGTTGAGTCCGACGCGGGGGTATCGGTATTGCCCGCCTCGTTTGGGCAGATCGCGCAGGAAGCACTTCTCCTGCACGTCCTCGATGCTCCGCCCGCGGAAGCCTTCGATTTTGTCGCTCATGGGCCAAATCCGTACCGCAGGGATCTGACGCGGCATCCGCGACACTCTACCCGATGCAGATACGTTGATCGCGACGCCCGCTGCTGTTGCAATGGATGCGTGGCACTGACATTCGATCCCGCCGACGCATCCTTCAACCGCGCCAATGCGCTCTACCTCGCGCACGCCTCCGACATCGCCTATCACCGCGCTCCCGCCGCCGCCGCCTGGGAGCGGCTGGGGCTCAAGGCGGTCGGGTTTCACAACAAGATCACGCGCACGCGCGGATTTGTGGGCGTGTGCCAGACGCACGCGGTGCTCGCGTATCGCGGCTCGGATCCGGTGACGCTGCCGACGTGGATCACCGACGTCGTCGTCAAGCTCGTCGAGCGCGCCGATTACCACGGCCGCGTGCACCTGGGTTTCAGCTCCGCGCTGAAACGAACGTGGGTGACAGTCGAAAAGCTGCTGGACGGGGCAAGCGAGCGTCCGCTGTTTCTCACCGGTCATTCGATGGGCGGGGCGCTGGCGGTGCTGACGGCGTGTCGTCTCGCGCGCGCCGGCCGGCCGGCGGTGGCGACATACACGTTCGGCGCGCCGCGCGTCGGCGACCGCGCCTTCTGCGCAGGATATCGACTGCCGACGTACCGCATCGTCAATCGCCTCGATCTCGTGCCGGAAATCCCCGTCGCATCAGTCAAGCGGTTGCTGCCGGAGCGGCCGCGCTTCACCAACGAGAAGATCTTCGGCGCGCTCAAGCAGTTCGCCAGGCAGGTCCCGTGTTACGGCCACGTGAAGACCTTCGTCTACATCGACCGCGACGGCGAGATCACCATCGACGCGGAGGTCGAACCCTGGCACAGCCATGCGGTCACCCGCGCGATCCTCACGCGCGGCAAGAGTTTTCATGAGGGGATCACCGATCACCTGATCGGGAATTACATCCGTTGCCTGGAAGGGAAGCGCGCCGCGAACGACGGCAGCGTGCGGCGCCGCGGCCGTTCAGAAGGATGATCGACGATGCGCCGGCATCTCTTGAGACTCGCTGCCGCACTGCTCTCAATCGTCGCGATCGCCGCCGCGCCGTCGTCGCAACCGACAACCGATCCCGCCGTCGCCCGCGAGGTGGCGCGGCTCGGCAGCCGGGGCGTGCGGATTCATGATCCCTCCACCATCGTCAAAGCGGGCGATGATTACTGGGTCTTCGCGACCGGATTGGGCATTCGCAGCTATCACTCGAAGGATTTGCTGACGTGGGAGCAAGGTCCGCGGGTCTTCGATGATCCGCCGGCCTGGGCGCACGAGGTCGTCCCGGCGTTTCGCGGCAATTACCTGTGGGCGCCGGACGTGATCGAGCTCGATCACCGCTGCTGGCTCTTCTACGTCATCTCCACCTTCGGCAAGAACACTTCCGCGATCGGCGTGGCCACTAATGCCACGCTCGATCCGGCCGATGCGCGATACAAGTGGTCCGACCAGGGCGTCGTCGTGCGCTCGAGCGATCTCGACGACTTCAACGCCATCGATCCCGCCGTCACGCTGGACGCGGACGACAAACTGTGGCTCGCCTTCGGCTCGTACTGGAGCGGCGTCAAGCTCGTGCGACTCGATCGCGCGACGTGCAAACCGCCGGCGGGGGATGAGAAGCTGCTGTCGCTGGCGAAGCACAAGTCGATCGAAGCGCCGTACATCTATCTGCACGACGGCCGTTATTACCTCTTCGTCAACTGGGGCGCCTGCTGTCGCGGGACGGCCAGCACGTACGAGATTCGCGTCGGCCGCGCGGGCGCGATCACCGGCCCGTATGTCGATCGCGACGGCAAGGACATGCGCGACGGCGGCGGGACGCTGCTGCTCGGCAGCGACGGCCCCTTCATCGGCCCCGGCCACGCCAGCGTGTTGCGCGACGGCGATCGCGAATGGTTCGCCTGTCACTTCTACGACGCCACCCAGGGCGGACGCGGAACATTCGCCATCCGGCCGCTGACGTGGTCGAAGGAGGGCTGGCCGATCGTCGGTGTGATTGCGGGCGGATAATCCATCCGCGCGCCTCTACGGCATCGCCATTTGTCATCACGAGGTACTCCGAGGGATCTCGGACGCCAGCGGTCAGCGAGATCCCTCGGAGTGACTTCGGGATGACAATAGGGGCAACGCGCTCGGTGAAATGAATCGCCGACGCAACTACCCGCGCAGCGCCTCGAGGTGCCTGGAGAAATGTTCCTCGAGCACCGCGCGGTACGTCTGCGGGTTGGCGCGCAGGACCTGGAAGAACTCGCCGCGGATCTGCTCGTGCTTCAGCACCGTGCCGAAGGTCGTGTGCAGGATCTGCCGGCCGGGCTCCGTGAAGCCTTTGCCCGCGGCGACGTCCTGCCAGCGCTCGAGGTAAACCTGCTCGAGTTTCACCGGATCAGCGACCTGCTTCGTCGATGGCGTGCCGGCAAGCGTCGCCGAGACGTGATACGTCGCGCGGTCGGTGTCGTAATGCTCACGGGCGAGCTCGATGATGCGCTTGAACAGCTCCACGTTGTGCTTCGCGATGACGCGGATCGCTTCGAGGTAGCTCGTGCCCGCCGTCTTCACGTGCCACAGCCCTTTGGTCGCCCGCGCGAACGCGGGATAGATCGAGAGCTTGTCCGATCCGCTGTGCAATGACAGCTTGTACGGCCCGAGCTGCTTGGCGATCGCCGCGTGATCCGCCAAGGACCGCTCGAACGCTTTGACATCGCCTTTGTAATCCACGCCTTTCTCGAAATCGCCGACGAACCGCGGCGCCAGGCTGACGAGTTTCATCCCCTGGCTCAAGCACCGGTCGGCGATGATGAAATGCTCGGCGAGCGTCGTCGGCTGCGGCGTTTCATCGACGCTCAGCTCGATCTCGTAGTCGCGGCCCGCCTTCTGCAACGTCGCGGCGATGTGTTTGGCCAGCGCGATCGCCGCGTTGACCGCTTTGCCATACTTGACCGCGGCGCGCGTCGCCGCCAGATCGTCGATGCTGATCGTCGTGCCGGTCGGCAACGTCACCTTCTTGCCGCTGTAGGCGAGCACCCATTTCGCGTCATCGCCGAGGCTCTTCGCTTTGCCCGCGAGCGTCGCGGCATCGCAGGTGTCGGCCTGGCCGTCCACGTTGTCGGAAGGGTCGATGGTGAAGAAGCAGAACCCCGCGGCGGCGGTGCGCTCGACGTCCTGCGGCGTCTTGAGGTGATCGGCGTCCGCGCCCTGCACGCCGTCGAAGCCCGCCTCCTTCGCGCCCCGCAGCGCATCATCCATCACCTGCTGCGGCGCGCGATTGGTGCGCGTCATCTCGCGGATCGACTGCTGCGCAAAGATCGGCGCGACGCCCTGGCCCGCGCGACGCAGCGCCGCCACGTGACCGGGCGTCGCCAAACCGAGACGATCGCCGAAGCCGAAGCTGGGGGAGAGGCCCAGGGGAACGGGATGGGACATGACAAACCTTTCGTCTTCAATGTAGAGCGACAACCGCGAGCATTGTCATTCCGAGGTACTCCAAGGAATCTCCATGACCTTTGGTGTCCGAGATCCCTCGGAGTACCTCGGGATGACAGTCGGGCAGGGTTATGAACCTTTCAGGAAGTTCTCGAAGTTCCCGCCAAGCATCAGCCGCACCGTCTCCTCCATCTGCTGCTGGCTCGGCGTGCGTCCGGTCCCGGCCATCTCGCCGAACTTGTCGATCAAGACTTTCGCGATGATCTGCCGGCTGTGTTCCCACTTGTAGATGAGCTGATCGAGCACCCGCGCGTCCGAGTGCTGCGGGATGAAGCTCGTGCCCAGCAGCTCGATGCGCATGCGCGTGATCTCCTCGATCAGGCTGGGATTGTTCACGAACCACCAGCAGCCGAAGACCATCAGGTTGCCGAATTTTCGTGCGGCGACGCAAAGCTCGTGCTGGTTCTCGCGCGCCAGCATCGTGCAGAAGAAGCGGTTGCCGGAAAACGCGCGGCAGAGGCCGACCACCGACTGCACGTCCGCCTTGCCGACCATGTCGCCGCCGTCGCGAAGCTGCGGGTTCACGCGCAGCTTGCTGCCGATCATCATTGCGAAGGGGAGGTTGCGCTCGGCGCACACCGGCAGGATCACCTGTTCCAGCACCGCCTGCCCGGCCCGCGCGATCGCGTCGTTCGGATCAGCGGGATAACGGAACTCCGGCGGCAGACTCACGGCGATGTAGACCGCCTTCATCTTATCGAGCCAGTCGCGCAGGAATTTCTTGGCCGATTCGATCGAGCTCGCCCCGAGTTTCTCATCCGCCGCGTAGCCCCACGAAGAGAGCTTCTTCGCCGCCGTCGGCCAGTCGCGCAGCAGCGGGTCGATGCGCAGCACCGCGGTGAAGCGCGGGTCGCTGCCCACGCGCAGGTTCGAGTTCCACCGCTCGCGCTCGTTGTCGTCGAAGACCGCGTTGGTCATCGTGATCGACTTGACGTTCGATACCTTCATCACGCGGTCGATGTAGTCGCTGGGGTCCTGCTGATCGAACCATTTCCTCCAGCCGTCCGGCGTCGGATCGCTCGGATCGAGCCCGAGTTTTTGGATCGTCGTCAGCACGCCGCGGCACGCCTCGCTGATCGGGGCGCGCTCGATGAAGAGGTTCTTCCAGATGTGGTCCGCCTGCTGGCGCTTGCTCATCTTCCAGAACTGCTCGTACGGCAGCTTGTGCGCCGGCACGACGCGATACACCTCCGCGACGAGGTAGTGATACGTGAGCAGCTCATCGATCCCCCACAGCAGCATCCCGCTCGGATCGCTCTTGCCGCTCTTTCCGGCGAGCGTCGTCCCGAACGTCGGCGGATAGAGGTGCGTGTGCATGTCGACGACCGCCTCCCGCTCGACCGCCGCACGCACGATCCGTTCGATCTGACTTTTGTCCACTTGCGGCGAAGACGAAGGGCTCACGATGACACACTCCGGATGCGGTTGGTTTTTGCTGCACGCGCCCGCCGCGAGAGGGCGGCGGTGCGGATCAATCGTTTTCGTCCAAAACGAGGGAATGTCAATGGAGGGACGGGACGTGCTGTCGGGCACGTTTTGATTTTCCCGTTGTGAATTTGGAAATCGCGGAGAGCGAGCCTGCACCGCGCCAAGTCGCCGCGCTCGTGGCACGGGCTGCCAGCCCGTGCTTATATCAAACCAATCACGGGCCGGCGGCCCGTGCCACGATGAATGGCGACCGCCCTCGCTTGACGCACGCCAACGCGCTTTCGCCTCTGCCGACATGTCGAGACGACTCTCCCGATAGGAAATCAAACGCTTCCGGAGTGGAAATGAAGTCTTCCGGACAGGAAATGAAACTTTCCGGAGTGGAAATGAAAGCGTCCCGACCAGCCGGGAAGCTTTCCGGACTGGAAATGAAGCGTTCCCGGACATGTCCGGAAGCGTCCCGACCAGTCCGGAAGTCTTCCGGACATGTCCAGAAGCCTTCCATTTCCTGTCCGGAAGCTTCGATTTCCACTCCGGAGCGTTTCATTTTTGGAAATGGAACGCTGCCGAGGAGGTCGAAGGGAGGCTTGAGCGCGTCTACGAACTTAGCGATCAATGCTGCGACGGCGTCGCAGCCACAACGCCCGGTCGTAATCGATTCTCGTTGCTAATGTTGGTGGACAGACGCGATCATACTGCTGTAAGCACGATCGACTCTGGACTCGCGCTCGTGCGTGTTGGCGGGTGACAAAGGGGAGGATCGACATGCCGCGTGCGATTATCCACATAGCTGCTCTGGCTGTACTTGCCTCCGTCTTCTCAGCGAACGCCTCTGCTGATCCGATTCCCTATCGGGTGTTCGTACGTGACGAGTTCTCTCAAATTACAATGCGCTGGTCACCTTCTAGGCTCTGTCTGAAAACTCTCAAATGAGAGTATAACCAGTTCGTCAACAGGAGGTTGGCGATGCATCGACATCAGCTCACGGATGAGCAGTGGTCGATTGTCGAGCCGCTGATCCCC
>JAICTV010000058.1 GCA_025936175.1 Phycisphaerae bacterium
ACGGCGGGCGCGTGGGCGACGCCAATGCCTTTGTCGGAATCCGGTCGGGCGCCACGGCCGATGTCGTCAACATTGACGCTGATTGCACGTGGAACAACAGCGGCACGCTGAACGTCGGTTCGTCCGGCAACGGCGCGGCGCACATCGCAAGCGGCGCGACCCTCACGCAGGCCGCGACATCGATCGGCGACCAGGCGGGCGCGATCGGCTTGATGACCATCGACGCCACAGCCTGGGGCGGGCTGACGCCGGTGGACGTCGGCCGGGTCGGCCACGGCACCCTTACCCTCACCGGCGGCGCGCAGGCCAATCACTCCGTCGCGCGCGTCGGAACGCAGACCAACGCGCAGGGCACCGTGAACGTCACCGCATCGACATGGAACGTCGATCAGATCCTGGACGTCGGCGACGGCGGCGCGGGGACGGTGAACGTGATGGCAGCCGGCCACCTCAGCGATTTCCTCGGCTACGTGGGGGACGCCGCTTCGGGACAGGGCACCGTCAATGTCGGCGGCGCGGGCGCGACGTGGAGGAGTGCGGAACAACTCTACGTCGGCATCTCCGGGGCGGGGACGGTGCACATCACGGCGGGCGGGCAAGTGAGCAACGGGACGGCATACGTCGGGTTCAACGGAGGCGCGGTCGGCCTCGTCACCGTTGACGGCGCCGGCTCCGCCTGGACCACCAATGGCAACCTGTACGTCGGCCAGAGCGGCGCGGGGACGCTGAACATCATCGGCGGGGGCGCGATAGTCAGCACCGGCAACGTCTCCATCGGGTACAGCCCGGGCTCCAGCGGCACCGTCACCATCGCGGGCGCGGGATCGAGCTGGACGATCGACGGCGCCTTGCGCCTCACGCAAAGCGGCGGGGCGGGAACGCTCGTGATCAGCGGCGGCGCGGTGACCATCGGCGGCGACATTTCCGGCGGCGCGGGCGGCAGCACGCTCACGCTCGATGGCGGAACGCTTGACGTGCAGGGTCATGGCATCGGCGGCACAACGCCGATCAACACGCTCAACTTCCGCGCCGGAATGCTGAAGAACGTCCAGCAGATCAACAACGGCGGTGGGCTCACGAAGACGACCGCCGGCACGCTCACTCTGGACGGCGTCAACACCTACACCGGCGTGACGACGGTCAGCGCCGGCACGCTGATCTTCAACACCCGCTACACGAGCGGCTCCGCGCTGGACATCGCCGACGGCGCGACCGTCGGCCTCGCCCCCAGCGCCGCCATGCCGCACAACCTCCTGCTCAAGACGACGTCGCTCGATACGCATGCCGCCGGAAAGCTCGACCTCTCGGACAACAAGTTGATCGTCGCCAGCGCCGGCGCGACGGGATCGTGGAACGGCAGCGCGTACACCGGCGTGCTGGGGTTGGTGCAGCGTGGCTACAACGGCGGCGACTTCCTCGGCAGTGGAATCGTCACCACACAGTCGGCCGCCACCGGTGGGAATACACTCACCAGCATCGCTGTCGCCTCCAATGCGGATCTCGGCTCGACCACCTTCGGCGGGCAGAGCGTTGGCGCGACCGACACGCTCGTCATGTATACCTACGCCGGCGACGCGAACCTCGACGGACAGATCACTGGCGATGATTATTTCCAGATCGACTCCGGCTTTCCCGCCAACGCCAGGAGCTGGTTCAACGGCGATTTTAATTATGACGGCGTGATCAACGGCGACGACTACTTCCTCATCGATTCGAATTTTCCCGTGCAGGGTGCGGCCTTTCCGGTCAGCGGCGCGATCGGCCCGGCTGCCCTCTTGCAGGGGACGAGCGCCCTCCCGGAACCGGGCATGATGGGACTCGCCCTCCTGGGCGTCATGAGCGGATCACGTCGTCGGCGCGGGCATAGCAAAATCTCGGTAGCGACAATTTCCTCTTGGCGGTAGCGTCCTTTGCGCACATCCGTGTTCGTCGATTGATTCCCGAGGAGGGTCAATGCGAGAGCGCATCAAACGCGCGGCGTCCGTATCGGCGTTGCTGAGCGCGGCCGCCGCCACGATTGGTTTCCTGGCTGCGCCCGCCCGCTGCGTGGCCGATCTGTGGGACAACAGTTCCGGCGACGGACAATGGTCCAACCCGCTCAACTGGCAGGATGACACCGAACCGGATGGCACCGAGGAAGTCTTTCTTCCCACCAACGTCCCGGGCCCCTCGTCCACCATCACGCTCTCCGACGGCGAGCTGGCGGGTGGTTTTTTCGTGCAAAACAATTACACGCTCACCGGCGGTTCGATCACGCTCATTGACCCGATCAGCCCCCAGATCACGCCGACCTCCACCGGATCGCTCACCATCAATTCCGTGATCGCCGGGACCAACGGCATCGACAAGAACCAGGTCGGCTGGCTGACGCTCGGGGGGAACAACACGTTCACGGGGCTGGTCACGATCGGTGGCGGGCGGCTGCGGATCGATTCGGATGCGCGGCTCGGCAACGCGTCGAACAGCGTGCAGATCAGCAACGGCATGCTCGAGCTGCTCGGGGGGAACATGACCATCAACCGCGCCGTCGCGATGAACGTCGACAGCGACGTGCGCGCCACCAGCGGGACCTCGAGCTCCCTGGGCATGCACACCGTCGCCTCCGGCATCGGCGTGCAGTTCTCCACCACGTTCAGCACGGACGTCTTGAACATCGGCTCGCGCCTCAACAATGCGAAGGTCCCGATCAACGGCGGCAACGGCAACGCGTCGATCGCCATCCGCGGGCTCGGCACCGTTCGCCTCGGGGGGACGAGCTGCGATTTCCTCGGCAGATGGGTGCTGGAAGCCGGCACGCTCGACGTCGGCGACGACGCGCGGCTGGGAAATGCCAACAACGACGTCACGCTCTCCGGGGGGACGATCTCCTTCGACGGCAACGGCATCTGCTTCCGCGATTTCGCCGTGAACAGCGGCGTCTTCAACGTCGTCAACTCCGCGCTGACGCTGGTCGGCCCGACGCTCAGCACGAGCGCGGGCGGCGGGTTCACCAAGACCGGTCTGGGCTTCCTCCGCGTCTTCGCCACCCAGAGCTACGCCGACGGCTCGGTCATCGACATCAACCAGGGCGGGATCACCGAGTTCGCCGCCGCCGGTTCCGCTTCGACCCACCCGCTCCGCGTCAACGTCAACAGCAGCGGGGAGTTTCAGACCAACGTCACCAATTATCTGCAGAGGCTGGATGTCAACGACGGCGGCGTGGCGCGGGTCGGCGTCGAAGCGGCGGACGGAGCGCTGCAGGTCGATACGCTCAACATCGCCGGCACCGGGCGGCTGGACGTCGAGAAGTTCAAGTTGATCGTCAAGAGCGGCAACACCAACGGCACGCCGACGGGAACGTGGAACGGCAGCGCGTACACCGGCGTCAGCGGGATGATCGCCAGCGGCTACCACGGCGGGGACTTCCTCGGCGGCGGGATCGTCACGACACAGTCGTCCGCCACCGGCGGAAACATGCTCACTTCGGTCGGCGTGGCGCAAAACGCGGACCTCGGCTACAGCAGCTTCGGGGGCGTGAGCGTCGGCTCCGCCGACACGCTGGTCATGTATACCTACGCGGGCGACGCGAACCTGGACGGGGTGATCAACGGTGACGATTACTTCCAGATCGATTCGGCGTTTCCGCAGCAGCTTCACGGGTGGTTCAACGGCGACTTCAACTACGACGGCGTCATCAACGGCGACGATTACTTCACGATCGACTCGAACTTCCCGATGCAGGGCGCGGCGTTTCCCGTCGGCAGCGGGGTCGCTTCAGCCTCGCCGGTGACGAGAGGGGTTCCCGAACCGCTCTCACTGACCGCGGTGTTCGCCGCGTCGATGCTTCTGCGTCGTCGTCGTCGTGTATACAAATTCGCGCGTTGAGTTTATTCCGCGCTTCCCCCTGATCAGGGACATTGCCGCCGCTCGACGATGACGTAGTTTTTCGGCCGTGCGATTCACTCACGTCTCGCGCATCACGTCAGCCCTGACGATTCATTCTTAGAGGAAGGTATGCACACAGCATTGCCTCGTCTTGTTCCGTTACGCGCCGGCACGCGGCGCTCGAAGCTTCTTGCCGCCGCCTCGGCCGCCGTTGCGGTTTCACTCATTCCCGCGACACCCGCGCACGCCGTGCTCGCATACGAGTCGGCGGAGATGGGCCCGATCGGACAGAGCAGCGGTGCGGCGCTGGGCTCGACGTCGTTCGTCGGCGTGCGGTTTCAACTGCTCTCCGCCACGACGATCGATCGCGTCGGCGCGCACATCGGTCGCGGCGTGCAGGCGGAGGGGACGGTGTTCGGCGCGCTCGTGCAACTCAGCGGCGCGAGCGACTTTCCGAATTCCGGGGATCTCTCCACGGCCGACGTGCTGCGGACCACGATTCTCACGCTGCCGGCGGGATCGGACGAAGTCGTCGAGAAGTTCGCGCCGGCGACGCTCGCCGCCGGCTGGTACGCCGCCGTCTTCGGCAGCGGGTTGTTCGGCGCGTCCGGATCCGGCTTCGTGCCGATGAACAACCCGCAGTACGGCACGCCGTCCTACATCACGCGCTTCGATCCGAACACGACGTGGCAGAACACGTCGAACCCGGACATGCGGTTCGTCGTCGGCACGGCGCAGGCAAGGTACTGGATCGGGGCGCTCTCCGGCGGGACGTGGAACAGTGGGACGAACTGGTCGCCGGCGGGCATTCCGCAGGCCGCGGAGGACATCGGTTTCGACGTCAACGCCAACTACGCCATCAGCATGAGCGGCAACGCCTCGTTCCACGATTACGCCAGCGAATCCGGCCGCGTGACGCTGGCGATGAACGGCCACACGCTCACCGCCACAGGCGACGTCATCGTCGGCACCGCCGTCGTCGGCGGCGCGGAGCTCAACTTTCAGAACGGCTCGCTGGCGGTCCCGGCGAAGCACGAGATGATCGTCGGGGGCTCGAGCGTCGCGTCGATGACGCTGACCAACAACGCGCGCATCGACGGCGTCTACGCGTCCACCCTCGTCGTCGGCAAAGACAGTGCGGGGACGCTCAACCTCACCGATTCGGTCGTCAACACGCAGTGGGGCCGCGTCGCGGAAGATGAATCGCAGAGCGCCGGCGTCATTACCGGCAGCGGAACGGTCAACATCAACGCCAACTCGTGGTGGAACATCGGCAAGTTCTTCCTCGCCGGGAAGAACGGTGCGGCGGTGGTGAACATCAATCCCGGCGGAAGCCTCTTGGCCGATCAGGGCGTCAAGATCTACGACAGCGCGGGCACGCAGGTGAACCTGCACGGCGGCAACATCCGCACGCCGTCGCTCGATACGACCGGCAACCCGTCGCGCTTCAACTGGACGAGCGGCATGCTCGAGCTGACGAACGATTTCACGATCTCGCCGAGCGGCGGACTTGGCAACAGCGTGACGATCAGCTCCGGCAAGACGCTGTACTGCGACGGGAACCTGACCAATAACGGCACGTTCAACCAGAGCGGCGGCGCGACGTTCGTCAACGGCGAGAACGGTCTGACCGGAAGCGGCACGACGACGGTCACCGGCGGCGCCGTCACCGCGCTGCGGATCCGCCAGCAGGCGGTGTCGATCGGCGGCGCCGGCGTTATCGCGCTCACGACGAGCAATCCGCTCGCGAACAGCACCACCAGCCGCACCGTCTCTCTCACGATCACGGGCAGCGGGAAGCTGGACATCTCCAACAAAAAGCTCATCGTCCCGGCCGGCAACGAAGGGACGTGGAACGGATCGGCTTACACGGGTCTGGCGGGCCTGATCGCATCGGGTCTGAACAATGCCGGCACGAAGTGGCAGGGGAGCGGCATCGTTACCAGTCAGACCAGCGCGACCCTGAGCGACCTGACGAGCATCGGCATCGCCACCGGTTTGGAAGCGTTCGGCACCAACTCCAGCGTGATGTGGGGCGGCGAGTTCGTCTCCGGCAACAGCGTGCTGATCGCCTACACCTGCGCGGGGGACGCAAACCTCGACGGCATCATCAACGGTGACGATTACTTCCAGATCGACAGCGCGTTTCCGCAGCAGCTTCACGGGTGGTTCAACGGCGACTTCAACTACGACGGAGTCATCGACGGGGACGACTATTTTCTGATCGATTCCAACTTCCCCCAGCAAGGTCCGCCTGTTCCGACGGGGAGTGCCGACGGTTTTGCGCGCGCGATTGCCGTGCCCGAGCCGGCGGCGGGCGGGCTGTGGCTGATCGGCGGCTGCCGCTTGATCGCGCGACGGCGCCGCTTCCGGTGAGGCGGGGCGCCGACGTCCACACCTTGGCTAAATTTTGCGCGTTGCGGCCCCGGCGGGCGCCTTTGCGCTAGTTATTATGTTGATTTATAAAAAATCGCGGTTAGAGTCGCTGGCATCGATTCGCTTCATTTCCCGTTGGGCGGCACATCGAAAGGCGGCTGAAGCTTGGGCTTCACACGCGCATCCACTCTCATCGGCCCGTCACCGCAGCGCCGTGTCGTTCGCCGCGCGTTCACGCTGGTGGAACTGCTCGTCGTGATCGGGATCATTGCGGTCTTGATCGCGATTTTACTTCCGACGCTTCGCCGCGCGCGACAGGCGGCGGTCAACACGCAGTGTCAGAGCAACTTCCACCAGATCGCCATCCTGTTGCAGATGTACACGAATGCGAATCACGGATTCATGCCGCATCCCGGATGGGGCGGATGGTTCCCGCTCTACGCGCCGCCTGCGCCGCAATACAACATGAGCTGGGCCGAGCGGCTCGTGCTCGCCACCGCGTCGAACCAGTACGTGAAGAACTGGAACAAGCATTATCCCGTGACAGGACAGTATCTTTTTCGTTGTCCCGGTTACGGCGAAGGCGCGTACGAGAAAGGGAACGCCGGCAACAACTACGCCGGCTACGGCGTGAATTATCTCTTCGCGCAGGAGAAAGGAAGCACCATCGGTGCGGGAAGCGCGGATCCGAAAATCGAGTTCTGGATGAAGATTCACCGCTTGAAGAACTCCAAGATCCTCATCGCCGACGGATACAGCCTGCGCATCGCAACGAATCTGACTGGCGGGTATGGCGTGTACTTGCGGCACAACAAAGGTGCGAACTATCTCTTCCCCGACTGGCACGCGGAGTGGAGCGATCGCTATCACCTGCAAAAGTGGAATGACGCCAGCGGCAACTGGTGGATTCCGCTGAACAACACCAACTCCAGTGCCGTTTATTCCGATCATTGATGTGTCGAATGTCAGAACGTGAAACAACCCGACGAATCGAGAATTACTAAGTTTCTCAATAATTACTCGCACAGGAGAGGGCAGCGGACATGACGAAGCAGCGGAAGACGATGCGTGTATTGGCGATGGCGGCGGTCGCGGCGATGGCGGGGCAGTTGCACGCCGCGAACCTGACGTGGAATCCGAATCAGACGCAGCCCGCGACCGGCGGTACCGGCATCTGGAACACCTCCAGCAACTTCTGGACTGCGGACGACGGCGCGACACACACCACCTGGACCAACGCCACCCCGGACAACGCGATCATCGGCGTCTGGCCGGGCAGCAACGGCGGCGCGGGCGGGACGCTCACGCTTTCCGAGGCGATCACCGCCGGCACGATGAGCTTCAACGCCGACAACTACACGATCAACCTCGCCGGCAACAACCTCGCCGCCAACGGCGCGCTCAGCTTCTTCACCACCGGTCTGGTCGGGGTGAACGCCAACACGATCGCCATCACCGACACCAGCGCCCCGGGCGGCGCCGGCGTTTACACGATCGGGAGCACGAGCGGTTACGGCGGCATCCGGCTCACCGGAAACCTCAACGTCACGTACAACAACAGCAGCATCATTACGCTCTCCGGAGCCAACGACTTCACCGGCACGCTGCGCATCCTGCAGGGAACCGTCCGCGCCGACCAGACGAACCTCGGCAGTGCGAATGGCTTGATCCGCCTCGAAGGCACCGGGCAGATGAATTTCACCGCGGCGGGAAACAAGTACTACAACACGTTCACGCGCAACCTCGAGCTCAATGGCACGACCGCGCGCGTCACCGTCAACTCCGACCGCGACATCACCCTCACCGGCACGATCAGCGGCACGGGTGATTTCAACAACTCGCTCACGCAGGGCATGCTCGTCCTCGCCGGCAACAACACCTACAGCGGCGCGACCATCCAGAGCGGCGCGGGCGGGACGATCGTGCTGGCGAACGATCACGCACTTGGGCTGTCGCCGGCGATTTCCTCGCCGGCCGCTTCGTCGATCGGGATCACGGGCGGCGTGCACATCGGACAGAACGCCAATCTCGTGACGCCGACGCTCACCATGAGCGGTGCGCAGCCGGTCAACGGCTACGGGCACCTGGTCAGCCTCGGCGGCGACAACACGTTCGACGGCAACATCACGCCGGGCTCGAACATCGCGCGCGTCTACGGCGTGGTCGCCGGCAGCTCGCTGACGCTCAACGGCATCATCGACGGCGACGCGACGGCGGCGAGCGGAACGGGCGTGCTGAAGGTCGGCGACGGAACGCTCGTCCTCACCGGCGCCAGCGACTACGGCCAGCGCAATGCGACCACCGGCAACGAGACCGAAATCCGCGGCGGCACGCTGCGGCTGGACTTCAACGGTCCGGCGTCGCCGCTGGTCGATATCGTCAACAACAACAACGCCACCAACGGCAATCAAGTCACCTATCCGGTGATGGCCGGCGGAACGCTGGAGCTCAAGGGCAAGGCGGGCGTCGTTAACAGCCAGCGCTTCAAGAACAGTTCGGCGACCAACTCCTTCACGATTCGCCCGGGCGAATCCGCGATCAAGTTGAATCAGAATGGCGCGACCAGCCTCACGCTCAACACCGGTCGATGGATGGAAGCGAACCGCCAGGTCGGCGGGACGATCGATCTCACGCTGCCGACCAACGGCGGCGTGATCATGGGAACGGCGGCGACGGGAAGCATCGGCGTCGCCAACCAGATCCTGCTGGCCAACAGCGCCGCGTTCGCGACGGTGAACGGCACCGACTGGGCGTCGATGGACGCGAGCCGTAACGTCATCAGCGGCGCGAACGTCACCGGCTTCTACACCGCGAACACCGCGACGACGGTTTCCGGTAACGCGGACGTGGTCGGCAGCGACACCACCCTCGCCGGCGCCGACGCGACCACCATCAGCCTCCGCTTCAATGAGGCCGCCGCGCGGACCATCGACGCGACAGGACAGACCCTGACGACCGCCGGCATCCTCGTCACCGCCAACGTCGGCAACAACGTCGCCTCCATCAGCGGCGGGACGCTGCGCGGCACCGACGCGACCGCGACGACGCTGCAGGACCTGGTCATCATCCAGAACAACACTTCGAATAAGCTGACGATCAGCTCGAACATCACCAACACCAACAACGCGGCGGCGACGGGATTGACCAAGAGCGGCGCGGGCACGCTCGAGCTGAGCGGGACGAACACCTACACCGGCGTGACGCACGTCAACAAGGGCGTGTTGAAACTTGCCAGCCCGGGCGCGCTGCCGGGCGGCGTGGATGCGACCGTCGGCGCCGGCGAGAGCGGGCTGACGATCAAAGGCGGCGTCGTCGGACTCACCAGTGACTTCAGCCGGCAGCTCACGACCGGCGGAACGATCGGCGTGACGACGGCGGCGGCGGGACAGATCCGCTGGAACGACAGCGGCGGGTTCGCCGCCTACGGCGCAACCCGCACCGTCGCCATTCCCAACTCGGATGTCGATCCGACGCTTCGCACGCTTTTCTGGGGCGGGACCGGCAGCAGCAGCACGACCATCGGCTTCGTGCCCAGCACGTGCAGCCTGATTCTCGGCGCCGCCGACGCCGACGGCACCATCGTCCTGTCCAATCCGATCGCGCTGGGCAACGGCAACATCCAGGCTTGGAACGTGCAGCGCACGATCGAAGTGCGCGACGGCTCCGCGGCGGTCGATGCGAAACTCAGCGGCGTGATCTCGACGGAGTTCGGCGTGGAAAAGACCGGCGCCGGCACGCTCGAACTGAGCGCGACCAACACTTACCTGGGCGGCACCACGGTCAAGGGCGGCACGCTGCTCGTCACCGGCACGATCGGCGCCTCCAACGGCGAAGGCGTCACCGTCAACAGCGGCGGGACGTTGCAAGTCGGCAACGGGGGCGCGAGCGGCGTCGTCAACAACGGCCTGACGAACAACGGCGCCGTCGTCTTCAACCGCAGCGACAATGTCAGCTTCGCCGGGACGATCACCGGCGGCGGTTCGGTCGCCAACGCGGGCGCGGGCACCACCACGCTCACCGCCAACAACACCTACGCCGGCGCAACCATCGCGACGGGCGGGAAGCTCGCGCTGGCCAAGTCCCTCACCAGCTCCGCATCCGTCTCGGCGAGCAACAACGGCATCGTTGAGCTCTCCTCCAACGGCACGTTCAACAAAGCGATCAAGACCGGCGGCGTCAGCGCGAGCACCGGCGGGCGGATCAACATCGACGACAACAAACTGATCGTCACCGCCCAGGGCGTCGGGACGTGGAACGGAACCGCGTACACGGATGTGACGGGCTTGATCGCTTCGGGTTACAGCCCCAATCAAGACTTCAGCGGCAGCGGCATCGTCACCACTCAATCGAATGCCACCGGCGGAAACACGCTGAGCAGCATCGGTGTGGCGTCGAACACGGATCTTGGCCTGGCCACCTTCGGCGGCGTCAGCGTCGGCGCCAACGACACGCTGGTCATGTACACCTACGGCGGTGACGCGAACCTGGACGGCATCATCAACGGTGACGACTACTTCCAAGTCGACTCGGCGTTTCCCACGGGCGGCCACGGCTGGTTCAACGGTGACTTCAATTACGACGGCGTCGTCAACGGCGACGACTACTTCATCATTGACTCCAACTTCCCCGCGCAAGGCGCCGCGATTCCGACCAGCGGCGGGGTCGCTTCGTTGGCCGGTGTCACCGCGGTTCCCGAGCCGGCATCAATTGCAGTCATCGTGATGGGCGCGGGTGCGGCCGTCGCGCGCCGACGCCGCCGCTCCTGAACGGCGCCCGCAGCAATTTGATTTTCTGCTGTCACGGCGGCCTGCCCGTTTGTACGATCTTGCCCTCATATCGCAGAGACATGACGCAGCAGGATCGGTGGGGGGCAGGAAGGAACGGGCCATGGCACGGGATCGGCGCGCCGCACAGCGGCACGGGCGGCGGCATGGGCGGGGGCGGGTGTTTCGAGCGGCGGCCAACGAGTGCGCGCGCGCCCGCGGGTGCAACGGATGGTTCGGCGCCGGCGCGACGGTACTGGCGCTGGCAGTCTCACCACCACGGACGGCGGACGCCATCACCATCGTCCCGACTTTCGATGCTTCGGTCACGGGCAACGTCAACTCCGCCGCCATTCAGAACGCCTTCAACTACGTTGCGCTGACGTACAAGAACCTTTATTCCGACCCGATCCAGATCAACGTCACGGTGGTTGCGGGGAGCAGCGGGCTCGGTGGCAGCAACACGTTGATCCTCGGCACGCAGTCGTACGCGCAGTTGAGGACCCAGCTCACCGGCGATGCCGTCAGCGCCAACGACACCACCGCCAACGCCTCACTGCCCGTCGCCTCGCCTCTGCCCGCCGGCAGCGCGATCATCTACACCCGCGCGCAGGCGAAATCGGTCAACCTGATCGCCAGCGACGCCGTCAACGACGGCACGTTCACCTTCAACGCGCTTCAGCCGTTCACGTTCAGCGTGACCAATCGCGCCGTCGGGGGAGCGTACGACTTCGTCTCGGTCGCGGAGCACGAAGTGTCGGAGATCATGGGGCGCATCCCGTCGCTGGGGACGAACTTCTTCGGGCAGGCGGACTATCTCCCCTTCGACTTGTTCCGATGGACCGGACCGGCCGCGCGAAACCTGAGCGACGCCGCCGGCGTCTACTTCTCGATCGATTCGGGCACGACCAACCTCAAGAACTTCAATTTTGCCAACGGCGGCGGCAGCGACCCGCAGGATTGGGCGGCCGGCACCAACGATGCGTACAACGCCGTCGGCAACACCGGCGTGATGGGATTGCTCAGCCCCGTCGACGTCATCGCGAATGACGTCATCGGCTACAACCTGGCAAACCTGGTCTGGACCGGCGCCGCCGACAACACCACCTGGAACGTCTTCAACACCGCCAACTGGAGCAACGGCGCCGGCGCGCAGTACACCGACGCGGCGCTGGTGGTTTTCAACGACAGCAGTTCCGCCGCGGCCAACAGCGTGAACCTGACCGATACCGTCTACCCGACGTCGGTGACCGTCAGCAGCTCGACCAACAACTTTGCGATCAGCGGCGTCGGCTCGATCGCGGGGCTGGGCACGCTGGCCAAGAGCGGCAGCAGCACGCTGATCCTGGCGACGAACAACACGTACAGCGGCGGGACGACCATCTCCGCCGGAACGCTGCAGATCGGCAACGGCGGGACCGTCGGCTCGATCATCGGGAGCGTCGTCGACAACGGCGCGCTCGTCTTCAACCGCTCCGACAGCTTTGCCTTCGCCGGCGCCATCAGCGGCACGGGCAGCGTGACGAAGAACGGTGCCGGGACGCTGACGGTGAGCGGCGCCAACACCTACTCCGGCGGGACGACGATCAGGGGCGGCGGGACGCTGCAGCTCGGCGCCAACAACGCCGCCGGCGGGAGCGCGGGATCGGTCAGCATGATCGGCGGGACGTTTGCGATGGGCGCGTTCAACCAGAGCGTCAATAACGTGAGCTTCGGCGACGGCTCGATCGCCGCCTCGGGCAGCGTCACCGGAACCGGGACGCTTACCGTCGGCGGGAACATCAACTTCAACGGCACCAGCGGCTTCACCACGCCGTTCGCCAGCATCAGCCCCAACGTTGCGCTCGCCGCCGGCACGCGCTCGATCAGCGACAACGGTTTCTTCAGCAGCGCCAACGCGTACGACGTGATCCTGAGCGGAACGATCAGCGGCAGCGGTCTGCTGCGCATGGCCGCCAATAACATCGGGTTCCAGGCCGCGATCACACACGCGGGCAACACCTACACCGGCGGGACGACCGTCGATCTCGGCACGCTCTTCGTCGCCGCCACCAACGCGCTGCCGACGAGCACCGTGCTGACGGTCAACGGCGGGGCGCTGACTCTCAATCCGACCCTCACCCTGAACGGCGTGACGGCGGGCAACTACAACCAGACCGTCGGCTCACTCGCGGGCGCGGGCGGAGTCATCAACCTCGGCAACGCGGTGCTCACTGTCGGCAGCCTCAACACCAACACCACCTATGCCGGCAGCACCTCGGGATCCAACGGCTCGATCGTGAAGCAGGGCACCGGCACGCTCACGCTCACCGGCGCGCTCAATCACGCCGGCGCCACCAACGTCTCGGCGGGCAAGCTCGCGCTCTCGACCAATCTGGTGCTCACCAGCTCGATCGCCATCACTTCCACCGGCACGATGCAGCTCACGCCGCTCAAGACGCGGGTCATCGCGACGCAAACGCTGGTCGTTGCCGGCACCGGAAAGCTCGACCTGACCAACAACAAGTTGATCCACAAGGGCGGCGCGGGCGTGATCGGGACGTGGAACGGCAGCTCGTATACCGGCACGACGCAGTTGATCCAGCTCGGCTATCACGGCGGCGATTTTCTCGGCACCGTCGGCATTATCACCACCGAATCGAATGCCACCGGCGGGAACACGCTGACCAACATCGGCATCGCCAAGAACTCCGACCTGGGCTACGCGACCTTCGCCGGACAGAGCGTCAACTCCACCGACGTCATCGTGATGTACACCTACAACGGCGACGCCAACCTCGATGGTCTGATCAACGGCGACGACTACTTTCAGATCGACAGCGGCTTCCCGGCGCACCTGACCGGATGGTTCAACGGCGACTTCAATTACGACGGCGTGATCAACGGCGACGATTACTTCGCCATCGATTCCAATTTCCCGGCGCAGGGCGCGGCGTTCCCCACCAGCGAGGGCGCCGGCGGGCCGACTGCGTTGCCGATCGAGGTTGATCGCAGTCACGTCGCCGGCGGGCTGACGGCGGTTCCGGAGCCGGGCGCCGTGGCATTGCTGGCGGTGTCGGCCGCGTCACTCTTGCGTCGGCGGCGCTGTCGCGTTTGAACTGAGCGATCGACCAAACCCATTTGCTTCCCCGTTTTGCCAACCGATCGGGGTACTTCGCCCGCCGGCTGACATCACACAGGCGCCGTCTGCCCATTCATTTGAGCAACATTTCAACACGTTTTCGCGTTCCCCCCGGCGATCGCCGGCGTTATCGTCGCCTCCGTCACGTCGCAGGAAGAGGGAGAACCCATGACGCAGTGCAATAGAGGGCGGCGGCGGTGCGCTCGCCGCGCAACGTCGACGGTGGTTGCGGCGGCGGGGATGGCGGCGACGTACATCGCCACCGCGGCGCCCTTCGCGCACGCGGCGGAAAGCGCCTGGAATGTCAATGCCGACGGCGACTGGGGCGCCGCCGGGAACTGGAACAACGGTGTCCCCAACGCCATCGGCGCGCAGGCCGACTTCTACAGCGCCATCAACGCGCCGCACACTGTCAACCAGAACCTCAGCAGCGTCACCGTCGCCAACATCTTCTTCGCCAACAGCAGCCGTTACACCATCGGCGGCAATCAGATCATCATCGATCAGACGTCGTCGCAGCCGCTCATCAGCACCACGGCCGGCGCTCACACCATCGCTACATCGCTGTCGCTGGTCGATACGCCGGCCTTTACCGGGAATCCCGGGACGAGCCTGACGCTTTCCGGGATCATTCTGGGCTCGGTCGGCCTTCAGAAGCTGGGAGGTTCCTCCACGCTGACGATGAGCGGCGGGCAGTCGAACATCTACAGCGGCAATACGGAAGTCTTCAGCGGCACGCTGCGCGCGGCGAAGACCGGCGGGGCCAAGTCGATCCCCGGCGGGACGCTGTTTATCGGAAGCCAGAACATCAACGCCCCCGCCGGCCAGGTTGTCTTCGACGGGGGCGGACAGCTCGCCTCCCCGACTTCGATCACGATCAACGAGACCGGGTCGCTGGACGGCGGCAACTTCTTCACGCTGGTCAACGGCGCCGTCACCCTCCACGGCGCGACGATCACCAACGCCAATCTCCGCATCACCAACAACGACATTACCGTCTCCAACACTTCGGTCGATCCGACCACCATCGACGGCGCCGGCCTCGATTTCTTCGGACAGACGCGCACGATCAACGTGGCCAGCGGCGTCGTGTCGCCCGACCTTCAGATCGGCGCGCCCATCGGGGGCACCGGCGGGATCAACAAGATCGGCGACGGGACGATGCTCCTTACGTCGGCGAGCAACACCTACTCCGGCATCACCGCCGTCAGCGCGGGCGTGCTCGAGTTGCAGTGCTCGATCACCGGCACGTCGCTGCTGAACGTTACGGGCACCGGCAAGGTGGTCATCGACCCGCTCAAGACGCGCGTCATCAAGACGCCGTTTCTGACCATGGACGGCTCGGTTGCCAAGGTCGATGTCAAAGACAACAAGCTGATCATCGCCAGCGGGGACAAGGGATCCTTCAACGGCACGGCGTACGACGGCATCGCGGGGTTCATCGCCAGCGGGTACAACAACGGCGCGTGGGACGGCGGCGGCATCGTGACGTCGCAATCCGCCGCCAACAACGGCAACACGCTCACCTCGATCGGCATCGCCACCGCCGGCGAAGCCGGCTACGCCGGCGGCGCCTTCGCCGGCGTCTCCGTCGCCAGCGGGAACGTGCTGGTGATGTACACCTACACCGGCGACGCGAACCTCGACGGCGTGATCAACGGGGATGACTATTTCCAGATCGACTCCGCGTTTCCGCAGGGTCTGCACGACTGGTTCAACGGTGATTTCAACTACGACGGTGTGATCAATGGGGACGACTATTTCCTGATCGACTCGAACTTCCCCGCGCAGGGCGCGGCGTTTCCGGTCAGCGATTCGCTCGGGCGCACGGCCGTTCCTGAACCCGGCTTCGCGTCGGCCGCGCTCCTGGCCGCCGCCTGGTGTTCCGGCACGCGCCGCCGGCGTCGTGTATAATCCGGCCAGGTGAAACTCTACCTTCGAACATACGTTTGTATCGCCGCTTCGGCCGCGCCTCTCCTCACGCCGCGACGCGCCGGCGCCACCATCGCGACGATCAAAACCGTCTCCGATTTCGAAGGCGAAGAAGAGCCCACCGTCGTTTACTATCCCTCGACCGCCGCCTTCTGGAACGACTCGTACGACAACATGATCGACGAGGGCGGCGGCATGACGCGCGTCACGCTCCGCAACAACTATCCGACGCTCGGCTGGTGGGACGGCGACCGCAACACCAGCAACGACGACCGCCAGCGCGGCGAGTGGAAGGGCTTCGACGCGCTCGCGCATCAGCAGGCGAACCAGACGTACGAGTACTCCTTCGACTTCCGCACCAATCCGGGCTTCTCGGGCACCAACCACTTCTGCCACATCTTTCAGCTCAAGGAAACCGAGAACGGCTCGAGCGGTTTTCCGCTCGTCACCGTTTCGCTTTACAAGAACGGGAGCGTCACCGAAGGCCGCGTGATCGACGGTTCGGCGAACCTCTCCGGCTCGCTCACGGCGCGAACGTTCTCCTTCACCGCCAACACCTGGAACCACGTCGTCGTCCGCATCACCACCACCAACGGCGCCGCCGGCGATACGAGCGGCGCGCTGGTCGCGTCAGTGAACGGCGACGCGTTCAGCGGCCTGTCGAACGTGCAGATGTGGTCCGACAACGGCGCCGGCGCGCCGTCGGATGACTATCGCACGAAGTTCGGCTTCTATCGCGGCATCGGAACGAGCTACGGCGTGCCCGCCGGCGATTCGTGGGTCGAGCATCGCACCATCACCGGCTCCGATTCGTCGAGCAACGTGCTGACGTGGAAAGGCGGCCTGGCTTCCAACACCTGGGACACCGCCGCCACTGCCAACTTCCTCAACGGCGCATCCGCGTCGGTTTTCAAAACGATCGACCAGGTCAACTTCGACAACTCCACGGCAAACACGACGGTGAACATCAGCGGCCCGGTCGCGCCCGGCTACATTCGTGTGAACGCCGCGCAGAACTACACGTTCATCGGCAGCGGCAGCATCACCGCCGGCACGCTGCGCAAGGACGGCGCCGGGATGCTCACGCTGGCGACGACCAACACGTATCCCGGTCTCACCGATGTTCGCGCCGGCACGCTGCTGGTCACCGGGTCGATCGGCAACAACTCGCTGGTCTCGCTGACCGGTGGGACGCTCAAAGCGGGATCGACCGCGGCGCTGGGGACCAACTCGACGATCGGCACGCAGATCAACGGCGGCACGCTCGACGTCAACGGCTTGAGCCTCTCGACCGAACCGATCATCGTCCAAGGCGCGGGCGTCGGCAGCGCCGGCGCGATCGTCAACACCGGCGCTCAGCAGACGAGCGCGCTAACGAATGTCACGCTGACCGGCGACACCACAGTCGGCGGCAGCGGACGATGGGACGTCCGCGGCAGCGGCGCGACGCTCTCCACCGGCGGCAACGCCTTCAACCTCACGAAAACCGGCGCGAATCAAATTTCGGTCGTCGGCGCGAATGTCGATTCGGCGCGGGGGAACATCACGATCAATCAAGGCATCCTTTCCTTCCAGACCGGCGCCACATCGCTCGGCGACGCCACCAAATCCGTCACCGTCAACTCCGGCGCGACGCTCGGCTTCTACAACTCGACCGGGTCGCTGAACAAGCTCGCCACGCTGAGCGGCGGCACGATCTGGGCCGAGAGTGGAAGCGGCACGCAGAATAATTTCCTCGGCCCCGTTTCGCTGGGCGCCGCCGGCGGAACGCTCGACGCCGGCTCCGCGCTCACCGGCGGGTCCGTCAACCCGAACGCCGTCCTCAAGATCACCGGCAACATCACCGGCCCCGGGACGCTCGCCAAAAACGGTCCCGGCGTCGTCACGCTCGCGGGATCGAATACCTACGCCGGCGGGACGAGCGTCAACGCCGGCACGCTCGTCCTGCAAAAATCTTTCACCAGCGCCGCCGCCGTCAGCATCGCCGCCGGCGCGACGATGCAGCTCGCGCAAAGCGCCGCTGCGCCGAATAACGTCGTCCTCAAGACCCCGAGCATCTCGTTCGCCGGCACTGGAAAGCTTGACCTGAGAGACAACAAGCTGATCGTCACCCTGACGCCGGGTGGAACCTGGAACGGCTCTGCCTACACCGGCGTTGCCGGCATGATCCAAAGCGGCTACGGCGCGAATCAGGATTTCAGCGGCAGCGGCATCGTCACGACGATGTCCAGCGCCGCCGGCGGCAACACGCTGACGAGCATCGGCGTCGCGGGCAACGCGCAGATCGGTCTCTCGAGCTTCGGCGGCACGAGCGTCGGGGTGAACGACACGCTCGTCATGTACACCTACGGCGGCGATGCGAACCTCGACGGCGTCATCAACGGTGACGACTATTTCCAGATCGACTCGGCGTTCCCGCAGGGTCTGCACGGATGGTTTAACGGGGACTTCAATTACGACGGCGTGATCAACGGGGACGATTACTTTCTGATCGACTCCAACTTCCCGGCACAAGGCGCCGCGATCCCGACCGGCGGCGGGGTCGTTTCTGCGGGGCGGTTGACGGGTGCTCAAGGGGTCCCCGAGCCCGCGTCGATCGGACTTCTCGCGATCGGCGCGACCGCACTGCTGGCGCGTCGGCGCCGTCGCCGCCGGAACTGATCCCGGGCGTCGCTCATCCTCCCGCGCCGGCGCCGGTGTCGAGGGCGGCGCCGGCTCGCGCGGCGGGCAAAAAATTTTTCGCCGACCCAAACCCTTACTTTCACGAGCTCAAAACGTCCGTCACTGGGCCATGTTTTTGCCCGGGCGCTGGGATTCCATAAGACTTCAAACCTATGTTTGTACGGAGAATTCCGTTGACGGACCCGGATCCCGGGTTACATTTTCACCCGGAGGCGCACGACCATGTCAAATCCGTATGTCTGGCGTCTCCGCTAACGCCCCGGCAAGCGATGCCGGTGTTTCTTCATTTCTCCTGGTCCGAAAGAGGGCACGCGATGCAGCAGCGGAATACTTGGTCGATTCGGCGAAAACAACTGACGGTTTTGACCACGGCGACCGCCGCCGCGGTGGCGGCGCTGGCGGGGCGCACGCCCACGGCGGATGCCGCGAGCCTCACCTGGAACGGCGGTGGCGTCGATAACAACTGGTCCACGGTTTTCAACTGGTCCCCCGCGCAAGCGCCCGCCAGCGGCGATTCGCTCACCTTCGACGGCTTCGGCCGACTGAGCAACACCAACGACCTGTCCGCGCTAACGCTCGCGGGCATCACCTTCAACTCCAGCGCCGGCGCGTTCTCTCTCGGCGGAAACCAGGTGACGCTGGGCGGGGACATCCTCGACAACGTCCCGGTGCTCTCCGAAGTCATCTCGCTGCCGATGGCGCTCAACGCCAACCGCAACGCAAATGTCGCCGGCGGCGGATTTCTGACGCTCAGCGGCGTGATCTCCGGGCCCTTCGCCTTGAACAAGACCGGGCTCGGCGTGCTGGCGCTGACCGGCGCGAATACCTTCTCGGGCGGCACGACGATCAACCAGGGCACGCTGAGCATCAGCTCCGACGGCAACCTCGGCGCCGTCCCCGGCGCGGCGACGCCCAATTCGCTGATCATCAACGGCGGAACGCTGCTGACCACCGCGAACGTGACGATCAACTCCAACCGCGGCATGGCGGTCGGCCCGTCCTCCGGCACCGGCTCGTCGATCTTCGACGTGCAGAGCGGCACGACGCTGACCTACGGCGGCGTGATGGCCAACAACGGCGCCAGCACCAGCGGCATCATCAAGCGCAGCTTCGGAACGCTCTCGCTCAGCGGCGCCAACACCTACACCGGCCCGACCGCCATCATGAACGGCGGACTGACGCTCAACTTCGCCGGCACCACCGCGCCGGCCACCAACATTATCAACCCGCTCTCGACCCTCTCGATGGGAGGCGCCACCGCGGGCCTGGGGCAGAACAACAACGCCACGCTCACCATGACCGGCAAGGCCAACACCGCCAACACCCAGACCTTCGCCAGCACCAACATCGACATCTACGGCTCGCTGATCAACGTGACGCACGGGACCGGCACGGGGAGCTCGACACTCAACCTCGGGCTGCTGACGCACACGCTGGGCGGGACGCTGGTCGTCCCGACGCTTCCCGGCACTTCGCAGGGCACGGTCAACGCCTCCGGCACCGCGCTGGACCACGGGATCCTCGGCGGGTGGGCGATCGCGGGGACCGCGACGACCAACCGCGGCATCACGATGGGCAGCGACTTCGGCACGCTCGACATCAACGGGAACATCGTCGCCTACAACGGCTATGTCACCGCTCCGGTCTACGACGGCACCGCCGCCAACACGATCAAGGGCAACGCCACCGTCAATGGCAACGCCGATAAGAACCTCAAGTTCGTCGGCACTTCGACGGCGGCCGAGATGCGCGTCGACGCGGAGAACGCGAACACCACGACCGACATCAACACGCTCAACTTCCAGACCGGCGGCGCGAACCACGTGCTGACGATCGGCACGGGCAACACGCTCCGCCTGGGGAAGTACGGCGCGATCTTCAAATCGACGACCGGCAACAATCAGCTTTTCGTCGGCGGCACGGGCGGGACGACGTTCACCGCCGGCCCCAACGCCAACGCCGGCTTCCTCACCGCCGGCGGCGCCGACAACACGCCGGGCGAGCTGGTCATCGACCTCGATGAGTTGAACAACAACAGCGGCTGCATCACCGCGGTGTCGAACATCGTGGACAACGGAACCGGCGCGGTGACGCTGATCAAGACGGGCGTCGCGTCGGCGAAGATCGACGGGCACAACAGCTACTCCGGCGGCACCTACGTCAATCAGGGACGCCTGCAGCTCGCCGGGTCCGAGCAGCTGCGCGATTCGACCAACACCACGCTGACGGTCGGCAACCCTGACGGGCTGGGCACCGGCCCGGTCTCCATCGCGCCCGGCGCCTACGTGTTCCTCTCGGGCGTGAACGGGACGGCGGTCTTCACCGGCCCCGGTGCGCAGGCGGGCGCCATCGCCGGCTCCGCGCAGAACGCCCCGATTCTCAACAACTTCACCATCTCCGGCATCGGCACCAGCCAGGAAGGCATCGGCGCCATCCGCTTCGGAAACCGCTCGATCCTCTCCGGGCAGGTCACTCTCGGTGGCGACGCGCGCCTGAGCAACGGCAACGCGCCGGCGTACCCCGCGATCAACCCGGACAACACCACGCTCTACTACGACCCGGGCAACCTGATCTCCGGCAAGATCACCGGCGGTTTCGCGCTGGATTTCGGCTCGGCCAACAGCGTCACGACCAACCTGATGATCAGCAACACCGCCAACGACTGGACGGGCAACACGACCTTCATCTCCGGCGGCGGCGCGACGACGCTGCGTCTGGGCGCCAGCGAAGTGATTCCCGACGGTGTCGGCAAGGGCAACGTTGCGTGGGGCGCGGGCGCCAACAACGCCACCCTCGACCTCAACGGCTTCAGCGAGACGGTCAACGGCCTCTCGACTGCCGCCTCGGCCAACCTCCCGGGCGACTTCATTCAGAACAACGGCTTCACCCCGACCATTACCGGTCCGACCGGATCGCAGACCTACAACTACACCGCCGGCACGTCGACGCTGACGGTCGGCAACTTCAACGCCACGGCGACCTTCGGCGGGATCATCCGCGACAACGATCCCAGCGCCACCGTGACGCTGCCCGATCCGAATACCCCCGCCGCCACGATCGTCGTCACCGCGCCCTGGACGACCGCGGGCTCCAAGATCGCACTGACCAAGATCGGCACCGGCATCCAGACCCTCTCCGGCGCCAACAGCTACACGGGCGACACGAACATCAACGCCGGCACGCTGTCGGTGACCGGTTCGCTCGCGCCGAGCGGGAACGTGAACGTCAACAACAGCGGCTCATCCCTGGCCGGCACCGGCACCGTCGGCAACGTCGTCGTCACCTCGAGCGGGCACATTCGTCCCGGCAGCTCCGGCACCGGGACCATCGGCACGCTTACCACCGCCAGCGTCAACGTCACCAGCGGCGATCTCGGCATCGACTTCGGCGGCGGCACCGCCGATCAAATTCAGACCAGCACCGCGACCTTCTCCGGCAGCAACACGATCACGCCGGCGGGCTCGCCCACCGCGGGAACTTATGTGGTTCTCAATTCCGGCGCCGCGATCACCGGCGCCGGCACGCTCACGCTGGGCGCCTTCCCCAACCTCCCCGACACGCGGCCTGCCGCCGGATCGCTCGACCTGACCAATCCGAACCAGGTACAGGTCGTCGTCACCGGCGGCGCCAAGTCGCTCACCTGGACCGGCGCGACCAACGGCGTGTGGGACAAAGGAACGACCGGCACCGTCAACTGGCAGGACACCACGCCCGCCCCGGAGAAGTTCTTCAACGCCGACCTCATCACCTTCGGCGACGGGCCGACCAATCGCACCATCACGCTGAACACCGTCGTCAGCCCGGGCAGCATCACGTTTAACAACAATGTCGATTACACGTTCGGCGGCACCGGCCAGATCAGCGGCGCCGGGACGATCACCAAGAACGGCGCCGGCGTCACCACGATCAGCACCAACAACAACTCGACCGGCACGATTACGGTCAACGGCGGGACGCTGGTGCTCGCCGGGACCAACACGGCGCCGATCCAGAACAACAGCGGCATCCTCACCCTGCGGGCGAATCAGACCACCAACATCAGCAGCAACTCGACGGTGAACATCGACAACGGCGGCGGGCTGACGGGGACGCTCACGAACAACAACCTGCTCGACTTCATCGGCACCGACAGCAGCACGTTCAACGGCAACATCGGGGGGTCCGGTCAGCTCAGCAAGGACAACTCCGGGACCGTCGTGCTGAACGGTACCAACACCTACAGCGGGCCGACGTTCATTAATGCCGGCACCCTGGGCGTCACGAGCTTCGCGCGATTGGGCGTCACCGCCGGCGGAGTCACCGTCGTCAGCGGCGGGCAGCTCGACCTCTCCGCCATCACCGCCGCCAACGTCAACAACGGCTTCAACGCCAAGAACTTCACCATCGCCGGCGACGGGCCCGACGGCAACGGCGCCATCGTCAACAACGGCGTCAGCCAGACCGAAGCCTTCCAGCAGATCGGCCTCTCGGCCGACGCCAGTATCGGCGGCAGCCAGCGCATCGACCTGCGCAACAACGCCCCGAATCTCGGTCTTAACGGCTTTACGCTGACCAAGAAGGGAACCAATCAGGTCTCGATCATCGCCGGCACGATCGCCAACGGGAACATCGTCGTCGACGGCGGCACGCTCTCGATCGAGACGACCACCACCGCCGACAACCAGGGCATGATTACCTACAACGCCGGCACCACCGCGCAGTTCCACCAGCTCACCGGCAGCTTCCAGCGTCCGCTGACGTTCAACGGCGCGACGGTCACCAACAACAACCAGTCGGTCGGCTCGACGCTGGCGGGCGACATCACGCTGGCGCAGGACACCACCTTCAACATCAGCAACACCGGCACCGCTCCGCAGATGGTGCTCACCGCGACCGTCGGAAGCACCGGCGTCCACGGGCTGACCAAGACCGGCAACGGGTTGATGGTCATCAGCGGCAACGCGACCTACACCGGCAACACGACCGTCAGCGGCGGCGTGCTCCGCTACACCACCAACAACTTTACCACCGGCGCCAACATCACCGCCGCCGCCGGCGGGACGATCGAGCTGCCCTCCGACGGGAGCTTCAACCGCGTGATCAAGGCCGCCTCGGTCGCTTCGACCGGCGGAAAGATCAACATCGACGACAACAAGATGATCCTCACCGCCCAGGGCGCCGGCACCTGGAACGGCAGCGCGTACGACGGCGTCACGGGCGTCGTCGCCGCCGGCTACAGCATCAACCAGGATTTCAGTGGCGCCGGCATCGTGACGACGCAGTCCAACGCCACCGGCGGCAACACGCTGACCAGCATCGGCGTGGCGTCGAATACGGATCTCGGCCTTACGACCTTCGGCGGCGTCAGCGTCGGCGCCAACGACACGCTGGCGATGTACACCT
>JAICTV010000032.1 GCA_025936175.1 Phycisphaerae bacterium
CGGTGGCCGAGCAGATGTCCGTTGATGAAGACGTCGCTGTTGGCCATCACGCCGTCGAATTCGACGAAGATCCGCTTGCCGGCGTCGGTCGCTGGCAGGGAAAAATGCTTGCGATACCAGCCGACGCCCGTCGGCAGAAACGCGCCCGCTCCGCCGGCGGGCTCGTTCTGGTCGAACGGGCCCTCGATGCTCCAATCGTGCGGCACATCGAGCTTCCGCCACGCGGAATCATCGAGATCGGCCGGGCCGGCGTCCTTCGGGTCGCCGCGCGTGAACCGCCAGTCGCTTTCAAACGACGCGCGCGCTGTTGTCGCGAGCAGCGCGAACAATGCGGCGATGATCAGCGAGCATCGCATTGATCAGTTTCCCTCGGGCTTGGTGGTCGCGGCCGTCGTCGGCGGGGGGAGACGCGGGATCGAGAACGCTCCCATCGAATCCGGATGCGCCGGGTCGAAAGGCGCGATGTCGTCGGCGAGGAACCTGGCCAGCTCGAGCTTGTTCTGCCGAATGCCTTCGACGACGCAGCGCGCCAGCTCGTAGCTTCCATAGTCGTTGTGGTGCGTGTTGTCCTTGGGCGCGAACGCCCTGGGCGACGGCTCTTTGCCCCACGCTTCATACAGCGTCTTGCTCATTACATTGAGATCGATCAGCGGCAGGTCCTGCTCCTTCGCGACGCGCCGAACCGCCTCGGGATAATCGCCAAGCGAGTTGGTGATCTTTCCGGAGTCATCAAAGCTCCGGCGGTTCATCGAGGTGACCAGCACCGGATGCGCGCCGCGCTTCTTCGCTTCCAGCGCGAACGATTCCAGGTCCGCCTTGTACGTCGTGAACGCGCCGACGCCCTCACCCTTCTGCTTCATGTCGTTATGACCGAACTGGATAAAGAGCCAATCGCCCTTCTTGATGTGGTTGAGCACCTCGTCGGTGCGGTGCGAGCCCTTGAAACTTTTCAAGCTCTCGCCCGACTCGGCGTAGTTAGCGACGGCGACGCCTTGCTTGAAGAACCGCGGCAGCATCTGCCCCCAACTGTTGTACGGCTCGTTCGGCTGATCGGTGACGGTGGAATCGCCGGCGAGAAAGACGGTCACAGCCGATTCGACGTGCCCGATTTCGATTGACGTGACCGCCGCCGGCGTGCCGAGGAACGTGAGCGTGAGCTGATCGTCCCAGTTCAGATAATTCGCCTCGCGCGGTTTGAGCTTGATGCTGCCGGGCCGGCGGACGTTGACGGTAAACATCCGCTTCACCGATTCGCCCGGCTTGGTGTGAACGCGCTCGAGCATCAGCCGGCGCTGCTCAGCCAGGACCGTCGTTGTCGCATCGACATCCGGTGCGCCGAGCGTGACGGTGACGTCGTCATTGCCTTCAGGCATCGGAAACGAGCGCGTGTAGGGTGATCCGACCTCGCCCGGGCACGAAACGACGACAGGGGCATTGCCGGAGGTCGACAGCTTCTTCGGCTCGGCGAGCAGATAGGCCTTGAGCGGATCGTCCGACAGCGCCCGCAAACCTTCGATCACCGCCGACGCGTTCAGATCCGCGCCGTCGGCGTTCGTGTGCGTGTCGTCGGCGGTGGTGAAGTACTTCGACTTGATCTCGTCCGGCTTCATGCCCGCGTAGTGCTTGAGGATGATGCGATTGAGATCGACGAACGGCACGTGCTCGGCGGTCGCGACTTCCTCCGCCCACAGCGCGTACGTCGTCGGCTGGCTCGTCGGATCGACTTGCGTCTTCGGTCTGCGCGGGATCGGCGAGCAGAGGATCGGCGTGAGCTTGTGCTCGCGCGCGTCGGCGATGTATTTGCGGAGGTACCAGCCGTAGGTGTGGACCGTTTCCTTCTTCCCCTTGTTCGCGCCGAGGGTGAGGGTGACGTCTTCGGTCTTCTCGTCGGTGCCGCGGATGCTCCCGCGCTCGCGGTTGTCGCCGGCGAGCGGGCCGCCGTCGTTGTGGCCCATCTGGATGATGACGAAATCGCCCGGCTTGCTGTCGGCGAGCACCGCATCCCACAGGCCTTCGGTGATGTAGCTGCGGCTCGATCGGCCGCCGCGCGCGCGGTTGACGACGTTGATCTTGTTCGTGTCGAAGTACCCGGCGATGCGATCGCCCCAGCCCCACTGGCCATTCCCGCCGTTGCCGGACCCGTTGCGGACAGTCGAATCGCCGACGAGCCAGAGCGTCGGCAGATCATTCGCGGGGCGCGACGATGACGACGCGGGTTTCGTTTGCGCCAGGAGCGCTATCGGAATGAAAAGAACGATCATTGCAAGCAGACGCATGTCAGACTTCCTATTTCATTGCGGTCGGATCGAATCGACGCAGCGGCACCAGCCGGACCGGCCCGAGCAATCCCGAATCGCGCGGCGGCCAGTGGCTGGCGTCGAAGGGTTTGTAATCGCGGTTGACGAAGTTGATCTCGTGGAATGATTTCCAGTTCACGCCGCGCCGATCCAAATCCGCGATGCGGTTGGCGGCGAGGTTCGTCACCTCAACGGCCAGGATGTTACGGCCGGGCTTGAGGAATTTGCCGACGTGCAGTTGGAAGGGCTGACACCACGCCGTCGCCACCGGTTTGTCGTTGATCGTCACCCGCGCGCTTTCGCAGACCCGGCCGAGGTCGAGCAGCCAGTCATCGGCATTCCCGCCGACAGCATCGAACTCGATCGTGTACCGCGCGGTGCCGGCGAATCGCTTCGCCTCGGCGTCGCCGAGCTGCGTCCATGACGCGAAACGGTCGGAGTCAAAATCCGCCGGGAGGACTGGGCCGCCTTCGAGGAAATGAACGTGCCATGTGCCGGTGAGCGCGACGTCGCCACCAGAGGTCTTCAGGTACTGCCACGGCTTGCCGTCAAGATGATCGAACGTGCGGACGACGCACGATTCGCCGGGTTGAAGTTGCAGGTAGACGCGGCTGTCGCGGACGATGGCGACGCCGGCGCGATCGGTGAAGCGCGGATCAAGAATGGCCGCGGCTTTGGCCGGTGTGGCGAGCGATGCCCAGCCGTCGAAGGGCCGATCGCCGCGGTTGACGATGAAGTAGTCGTGCCCGTCATCGCGCGAGCGACGCACGGAGTGTAAACCGCTCTCCATTATCGACTCGCGCGGCACCTTCGCGTCCGCGAGCGCGGAGACGACGTCGGCCGCGACGTGAAAGCGATCGGATTTCAGCTCACGAAGCTGCTGCCGCCGGTTTTCGAGATTCGCCAGACCCGGAACATCGCTCGGAACGGCGCCCTCCACGATGACCGTCGCGCCGGCATCCGCCAGCTCGACGAGCTTTTGCATCGTCTCGACCGGCATCAGCCGGCACTTCGGCACCACCATTGTGCGGTAGGACGAGCCGCCAATGTCGATGCGACCGTCGGCGCACTTCGCGTCGGCGAGCAGCGCATCGGAGACTTCGTCAAACGCGTACCCGCGCTTCAGCAGCTTCGTCGCAACATCGTAGAACGGCGTTTTGCACAACCACTTCTCCTGATCGTGCACCGTGAACTGCTCGAGCAGCCCGTCCTTCGTCTGCCACGTGTCGTGTACCGGCCAATAGAGCAAGACGTCGTTGTCGCTCTTGCCGGCTTGCAGGATCGACTGCACGCGCGCGATGTAGGCGTTGAGCTGCGGCAGGTCGTGCCACAAACCGCCGTCGGGGCCGAAGTTCACCGACGCGTAGAACAGCCAGCCGGGCCACGCGACGTCGTTCGGCGAGTAGGGCACGCCGTGATAGAAGATGTGGTTGATGCCAGCGAGAAATAAGAAGTCGGCGGCGGGTTTGCAGTCGGCGAGCGACACCTGGAAATGCTCGCCGAGCCAGGTGAACGATTCCGATGACGCGAGACTGCGACCGGTCAGATGCGCCGCGGACGAGGCGAACTTGTGCAGCGGGATCGAGCGCTCGTCGGGCTCCTTGAAGATTTCTGTTTCCGGAATGTCGGCGGCGGCGTAGAGATCGATGAGGTTGCCCGGCGCTCCGTGGGCCTGGTTGCGCGAAAGACTGCCGTGCGCGTGCGCCCACTCGCACCAGCGGCGGATGTAGGCGAGGTGCAGGTCAGAGATCGTCTCGCGGTAGTCGTGCTTCACGCGGGCGATAATGTCCTCCGCCGTGGCTTGGGCATCTTGCCCGAGCGCTTCCGCGGAGCGGCTCACGCCGCCAGTGCTCGGGCGCGGCGGCCAAGCCACGATGTCGGCGTCGCCGAACAGCGCGGGAAGCTGCGTCCGCAGGTCATAACCGCGGCGGCGCTGAAACTCGTCGAAGAAGTCCGACGTCCATGATGCGCCGTAGTACTCAAACGAGTCGTGAAATTCCGCCCGCGGCATCGGCGCATCGAAATGCTCGAATGCCTTGTCGAACGCCGCGGTGTACTGATCCATCGCCGCTACGGAATACGGATCGAGCACGTTCCCCGCGCCGCCCGGCGCGGCACGTTTGACCTTCTGGATCGGCGCGATCTCCGCGACGGCATAGATGCGCCACTTGCCCGCCGGCAGTACCTGATCGCGATCGATCATCAGATCGATCTGTTTGTCGTCCGCGACCGCGCGGAGGCACTGAAGTTTTCCTTCCGGTAGCCGCTGATCGAATTTTCCGCCGCCGGCGAAGTCGTAGCACTTCATCACCACGCGACCCGAGGCATCGTCCGCCGTGACCATTGGCCCACCGAACGGCCAACCCGTGCCGGTCGTCAGATCGATGGCCATGCCAAGCCGCTTCGCCTCGCGCGTCGTGTGCGCGAGCATCTCCATCCACTTCGGCGAGAGGAAGTCGATGTAGCGATCTTCGTAACCCTTGGCGCCATAGATGGGGCAGATCTCGACGCCACCGAATCCCGCCGCTTGATAATTCTCCAGCAGCGCGGTCAGGTTCTCCTTGTCCACTGCGCTCCCGAGCCACCACCAGCGCGCCCACGGCTTGTTCTGCATCGTCGCCGCCGGCCACGCGAGCGGGTCGGACGCGGCGATCGCCGGAACGCTCGTCACCAGCAGCATGAGGATGATCGCGCTGATCCGCATGGTCATCTCGGTTGAGTCGTCGGGATCTGCTCCGGCAGTTCGTCGCCGATCAGTTGGAGCAGCTCGATCGCATTCAAGCACCACTGCGCCGTATCGTTGGTCGAGACGTCCGGCACTTCATCGACCGGCACGGGAACGTCGGGTCCGTCGAGACGATGCGACACGAACCGCTGGCGGGAATTGCCCGGCACCGAACGGAAGAATTCCTGCCACGCGCGAGCGGCGAGCTTCGGGTCCTTCAGCTCATGCGCGGCATATGCCGTCATCCGCGAGAAGTGCGGCCCGCGGCCGTTCGTCACCGTTCCGCCGATCGCGGCCTTCTGCTCCTCCGCCGGCGCTTGCAGGTAGCGGCAATAGTTCAGCCACGCCTCGTTCCATTCCGGCAGGTCGATCAGCGGCGTCAGCTCCATCTGCAGCTCCGGCCCGCCCATCAGCGCCGCCAGGTGCGGAATCGTCACCTCGTCGTGGATCTGATAGAGCTTTCCCGTCGCCGGGTCATAGCCGCATGAATCGCCGGAGAAGAGTTTGTGCGGCATCGCCGCGATGCACTTCATGCCGGTGATGATCTTGTCGCGGTATTTTGTGTCGCCGGTGCGTTCCCACGCGGCGAGCCAATTGCTGCACGCGGCGAACCAGTCGGGGCCGATGCGTGCGTGCGTGGGATACTGCGTCTTGGGCTCGATCTTGCGCAGCGGATCGACGTCGACTAATCTTTTGTCGGCGTCGGCGACCTCATTCATCAGATCACCGACGCGCTCGTCGGTCGTGAGGTAGTAGTAGGGACGCTTCAGCAACGCCTGGCTGATGCGCAGCTCTTTCGCGCCGTCGCCCCAGTGGCGGACATTGTGCCGCGAGCCGAGCCCCGCGAATCGCCCGAGGTGATAGACATCCACTTCCTGCGTGTGTCGCGTCATCGCCTCGGCCATGCGGAAAGCGTCGCCGCGGCCGGTGCGGAAGAAGCTGTACCAGAGCCACAGGTCCGGCTCGAGCTCCGTGTTCGCCCACGCGAAGCCGCCCACGTCGTAGCGCCACTCGTGTCGAACGGAATCGTAGCTGTGCATCACGTCGCCGAAATCCCAGAAGCCGTACCAGCTACGCTGTTCGATTTGGCCCTGATAGAACGTGATGGCGGCGGCGAGACGATCTTCGAGAAATGTCTTCGCCGGCGTCGAACGATCGGGAAGACTCCACACGCCGAAGACGGGGATCGAGTGGTAATACTCCGGCGAGCAGACGAGATGCGGCGGCTGTGCCGTCACCTGCGCGAGTTTCAGGAGCTGATCGTTCGTCGGCACTTCTTTGAACGGACAGAGCGTGATTTCGTGCGTCCGCGCAACGCCGGTGGCGGTGCTGAAGCCGGGCTCGACGTCTTCGTAGGATGCTTCGAGGCCGTGGGCCTTGGTGTCGTAGTGACGCAGGTCCATCGCGGGCGCATCAGGCGACCAGAGCCAGAGCGTCAGCTCCGCCGCGTCGGTTGATGCATGCTCGATTTCTATTTCCGTGGGCGCGAGCTGCCAGGAATCTTTGAGCCCGATCGAGAAGCCGCCGCTGACGTCGCCAACGAACGAGGTGCCGAGCGCGCGGTGATCCGCCGCCGCGTGGATCCAGGCGCTTTTGTCGTTGGTACGCTTCTGGATCGCGAACGAATCGGGCGAGAGCTGGTCGATCTTGAACGCGTCCCATACCGCCATGTCCTCAACCAGCTCGCGCCCGGGAAGCTGATCAAGGTTCGGCACGCGCTGCCCCGCGATTTGTCTGCGATACAAATCGATCGACGGCAACCTCCGGCCGACGAGGAGGCGCAGGGGCTCGGCAAACATTCCGACGCTGCCGGCGATACGCACGTGGCGGTTGTGCGCCTGCTCGCGCATCGGCACCGCGAAGCGAACGCCAAGGCCGCGGATGAAATCTTTCTCCTGACCGCCGTCGAAGACGAAGCTATGGACCATCCGCACCGAATCGACGCCGGCGAAGAAGTAGAGGCGGATCGTGAAGGGCAGGAAGGCGCGGTCGCCTTCCTCTGCTTTGTGCTTGCCTTGTATCTTCACGACCGAGCGGACGGGGCCGGATTGTTCGACTGAAACGGAATCGATCTGGCTCGCGAAGCTCTGCTCGCGCGTCGTGTGATGATTCGCGACGTCGGAGCGGTCTTCGAGGATGCAGACGAGTTTTCCGTCCTTCGCGACGGTTGTCTCACCGATCTTCACCGACTCGACGAGCTTGGCGCCGTGCTTCGGCAATCGCCAGATCGTTGAGCCGTTGACGATTTCGATGGCGTCGGCGGAATCGGTGACCTTCAGCGTCGACGCCGGCGCGGCGGAGTCGCCAACTTGGAGTTTAACTGGCCCAGCAAGCGCCGCGTCACCGGCGATTGCGTTGCCCGTCCACTTGAGCGACCCGTCCGGCCAATACGCGAGCGGCCAGGTTTGAACCGGCACATCCTTCTTGTTGACATCGATCACATGAAACTTCGCGTCCTTCGCGACGGCCCCGCGCGGCCACGGCACGCCGAAGCTCACGCCCTGCGCGACCGTCGGCGGCGACGGGTCGAGCCAGTGCACTTCCACCGGCGCGGCCGACGCGAGGGTCGCGATCATGAAGACCATGCACGTGGCGCGAACGATCATGTGTCGGCCTCCGTCTTGTCGAATACGCGTCAACTTCCCACCCGCAACACGCCCCACAGCAAGATCAGGATCAATCCGACAACTCCCCAGCAGGCGGCGAAACCGATCACATCCTTCGGGGACCACTTGGTGAACTCCCACTGCGTTCCCGGCAGCAGCTTCTCGTGATCGAATCGCGCAGGATCGGCGGCGCTCAGCTCGACTTCGCGCGCGTCCAGGTCCGGCGTCGCCGCCACGGGCGTTTTCATCTTCGCGTAGAAGCGTGTCGCGCGCTCGGGGGAATCGGGCGACGTCACAAGGCTGAAGCCGACCAGGCATGCGAACGGAAAGAGCGCATCGAACAACCAGCGCGATGCGACCACGCCCGCCGGCGGGAGCTTCTGGATCGGCACGCCGATCAGGTGCAGCAGGTAGTTTTCCACGAGAAATCGGCCGAAACCTTCCAATCCGGAGTTTACATCCTTCGGATTCACCAGCGCGACCTGCTCGAAGAAGCAGCCGACGGGGGCGACGGTGTGGGCCTTTTGAATCGTCTGCCCGACATCGGTGGCGCGGCCGGCGGCGACGTCTTCACTCGTCGCCGCCGTCACTACTTCCATCTGCCGCGAGTTCGTTTGCAGTGTGAGGTTCGGATTCCGCCGCAGCGCCGGCACCGCGCCGACGACCGGCGGCACGATGCCGATCAGCAGCACCCACAGCGCCAGCGAAATCAAAATCGCCTTCGCCGTCAGTCGCCGCCAGGTGAACAGCAGGAACACCACTGCGCCGAAGAAAATGTTGAAGGTGATCATCGTCTTCATCAGCGACGCCACGCCCGAGCTGGTGAGCGCGATGACAATCGAGACGGCCAGCACGATGCCGATCACCCATTGTCCGACGCGAAGGTAATGTTTCGGCTCCCGCCCCGGCATGAGCGGTTCATAAATGTTTCGCGTGACGAGGCCCGACACGGCGACGGAGCTGAGTCCGACCGATGGCATGTGTCCGAGCAACATCCCGGAAAGCATCAATCCCATCAGCCCCGGCCCCAGCAGTTCTTTCGAGAGCGCGCCCCACGCTTTATCCGGATCGGAGAGGCTGCCGCTGAGCAGTGCGATCGCGAGCAATCCGCAGAACATCCACGCGATGAGCACGACGCGCTTGGTGAACCCGCCGCTGATCATGCCGAAGCGCGCCGCGTCCTCGTTCGTCGCCGAGCCGGCGGACGACATGTTGTGCGACAGGCCGAGGATCTGAATCAGGCTGCCGAAGGTGATGGCGGCGATGGAATACCACGCGTATTCGCTCGATGCGGCCGTGCCGACCAGCGAGAACGTGCTCGCCGGCAGTGACTGATGCAGCCCGACGAACCCGCCGATCTTCCGCAATCCGGCGGGGATCAGGATGATCGACATGATCAGGATCAGCAGGCCTTGGATCGCGTCGGTGATCGCCGCGGCCTTCAGCCCTCCGAGCATGATGTAGATCGCGACGACTGTGCAGTACGCGCAATAGAACGGCAGCGGCGTGATATAGGAGACGAACGCGCTCAATTCGCCGCGACGAAAGCGGTTGTCGAGTTCTTCAAACCGCCGGCTCTGCTGCGGCGATTTCCCGTCGATCTTCCTGAGCTGTTGGTATTCGCGGAAGCTCTCGACGCGATCGCGATCCAGGACTGTGTATGCCGTCTCCGGCTTCGTGACCATGGCCGCGGCCACTTCATAGCTCCCGCGGTTTCCCACGCCCAGCAGCAGCAGCGCGACGATGATGTTGAACGCCGCGTACGCTGACGCGACCGATCGACTGTTGAAGCGATCGACGAACAGGTCGGCCATCGTGATCACCCGCGATCGGCGGAACCAGGGCTGCGTGAACCAGAAGAACGGCGTGATGAACAGCGTCTGAAGGCTCAGCCAGACCCCGCCGACGCCCTGGCGAAAGACTTCGCTCGCCATCACGACGGCGCCGTTGGTGTCGGTCGCGTTGCCGAAGTTGAGGAAGAATTGCAGGACCGGCCCGAGTTTTCGCCCGCCGAGGTAGAAGTCCGATTCCTGCTTCACGCCGCGCGAGACGCGGATCCCGATGCCGAGGATGGCCAGCAGGAAGCCGATCAGGATCGCCAGGTCGATCGGATGCAGTCCCCAGACTTGCACGATGCCGTTCTCCTGCTTCAGTTGTTGTCGCGCGGCGGCACGACCAGCGCCGGCTGGACCAGTTGAGTGACGAACGGCGCCTGCGGATTCGTCAGCCGCCAGAGCAGCAGCTCCGCCGCCATCCGCCCGATCGCCTGGCTGTGCACGTCCACCTTCACCGGGACCGGATCGAGGTGCTGCGGACAGTGCTCCTTGTCGCCCGCGATGAAGATCACGTCGCGCATCGGGCGGAGGCGGCGTTGCCGCAGGTGATCGTGGACGTACGAGCCGAGATCGCTGGCGACGAAGAGGCCATCTGGTCGAGGCGAGAGTTTTGCGAAGGCGGCGACGAGTGCTTCGGAGGCGCGAAAGCGTGCGGCGTCGTCGGCGGGTCGATCGAGATCCCCGCCGAGTGTGACAACCGGCACGCCCGCGATGCGTGCCGCCTGCGCGAACGCATCGGACCGTTCGGTGAAAAAGTCATACGGCGACACGGTGGGGCGATAAGTGATGCAACAGAGGTTGCGACAGTCGCGCTCCACCAAATGCTCGAACGCCTGCCGGCCGACCAGGCGATGATCCGGCTGCACGCGATCGCCCCAGACGCGCGAGCCGGGACTCAGCAGCCACACCGCCGGCATCCGCGGCAATCGTGTCGCCAGCGCGCTCCCGGGCTCCGGTCCGTGGAGCAGCAAGCCGTCGAGTTGGCCCGAAGCGATCAGCGGCGGGAGGTCATCCGGCGCATCGAGATATTCGACGATCAAACGCACGCGATGTCTGCGAAGAGCGGCTGACGCACCTTCAAGCAATCCGATGCCGGTCAGAGTCTGCGCCGGCTGAGGGCCTGCGGTCCAAAGGAAGCTGACGGCGTTGTGACGCAGCGGAAGATGCAGGCGCGCCTTGGGGCCGCGGCGCTCGGCCGGCGGGGCGGGGCGGTACCCGACGCTTTTTATCGCCTGGCGAACTTTGTGGGCGGTCTCCCGGCTGACCAGCGAGCCGCGGTTGAGGACGCGCGAGACGGTGGCCGGCGAAACCCCCGCGGCTTTAGCGACCTTGCTCAGCGACATGCATCCGCCGTTTCGCCCGCCCCGGTGAAAGAGGCGGATACTGTCATGAAAAATCATGAAATGCAAGGCGAATATTTCACCCGGCCGGTCCGCCTGGGCTACGGGGTGCGCGATTTTGCCGCAGGGGTGCTTAATGCTCTTGCAAACGTCGATATTCTGGATATATAGATCCACATATCAGATTTAGGTGCGCTCATGACGACTATTGATGCATCAGAATCCCCATTGCAGGCCAAGTCGCCCGTGCTGCGACCGACGGAATGGCTGCCTTTCGCGGCGGCGCTGGCGGTCCCGATCGCGACGCTCGTAGCAATGGCGGGTTTCTGGCACGTGCTCGAGGCGCAAGCGCGACATCGGCAGGAACTGGCCGATCGGAATGCCCCGCCTAACGTCAAACTCGACGCCGCCGCCTACGCGCGCGGGCAGAAAATCTATGCGATGGCCTGCGTCGCGTGCCACGGGCCGCAGGGGACGGGAGTGCCCGGATTGGGCAAAAACCTCGCGGCGAGCGACTTCGCGCGACGGCAAAGCGACGCGCAGCTCGCCGCGTTCATCACCGCGGGCAGGGGAGTAGACGATCCGCTGAACACCACGAAGGTCCCGATGCCGCCCAAGGGCGGCCGCGCGGATTTTGATGAGCACAACATTGCCGACATCGTCACGTTCGTCCGCGGCATGCAGGATGCGCGCCGCGTTCCCGCCGGGCCGCTGCCGGACGTGGAGGTGGTGATCGGCGGGGCGCCGAACACGCCGAGTCCCGCGCCCGCGACAGCCGCCCCTTCCGCGGCAACTTCGGTCGTTGCGACGGCGTCGTCAAATGCGGTGACCCTCGCCGCGGCTTCGAACGATCCGCAAGCCGTCGCGCGCGGAAAGAAAGTCTACGTCTCGTGCATGGCCTGCCACGGAAAGGACGCGACCGGCGTCAAACGGATGGGCAAGGATCTCGTGCACAGCGCGTTCGTCGCGGGGTTAAGCGACGACGGGCTGCTCGACTTCATCAAGAAGGGGCGCGGTCCGACCGATCCGTTGAACACGACGAAGGTCGCGATGCCGCCCAAGGGCGGAAACCCCGCGCTTCAAGATGCGCAGCTCAAGGACGTGATCGCGTACATCCGTTCGCTGCGACAGGCGGCGGGTGGGCAGCCAGCCGTCACGATGGCGACGCCATCCGGCGCTCCGGCCGCTCCGGCCGCTCCGGCGCCCGCCGTGTCCACCAGCATCGACGTCGAGGCGGCTGCGCGGGGGAAGAAAGTCTTCCTCTCGTGCATGGCGTGCCACGGCAAAGATGCCACGGGCGTCAAGAACATGGGCAAGGATCTCGTCCACAGTTCCTTCGCGCTCAAGCTCAGCGACGAGGAGTTGCTGACGTTCATCAAGAAGGGCCGCGGCCCGACCGACCCCGGCAACACGACGAAAGTTGCCATGCCCCCCAAGGGGGGCAATCCCGCGCTCAAAGACGAACAGCTTCGCGACGTCATCGCGTACCTGCGCTCGCTGCAACGCGCGGCCGGCGCGCTTGGAAAAACCGACTGACCTCACCCGAACCGAAAGGACCTTTAGATCATGTGGCACGCCTTCAGACATCATCTCCGCTCTGCCGCCGCCGCGGCAGCCATCGCCCTCGCATTCGCAGGAGTCGCTCGCGCGGACGATAAGCCCGCGGGAAAGGTCGAGATCAGCGGCGGGCAGGTGAATGAGCTGCAGAAGATCGCCTCCGAGCGCGGCCTCAACGTCGACGACCTCGTCGCCGCCGCCAAGACCTACACGCCCAGCGGGAAGCACGACGAGTTCATCACGTTCGCCTCCGGGGGTCACTCCGGACAGATGTTCGTGATCGGCGTGCCGTCGATGCGTCTGCTGCGGAGCATTGCCGTCTTCACGCCCGAACCATGGCAAGGCTGGGGGTACGGCGTCGGCAACAAGGTGCTGGCCGAGGGAGACCTCGATAAGGACCACAAGCTCACCTGGGGCGACACTCACCACCCTGCGCTGTCGGAAAGCAACGGCGAATACGACGGGCAGTTCCTGTTCATCAGCGACAAGGCGAACGCGCGCGTCGCCGTCATCGACCTGCGCGACTTCGAGACCAAGCAGATCCTGAAGAACCCGATCGCGCTGAGCGATCACGGCGGGGTCTTCGTCACCCCCAACAGCGATTACATCATCGAGGGCGGGCAGTATCCGATGCCCCTGGGCAACAAGTACGCCCCGATCGAGCAGTTCAAGAAAACCTACCGCGGCTGGGTCACGCTCTGGAAGTTCGATCGCGCCAAAGGCCGCATCGACAAGGACCAGAGCTTTGCCATCGAGCTGCCGCCGTACGACCAGGACCTTTTCGATGCCGGCAAGCTGGCAAGCGATGGGCTGATCTTCGGCAACTCTTTCAACGTCGAGGCGGCGTACGGGGCGATCGAAAAGGGCGAGGCGCCGCTTGAAGCTGCCGCCAGCCAGCGCGACATGGATTACATGCACGTCGTCGACTGGAGAAAGGCGGAGGCGCTGGTCAAGGCGGGAAAAACGGAGCAGATCAACGGCTTTAAGGTGCTGCGACTCGACACCGCCGTGAAGGAAGGCGCCCTCTGGTTCATTCCTGAGCCCAAGAGCCCGCACGGCGTCGACGTGACGCCCGACGGCGAGTTCGTCATCGTCTCCGGCAAGCTCGATCCGCACGTGACGATCTATTCCACCGCCAAGATCAAGCAGGTGATCGCCAGCGGGAAGTTCGCGTCGAAGGACGAGTACGGGGTTCCCGTTCTTAACTTCGACGACGTGAAGGAAGCGCAAGTGGAAGTGGGCCTCGGGCCGCTGCACACGCAGTTTGATGACAAGGGTTACGCCTACACATCGCTGTTCCTGGATTCGGCGATCTGCCGCTGGAGCCTCGGCGGAAGCTTTGCCAAGCTTCATCCCGAGAAGCCGTGGACCGTCGTCGCCAAGGCCCCCATGCAATACAACATCGGGCACCTGGTTTGCGCCGAAGGCGACACCACCAAGCCCGCCGGTCATTACATGATCGGGATGAACAAGTGGTCGGTCGACCGTTTCTTCCAGACCGGCCCGCTGCTCCCGCAGAATTTCCAGCTCGTCGATATCGCCCAGGGTGGCGAGAAGATGCCGGTGATTTACGACCTGCCGATCGGTGTGGGCGAGCCGCACTACGCGCAGATGATCAAGGCGGACAAGCTCAAGCCGCTGGCGACTTATGAAGTCGGCACCGATCCGCTCACCATGTCGGTCGATCCCAAGGCGCCGATGCCGGGCGATGAAAAGGTCGTCAAGGAAGCCGACGGCAAGATTCACGTCTACACGACCGTCGTCCGCAGTCACTTCACCCCCGAAAACGTCGAAGTGGAAGAAGGCGACACGGTCGTCTGGCACCTGAACAACCTCGAGCAGACCCCGGATGCGACCCACGGGTTCTGCATCGCCGGCTTCAACATCAACCTCAGCCTCGAGCCGGGCGAAGCCGAGACGATCGAGTTCAAGGCGGACCGCGCCGGCACGTACCCCTTCTATTGCACCGAGTTCTGCTCCGCGCTGCACCTGGAAATGATGGGTTACTTTCAGGTCAAGCCCAAGGCGACCGCGTCGCGGTGACCTTTTTCACAAGCCCGGGGATTGCGATCCCCGGGCTTGGTTCGCATCGCTGTTGGAGTAGTCATGAGCATCTTTCAGCGCATTTTCGGCCCACGCATCCCGACGCACGAGTTGAGTCAGCACTGGACGAAGTACGCGCTGCCGACGGTAACGCTGTCGGTGGCGCGCATCCTGCTGCTCGCCTCGTTGTTCCTGCCGTACTGGCACATGCAGCTCGAAGCGCCGCAGTATCCAAAGGGCTTGCAGCTCGACGCGTACGTCAACCGCATCGAAGGCGCCGTGCGGGAAATCAACGGCCTGAATCACTACATCGGGATGCGCAAGCTCGAGGACGCTGCGCCGTTTGAAAAAGCGGTGGCCGTGTGGGCGATCATCGCGATGGTGCTGCTGGTCGAAGGCGCCTCGTTCATCCACTCGCGCTGGGCGGCGCTGCTGGTGCTGCCGGCGATCTTGTTCCCGGTGATGTTCCTGCTGGATCTGCACTGGTGGATGAAGGATTTCGGGCTGAACCTCAATCCGCACGCGCCGCTGTCGTCGTCGGTCAAGCCTTTCGTCCCGACGATCCTGGGCACCGGCGTGATCGGACAATTCAAGACCCACGCGCAGATGGGTATCGGCCTGTATCTCGCGTGGGGCAGCGCGGTGATGTCGCTGGCAGCGCTGTTTTTCCATCGGCTCGCGTACAAGCCGCTCTTCGAACGCGCCAAGCGTCAGTCGAAGAACATTCAACCGACCGTGACATGCGCCGTCGCCTGATTGCCATCTTCCTTCTGAGCGTCGCGGTCGCGGCGAGCGCCGATGCGGGCGATCTTCAAGCGCGCATCGACGCCGCCGCGCCCGGCGACACCATCCTGCTCAGCCCCGGCATTTATGCGGGAGGCATCACCATCAACAAACCCCTGCGCCTGGTCGGGAAAGACTATCCCGTCATCGACGGAAACGGCTGCGGCGACGTCATCATCATCCGATCTCCCGACTGCGAAGTTCGCGGTCTGGTGATCAAACGCTCCGGCGACAGCCTCGACTTCGAAAACGCCGGCGTGCGCGTCCTCGCCAATCGCGCGACGATCGAGAACAACCGCTTCGACGACGTCCTGTTCGGAATCGATCTGAAAAACGCCTCCGATTGTCGCGTCGCCGGCAATCACATCACGAGCAAAGCGCTCGACATCGCGCGTCGGGGCGACGCCCTGCGGCTGTTCCGCTCCAACAACTGCCTGATCGAGCGCAACGTCGTCGAGAACGGACGCGACGTGCTGCTGTGGTATTCGAACAAGGTCACCGTTCGGGGAAATGTTTCCCGCCACAACCGCTACGGCTTCCACATGATGTACGCCAATGACGTGACGCTGGAAGATAATCGGCTTGAGGGAAACTCGGTCGGCATCTACCTGATGTACGGCAAAGGATTTGGCCTCCGCCGCAACCTGCTGCTGAACAATCGCGGGCCCAGTGGATACGGCCTCGGCATGAAAGAGGTGGACGCCTTCGCCGTGGAGGACAACGTCTTTGCCGGCAACCGGGTCGGGGTCTACCTCGACGGCTCGCCGTACACGCGCAAGCCCGGCAGCGCCGCGTTCACCGGCAACACGTTCGCTTGCAACGACATCGGCATGACGCTGCTCCCGGCAGTGCGCGGCAACCGTATCACGGGCAACAACTTCATCGACAACATCGAGCAGATCGCGGTCCAGGGGCGCGGCGCGATCGACGGCAACGACTTCGCCGTCGCCGGACGCGGGAATTTCTGGGCCGACTACGGCGGATATGATGCGGACCACGACGGCATCGGCGATCAGCCGTATCGCGCGCGAAAACTCTTCGAGAGCCTGATCGACCGCGAGCCCAAGCTCCGCCTGATGCTGTTCAGCCCCGCGCACGATGCGATCGAGTTCATCGGCCGCGCCATGCCCGCCGTGCAACCGGAAGCGAAGTTTGCCGATCCGTCGCCGCTGATGCACCCCGTTCCGATGCAGGTTGCCGCGTCGTCCGCTGATGGGGATGGTTTGCTCCTCAGCTCCTCGATCCTGCTCCTGATCGCCAGCGGAATCGTGATCGCCGCGTTCGGCCTGCCGATTCGTTCGCGTCTTCGTAATCGCTCTCTCGTACCCCAACTCGCCGGAGGTCCGGCATGATCACCATTGAGCATCTGACCAAACGCTTCGCGCGCGCGACCGCGGTCAACGACGTCACGTTCAGCATCACCGCGGGCGAATCCGTCGCGCTTTGGGGCGAGAACGGCGCGGGGAAGACCACGATCATCCGCTGCATCCTCGGCTTAATGCGCTACGACGGCGCGATCCGCGTCGACCGCCTGGACGCCTGGCGACAAGGGAAGCGCGCACGCCGATTAATCGGCTATGTGCCCCAGGAACTCGGCTTCTACGACGAGCTGCGCGTACACGAAGCGGTTCGTTTTTTCGCGAAGCTCAAGGGCGAGCGCGTCCGTGACATCGACGCCGTTCTGTACCGCGTCGGGCTCGTCGGGCACGCGTCCAAGCGCATCCGCGAGCTCTCCGGCGGGATGAAGCAGCGGCTCGCGCTGGCGATCGCGCTCCTCGGCGAGCCGCCAATCCTCATCCTCGACGAAGTCACCGCCAGCCTCGACGCCTGCGGGCGAGCAGAGATGGTCAACGTTCTAGCCGGGCTGGCCAAGTCCGATTCTCGCGCCGTGCTGTTCGCGTCGCATCGACGTGAAGAGATCGCGGCGCTGGCGACTCGGGTGATCACGCTCGAGCGCGGGCGGATGATGTCGGACGTTTCCGCGAGAACCTTCGCGTCACGCCAGACTGAGAACACGCTCCTTCATGTGCTCATGGACGCAAGCAACGTTTCGCGCGCGCTCGAGCTGCTCCGCGGCGAAGGCTTCGATGCGCGAAAGAACGGACGCGGGATCTACGTTCCCGTCTCCGGCGGAAGCCGGGCCGTTCCCCTGCAGCGGCTCGCCGCCGCCGACATCCGCGTCGACGATTTCGATCTCGTCACGCCGTCACGCGAGGAGGTCCACCCATGAGCGAGATCGTTTCAACCACCGCCACGCTCACCGGCCGCGAACTGCGAGATGCGCTGCGCAGCCGATGGTTTCTGATGTACACGATCGCCTTCGCCGCACTCGGTCTGGCGGTCTCGTACGTATCCGCCGCCAACGTGGGTGGCGGTCTCGCCGGCTTCGGACGCACGAGCGCGGGGCTGGTCAACCTCGTGCTGCTGGTCGTCCCGCTCATGTCGCTGACGGCCGGCGCGGGGACGATCGCCTCCGACCGCGAGCGCGGCATGCTGCTTTACCTCCTGGCGCAACCGATCACCCGCACGGAGCTCCTGCTCGGGAAATTCATCGGGCTGGCGCTGACGCTGGTCTGCTCGATCTGCCTCGGCTTCGGCGTCGTCGCCGCTGTCCTGGCGTGGTCGGGTTCGGCCACGCATCCCGCGAGCCTGTTTCAACTGGCCGGCCTCACGGTCGCGCTGGCGCTGGCGATGCTGAGCGTCGGCATTCTGCTATCGACTTTCGCCCGGCGCACCAGCGTCGCCATCGCGTCGGCGGTTTTCCTCTGGCTCGCGTTCGTCTTCGTCAGCGATCTGGGGCTGATGGCCGGCGCGATGACGTTCAAGCTGCCGATCGAGCAGCTCTTCGGCTGGTCGATGGTCAACCCGCTGCAGGTCTTCAAGATGTGGGCATTGCGATCGGTCGACGCGTCGCTGGACGTCCTCGGTCCCGCGGGGCTTTATGTGGAACAAACCTGCGGCCGCTCGCTCGGCGCGATCTTCGCCGCCGCGCTGTGCGCGTGGACGGTGTGTCCTCTTCTCGTCGCCTCGCTGTTGTTCCGACGGAGGAGCGCCGTATGAAACGGATCGGATTTCTGCTGTGCATCACGCTGCTGCAGGTCGTGTCAGGATGCGGCGGCGGCTCCAATGCGGACGCCCCTCCGAAGATCGCGTACGGTCGTGACGAGTGCGCCGAATGCGGCATGATCATCAACGACGAGCGTTACGCCGCCGCCCTGCGCGTCATCGTCGGCGGCCGGGCGCAGGATCTCCTTTTCGACGACATCGGGGACATGCTCGATTACGAGCGCGAACACGCGGGTCAAGTCGATGTCACGCGGCGGTACGTGCACGACTTTGAGGAACGTGTCTGGACCAGCGCATCGGACGCGCGTTTTCTTCGCAACGAGCGGTATCACACGCCGATGGGCTCTGGCATCATCGCCTTCGCTGCGGAGCCGGCGGCGGAAAAGCGCCAAGCGTCGGACGGCGGGCGCGTCAAGCGAATCGAAGCAACCGCCGCCGACAGTGCCGCCGCTGCCGGCGCTTCTGCCGCCGCCTCGAATGAAGGCGTCCACGACTGACGGCGCACGGTTACAGTGGAAGCGCCGTATTGCGATCGTCCTCGGGCCGGCCGAACGTGTCGCGCTGACCGTTCGCGTAGGGGCCCTGCGGATCGCGCGGCGCTCCGTTGTCGCCTTGCTTGCTCAAACCCAATTCTCCGTTCGGCTCAATTAAAGTCTGATCCGCGCCGGATTCTTTGCCCAGCGCTGACAGGAAGTTCATCACCGCCGGCGAAGCAAAACGCACGATAGTCGGCATGCCGAAGGCGTCGAACGGCACGACGTAGGTGTTGAACTCACCGACCCAGTCAAACAGTCTGTCGGCGCCCGTGTTGGCGACCATCACGTCGAGGCCGTTTCCGCCGAACGCGAAGTCGGCGTCGGCGAACGCCGGCGCGTCGGCGCGGTCGTTCAGCCCGTTGCTGGTGTCGAGGTTGTCGTCGGCATTGAGCACGTCATCGCCCAGGCCGCCGAAGAGACGGTCGTTCTGCGTTCCGCCGACCAGCCAATCGTGCCCGCCGTCGCCGAAGATACGGTCCTTGCCGTCGTTGATCTTGTTGCCCTGGACGTCCGTGGCGTCGAAGTTGAGGAAGAAGTTGTTGATCTTCACAAGCGGGTGATTCGCATCGTAGCCGGCGAGCTTGCGGGTGGTCGGATCGTACGAGAGCCAGTTGGCCTTGGCGATCGGCGCGTCGTAGAAGGACTGCTGCGCTTCGGCGCCGGAGATGCCGTCGTTGCCCGCGCCGCCGTGGATGAAGTCGTCGCCGAGACCACCGTAGACGGCGTCGTTGCCGCCGTTGTTGAACTTCGTCGCGACTGCAACTGCTTTGTTCAGGCGGCCGGTGATGTAGAGCCACGCGCCGGTGTAAGGCGTGTCGGACATGACGTTGAGCTGCGCGTTGACGGCGTTGACGCCGAGCAGCGGCTCGGTTGCACCGTTGCGGCTGGTGACGATGCGTCCGTCGTCGCCGAGGATTCCGTCCTCGCCGGCGCCGCCGGAGATCCAGTCGTCGCCGGTTTCGCCGTAGATGTCGTCGTCCTGCGCGTCGCCGAGGAGGGAGTCGTTGCCCGCGGCGCCGTGGATGATGTCGTCCCCGCCCTCGCCGTGGATCGAATCGCCGCCGCCGGCGTCGTTGGTCGCGACGTCGTCGGCGGAGTAATCGAGCAGGTCGATCGCGCGCGGGACGATGCGCAAGCCGCCGGCGTAGTTGTCGTAAGTGAACGTGAGATACGCGCCGGAGGAGTTGACGATGCGATAGATGTTGCCGTTGTCGCCGAGGATGACGTCGGCGTCGCGCGCGTGTCCGCCGGGCGTGGTATCGCCGGAGTCGTTGCGACCCGCCGCGAGGCCCGCGCCGCCGAATATCGTGTCGGACGAGCCGTCGTGACGCTTGGCCAGAGTATCGTAGCCGAAGAGGCTCGAGCTGCCGCCGATCATGTCGTCCTGTCCGAAGTTGCCGAACATGATGTCGTTGCCGTCGTTGCCCTCCATGTAGTCATCGCCGTCGCTCGATGCGGCGGCGGAGGGGAGGGTGGCAGAGACGTTGAGCGTGGTCGCGCCGTCGCCCTGCATGACGTCGTTGCCGGCCTGGCCGAAGAGACAATCGTCGCCCGCGCCGCCGGCCATGTAGTCGTTGCCGAAGACGGAGGTGTCAGCGCTGCCGGCGTCGAGAAGCGTGACGTCGATAGAGGCTGTACTCGCGGCGGTGGCGACGTTGGCCGCGCCGGCGCTGTTGTAGAGCGTCGCGCCGAGCAGCGTTCGTGTCGTGCGCGACGATCCGCCGGCGTGGCGGACGATGGACGCGTTGTCGCCTGCGATGACGTCCTTGCCCGCGCCGCCGTCGATGCTGTCGGCGGCGTCCGCGCCACCGGCGACGTTGTGCCCGCCGGTGAGGTCGTCGTCGCCTTCGTCGCCGAAGAGGTTGTCGGCGCCTTGTCCGCCGAGGATGGAGTCGTTGCCGGTGCCGCCGTGCGCGGTGTCACCGCCGCCGTCGGTGGTTGAAGTGCTGGAGGAGACGAAGCTGCCGGTCGAGCGGTTGATGGTGCCGAAGTCGCCGAAGACGAGGTCGTCGCCTGCGCCGCCGTCGAGATTATCGCCGGCGTCGCCGCCGATGAGGATGTCATTGCCCGCGCCGCCGGTGGCGCTGTCGCCGCCGCCGGTGCTGCTGGGCGCCGGAGTGACGGCGGTGGAAGTGATCGTGCCGAGGTCACCGACGATGATGTCGCTGCCTCCGGTGGTGGCGTCGAGACCTTCGCCGTCGCCGTCGATGTTGTCGGCGCCGCCGCCGCCGAGGATGGAATCATCGCCCGCACCGCCTGAGACGGTGTCGGGTCCGAACCCGCCGGTGGAGACGGTGCTGGCGGCGCGCGACGAGGAATCAATCGTTCCGTTGTCACCGAGCAGCGCATCGTTCCCGTCCCCGCCGCGGATGCTGTCAGCGCCGTCGTCGGCGGCGATGGAGGTGGCGAAGGTGATTCCGCCGGCGGTGCCTTTGCCGCCGACGATGTCGTCATCGCCGCCGTCGCCGATGACGGAGTCGTTGCCGGGCCCGGCGACGATGAAGTCCCGGCCGGCGTCGCCGGAGATGTTGTCGGCGCCGCGGCTGCCGAGGATGGAATCGTTGCCGTCGCCGCCGGACGCGGTCACGGCGTCCGCGTCGCCGCCATCGATCAAATCGTCGCCGCCGTTGCCGGTGAGCGTGTCGAAGCCCTGGTTCGATTTGTTAGGACCGAAGTTGAAGTCGCCGGCGTAGAGCGTGTCGTTGCCGTCGCCGCCGGTGATGCTGTCGTTGCCGCTCTCGCCCATCAGGCTGTCGAGGTTGTCGCCACCGATCAGGATGTCGTTTCCGCTGCCGCCGAACGCCTGATTCGGATCGCTTCCGTCTGCGGAGCCGAGATCGACCTGGTCGTCGCCCGCGCCGGCGAAGACGACGTCGGAGCCGGCGCCGCCGGTGATGAGGTCTCCGGTCGCGAGGGAAGCGTCCGGCTGATCGCCGTCGATCGCGCTGGAGAAGGTCTTGTTGTCGCCCCAGATGTCGTCCGCGCCGCCGCCGCCGGAGATGAGGTCCGCGCCTTCGTCTGCGCCGGAGGCGGGGCGCGGATCGAAGCTGGCGGCGTAGTCGCCGACGAGGAGATCGTCCTGCCCGCGGCCGTCGATGATGTCGCTGCCGCCGCCGCCGACGATGACGTCGGCGCCGCTGTCGTCGTTTCCGCCGCCGCCGTCGAGCGTGTCGTTCCCTTCGCCGCCGAGGATCGAGTCTTTCCCGCGTCCGCCGGAGAGCTGATCGTCGCCGCCGTCGCCGAAGAGGTGGAAGCTGCGTGCGGTGCCGTCGGGCGTGAGGACGAAGTAGTCGCTCCCCTCGCCGCCGCGAAGCGTGCCGCCCGCGCCGTCCGCGACGCTGAAGGAATCGTTCCCGTCGCCGCCGGCCAGATCCACCGGGATCTGGATCAGCGGATCGATCGTGACCGAATCGTCGCCGACGCCAAAATCCTGGAGACGGAACTTCCCGGTGCCGGAACCGTGAATCGTGATCTGTGTCAGATCGTCGATGTTGTCGATGTGATCGTTGCCGCTCTCGAGCGGGCCGAAGTCGTCGTCGTATCCGTCCTTGCGGATGCGCAGCGTCTCGAAGGTGCCGTCGTTGTCCTTGTCGACGCGCAGGATCTCGAGCACGTCGCCGTCGTCGGCATTGGAAGCAGCGAACGTGTGTTGATCCGGCAGGCTGCTCGAGGTCGTGCTCGTCAGCACGAGCTTCCCGCCGATGATGTCGGCGTAATCGGCCACGACGGGCGTCGGATCACACTCGGCGTGGAACGTGGCCAGGATCCATTTGTGACTCCAGTCCGGATTGGGGCCCGGGATGTGAATCTCAAAGGAGAGCTTGGCGAAGAGCGTCGCGTCGAGATCAAACATGCACAGCAGATCGCCGCCGTTGGTGTCGATGACGGTGGAGATCTCGTTGAGGTGGAACTTTCCGTCGGTGCGGGCGGCGTCGTCGCGCGGATCGAGGGGCTGCGGCGCGCCGTCGTCGTCATCATTCAAGTCGATCGAGACGCTTCCGCCGATCTCAGCGGTGCCGGTGATCTTCGCCAGGTCGAAACCGAGGACACTGATCTTGGCGTCGAGGCCCGCGATGAGTCCTGCGTCGAGCTCGACCTCAGGCCGCTCGGCGTCGCTCGGATCGATCTGGTGATTGTCGCCCGGATCGAAATCGCCCAGGTAAATGCCGTCGATGAGATGACCGGTCTTCAGCCCCGTGGTATCGATGCCGGCGGTGACGTTGAGATAGAGATCGAGTGCCCCGCCGAACAGCGCGTTGACGCTGGCGTCGGCGATGTAGGGGATGCCGACACTGTAGATCGGGATCTCTTCGTCGAACGACTTGGTGAGGTGCACGCCGCTCAGATCGGCGAAGACCAGGTCGGCGGGATTGCCCATGAAAAGCTGCATGAGCGTGCCGAGCTGGAGGACGGGGAAGGTGACGCCCGCCGCCCCCAGGTCACGGATGATCCCGCCGACGAGCGGGAGCTGCCCGCCGGGGTAATTGTTGGGATTCGACTCGGTCGAGACGGTGTGATCGTTTGAATCGACGACGGTGCCGCTGGTGTTGGCGACGTTGCCGTCGCGCGGGATCGTGACGTTGCCGAAATTGATCGACAGACCGTCCACGCCGCTGATGTTGCCTTCGAAGTCATCGATGGCGCTCGCGATGTTGAGCAGGAAGCTCATCGCCGGGTTGTCGTTGATGCCCAGCAGGTCCGCGACGGTGCCGCCGATGATGGGGACGGTCTGATTCAGTTCGTCGAGGATCGGGCGGAGGATGTTGTACTGGTTCACCTTGTCGAGGAAGGGCTCGACCATGCGCTTGATGACCGCGCCGGGGTCGAGGTGCAGGCTGTCCAGCTCGACGGTCGGATTGGTGAACGCGTCGGTGCCGTTGATGATGTCGGAGGTACCGAACGGGCCCCAGCCCAGGTGGAATGTGGTGCTGAGCTTGGGCAGGTTGGGGTCGGCGCCGGCGTCGAGCGTGAGGGGGACGTCCATCGCCGCGAGGATGCGAAGATCGATGCCGTCGAGGCCCGGCGTGTTCGGATCAGAGTCAACCACGTTCGGCAAGTGCGAGAAATCGAGCAGCTCGTCGAGCGTGAGCTTGTCGTCATCGAGCCCGTTAAGGTTCACTGCGAGATTGGCGGCGATGAAGTCCTTGGCCGGGTCGAACTTCGCCTGAAGGTCGAGGAAGCCGAGGCTGATCGTCTGCGTGCCGTTGAGGCTGAGCTTGAGGTTGCGGATCTGGAATTCCGGCAGGTCGTGGCCGTCGGCGTCCTGCGGATCGGTCAGGAGGAAGAAGCCGTTGTTGGTTTTGCTGACGCCGAAGGCGAGATTCAGCTGCACATCGCCCGACACGTCCAGCGTGGTGTCGGAATTCATCTTGAGGAAGGGAAGCCCCAGGTCGAACTTCAGCGGGTCGAGCATCGCGCTGAAGTTGGACGTGAGGGCGGTCTGGAAGGTGACGCCGAGGATGTGGCCCGTGTTCTGATCGGTCTGATATTTGACGGTGCTGCCCGACGGCAGCGCCGCGAGGATCTTGTTCGCCGCGAACTGGATCGTCGCGTCGCTCGATTGAGCGCCCAGCCCGCCGCTGCCGCTGATCGAGTTGATGATGCCCTGCAGCGGCCCGTTGGGGTCCTTAAAGAAGTTGAGCGCGTCGCGAAGGCTCTTGTTGACGAATGGCAGCTTGAAATCGAGCCCGCCGATGCCGAGCAGCTTGTCGCCCCAGTCAATGAGTTTCTCCAGCCCGTCGATGAGGCTGTTGAAGTTGAGGACGGCGCTTTCGATCAGGTTGTCGATGTTGTGCTGATAGAGCAGAACCTTGTTCGAGCCGCTGAACGGGAAGGCGTCGAGCTGCGCTTCGGTGAGCGGCGTGTCGGTGTTGGTGTGAATCAGGGGATCGATATTGGTGTCGAATCCGTTGACCAGATTCTCCAACTTGCCGGCGACTTCGATCCACGCGTCAGTGGAAGAGGGCGGGTATGCGACGTCGGTTCCGGGGTCGTTGCCGTCGAGCGGGATCAGCGCCTGGATGCGGCCGTTGAAGCTTCCGCCGAGGATCGAGCCGTAGTTGCTGTTGGCGATGGCGTCGGCGATTTCCTTGAAGGTGAGCCGGCCGGCGCCTTCGCCGTTGTTGCCGGGATCCTTGAGTGCGCCGCCGAGCTCCGGGAGATCGAGCAAGGCGCGGGCCTGCGTCACATGCAGCTTAAGGAAGCCGATCTCCACGTCGGCGTCGATGGGCGAGCCCGCGCCGTAGCCGGCGTTGGCGGAGCCAGAAAGTGACAACTTCGAAGCGTCGTCGCCGCTGGTCGAGAGGAACAGCCGCTGGTCGAGCGGGATGTTCGCGCCGGTGAGCAACCCGAAGCCGAGCGCCGCCGAAGCGGTGCCGCTGAGGCTCAGATTGCCGCCGCTCGTCACCTTCAGCAGTCCCCAGGAGCTTCCCAGATCAAGATTAAGTGGCACGTTCTCGCTGACGCTCTGCGTGAAGTTCAACTTGAAGCTGATCGCATCCTGCGAGACGGTCACCTTCAGCGCGTTGTCCACGTGGCTCTGGAGGAAATTCTCCATCCCCTTGGCCGTCAGCACGTTATTCTCGTCGAAGGTGCCCAGATCGTTCGCGAGCTGATCGCCGAGCTTGAGCAGATCGGAAACGCTCTTGTTGATCAGCGGCAACCGCGTGTCGAACACGCCGCCGGCGCCCAGGCCGCGCAGCTTTTCGATCAACGCCTGAATCGCCGCGAGGATCATCTGCGGCGTGATGTTGGTGAAATCCTCGAACGCGGTCTTGCCGCTGATCTGCGGCGAGAGGTTGCTCAGATCCGACAGGCTCGTGATGTGCGTCGGATCGAGCTTGATGCTGATCTGTCCGAGGCTGACGCTGTCGTCGCCGCTGCCCAGGTCGGCGGTGATCTTCAGCGGATCGACCGCGAAGGTGGCGTCGATGCTCGCGTCGAAGGTGTCGGCCAGATTGGAAGGGGTAAGCTCGTTGACGGTGATGCGGCCGTTGTCGCCGGGGTCGGTGAGGTTCAGCGCGACGGTGCCGTTGATCTGCACGCCATGCTGATCCCCGTCCTCGCCGAGCTTGACGTTCAGGAAACCGACCGTGCCGGTGAGACTCGGATTTTCCGCCGCGATGGTGATGCCGAGCGACGCTTCTTTCCCGGCGTCTTCGAGCAGGTAGACGCGCTGCTCGATCGGCACGTCCCCGCCAAACTGCACACCGACCGTGAAGTGGAATTTCGGCTCGACGGTGATGTCAAGATCCGTCCCCGCCGAGAAATTCAGCCCGGCGATGCTGCCGCCGAAGTCGAGCCGCTGCGCGAATTTGATCGGCGAAAGCGTGAAATCGAAGGGCATCTCGATGGAGTCGTTCGCGGCGCTGAGGCGGACATTGTCGAACACGCCGTCGATGCCGGTGGCGTCCTGGATCTGTTGCACCAGTTCCTGGATCGTCGGGATGCGATCGAGCAGGGCGGTCGGGTTGGTGATTTGGGCCAGCGGCCCCAGCACGGTCTTTTGCAGCGATGCATTTCGCGTGACAATGATTGATGTATCGGTCCCGGTCGCGGGGCTGTGGGTGTCGGACAGCGCGAAGCGCACGCTGAAGCTGGTCTGATCGACCGAGTCGATCTCGCCCGTGTGATCCGCCGCGTCATCGCCCTTGAACGTGACCTTGTTGCCAACCGTGATCCCGTCCAGCAGCGGGTTGAGCCCCTTGGGCTGAACGACGAACTTGTTGTAGCCGTCTTCGCTGAAGACCGAGCCGATCGCGTCGATCTTTGTCGAGTCGAACTTCTCATCGGACGTCCCGCCGAGCAGGTCGTTGAGGCTCTTGTTGACCAGCGGGATCTTCTGCGCGAACAAGTCCACGCCGGAGATCGAGGTGAACTGATTCGCCGCGCCGAGCAGTGTCGCGGCGACGCGGCCGGCGTCCACGTCGAGGAGTTTTTGCAGCGTCGGGCTGGGATCAACATGCACGCTCGAGAGGTCGTTCAAGTCCGACCAGTCGAGCCCCAGCGTGAGGTCCGGCAAATCGATGTCGAACAGCGAGACCTTGAAATCGCCGTCGAACTTCACGTCGTCATTGAGCCCGTCACCCGGATCGCCTTGGAAAACCGCGGTGGCCAGACTGTTGCTGATGTCGCCCAACTCATTGAGGCGGATGTAGCCTTCCTTCACGTCGGTGCCGGGGTCGTGAAGATTGACCAGGACTTTTGCGTCCGGATCAAACGTGAACGTGCCGTTTTCGAGCTGAACGCCGATGAACCCGATCGATCCGCCGCCGCTCACCGTGCCGGAGATGTGATCGATCGTCACTTCCGGATCGGGATTGGAGTCGGCGTCGATGAAAAAGCCCTTGGAGTCCACGCCGAAGATCAGGTGCATCGTCACGCGCGCGTTGAGATCGATCGTCCCGCCGAGCGAAACCAGACCGTTGAGCGCGTCGACGTCGAGATCGGCCAGGCCTTCGAGCTCTTTGACGATGGTCGCGTTGTAGCGCACCGACCCGTCGGTCGCGGTCGTCATCGTCACGTTGCCGCTGGTTTCATCCAGCGCATCGAGCCGCTGCTGAAGGTCGGCGGGGCTGGTGATGGACGAAAGATCGAACGCGCCGAGCCCGGTTTCCATCAGGCGGCTGAAGATCTGGCTCGATCCCAGCGGCAGCTCGTCGCCGGCATCGGATACCTCTTCATCGGAGGGCGCGTTTGACACGCTCTGGACGGCCGGGCCGATCGTTTCTTCCTCGTCCTCGACGCTCTGCGCCTCATCGACGTGGATGCCGTTGAACGCCCGGCCGAGCGTCGCGCGCGAGCCGGGCAAATCGTGGCCGAGGAGCGAGTCGTCGTTCAACTTGCTCGACCAGAGGTTGGTCGTGCGCAGGCCGTTGCGCAGCGCCTGGGTCAGATCGCCGAGGGGCAGCGCGATGGTGGAAGCGACCTTCTCGTTCTCCGAAAAGTGAATGATTTCGGTGTCCCCGCCGACGCCTATGTGTACATCGCCGCTGCTCTGGTTCGCCGTGGGCGCGGAGGCGTCGAGGATGATGCCGTTGCCGCTCAGCACCAGTTGATCCTGCGAATCCTGCGTCCCGCCGACGAACGTGATGCCGCCCGGCACGCTGATCGCGCCGTTGCTGCTGTCCACCGTCAGCGTGTCGTCTCCGCCCGCGCCGGTGAAGACGATCTTCTCGATCGTGTCGAGCTCCACGGCGTTCAGCGGCGTGGCGCTGCCGTTGAGGAACACGTCAAGCTCGCCGCGCTGTGTCGGATTGAGCGCGAGCCGGACCTGATCGGCGGCGGCGGTGCCGGCGATCTGGATGACCGCCGACGTGAGCAGATCCGTTGCGGAAACGGTCCACGCGCCGCGTCCGAGCGTCGCGACCAGCAGTTGGTCGTCCGCCGTCGTTGACGGGTCTTTGCCGATGAAGGTCAGATCGTAAACCGGTGCATGGGGCAGTCCCTGGCCGAAATGGGTCCACAGCGACGCCGGATCGTCCGGGTTGATCTTGCGATAAACGCCGTCCATCCCGCCGACCACCAGCGCCGTCCCCGTCGCCGTGCGCACGAACTGGAGCCCGCGCAGTTCCTCGGTCGGAAATTCCGCGACCACTTTCCACGGCGTCGCGCCGCCGTCGGTCGTGCGATAGACGTGTGTGGAATCGATGGCGTAGGCGGTCTTCCAATTGGTCGGATCAAGGACGATCTTGACGATGCTGGAGGCGGTCTTGATCTTCTGGAAGGTGAATGCGCCCTTGAGCTTGGTGCGGACGCCGATAGTGCCGTCGCGCCGCGCGACGTAGATGACGTCGGGGTTGTCGACCGTGCCGATCCGCCCGCCGTACGCGAGCGCGCTCACCGTCTTCTTGTCGGTACCGCCGCCGTTTGAGAGACGGACGACCAGGTCGCCCAGCGTTCCTTTGCCGTCGGCGTCCACGCCTTCGTAAAGCCCGTCGTTGCCGATGAGGATTCGCGTCGGATCGATCGCATTGACCACCAGCGGCCACAGGTTGGGATGGTTCTGCTTCTTATCGAACTCGGTGACGGCCGAATCGTCGGCGCCTCCCTTGGTGAGGGAGAGCTTGACGCGGACCGACTCGGTCTGGTTGTTCTTGTCGTCGTACAGCAGCCGGTAGAAGACGTCGGTCGAGTTGCCGATGGCGAAGCGCCACACGTGCGTCGGGTCGATCTGCGCGATCGCGACATTTCCGCCGTCGCCCGGCAGGAATTCGTTCCAGAAGAACTTCTCGGCCGGCTCGTCGATGCCTTCATCGATCTGGTTGTTGTTGTTGTTGTCGATGCCATCGGCGTGCGCGCGGTTGTATTTCGCGTTGACCGGCGAATTGGGCTCGGCGTTATCGTTCTCGTCGATGCCGTCCTTCTGCTGAACGTTTCCGTTGTCCTGCGTGCCGCCGAAGATCACGTCGTTCAGCGGGTCGTACGCCGCCCGGTACATCTCGACGTCGCGCAGGCCGTAGTCGAGCGATTCCCATTTCGCGGTCGCGCCGTCCACGTTGCGCAGCCGGTAGATTCCGCCGTCACACGCGTCGAGCAGCATTCCGTCGGCGAAGGTGAGGGAGCGCGAATCGGCGTGGCGGTCGTTGACGCCGACGGGCGTCCACAGCGCCTGCTGCGCGTCGCGGCGATAGAGGACGCCCTGCGGCCCGTCGGGTGCATGGTCGCCGGCAGCAAAGACGACGGCCGGATTGCTCGGATCGGCCGCCAGCGAGAGGTGGAAATATGCCTGGTTGCCGTTGCTCACCAGCGGCACGCCCAGCGCCTGCCAGCTCGTCGCGTCCGTCGTCCGATAGATCTGCCGCAGCGTCCCGAACTGGGCCTTCTTGAAATTCACCGTGTCGATGATCGCGGTGTAGAGCGCGAACGTGTTGTTCACGTCGTTGAAGTGCACCGCGAGGCGGAAGCGCTTGCTCGATTTGATCAGCGCCGCGTCGATGTCCCCATTGCTCAGCGTCCACGTCGAACCCTGACTCCCGCCGCTGTGCAGGATGCCGAAGCCCGGAACCCCGGCGTAGAAGGAGTCAGGCGAGCGCGGGTCCCAGACGATTTGCGAAACGTCGAACGCCGTGGGCAGCCCGCTCGGCACGATGTGAGTCCAGGTCGCGCCCCCGTCGGTGCTGCGATACAGCCCGCCGCGACTGCTCTTTGCCTGGGAGTCGATCGTGGAAACGAGAATGACGTTCCCGCCGTCCAGCGACGTCGGGATGATGCTCGTGATCCGCAGGTCGTGCAGTTCGGACTGGCCCATCACGGTCCAGTTCGCGCCGCCGTCGCTCGTCTTGTAGACGCCGACCGCTCGTCCGCCGCGGCCGATATGGCTGCTGAAGCTCCCCGTCCCGGCGTAGAGCACCTGCGAGTTCACGGGGCTCATCGCCAGCGCGCCGATCGCCAGCGACGGCATCGAGTCGGTGAGCGGCTGCCAGTCCGGGACTTCGTCGATCTCGTCGGTGAACAGATCGCCGTCGTTGTTGACGCCGTCGTTGGGAGACCACGTCGCGTGCGTCGTCTTCCAGACGCCGCCGTCCACGGTGCCGGCGTACAAGATGTTGGGATTGTTCGGATCGGCGACGATTTGCTGTACGGCGCCCGTCTCGGGGCTGATCTGGTTGGTGATGCCGTCGTTGGGGCCGAAGCGGTCGTACCCGCCGTCGACGATCGTACCGGGCCCTTGTTCCTGCCAGGTCGGAACGCCGCTGAGACTCAGCAGCATCCGCTGTTCGAGTTGCTCCACCGCCATGCGCGCAGCGCGCTTCAGCGCATTGACGGAATCCTTCGCCGCCGCGGAACGCTTCGAACCCATAGCGCGGGCCCTCCACCTGGGCACTCTTCAGATTTGAATAACGACTCCCGCTTACTCAGACGTGCAACGTGGCAGGCGCGATGTCAGGCAAACGAGCGGATCGCCGCGTGGTGCTCGCACCTTCGTGCGAGCGTGGCCGACAACCGATCGGGTCAACCGAACACGTTCCTGTCGGGCGAAGTGTTAGTCGCTACCCGCAAGGTTTGCAACAGAATTCCCGGCATCGCGGCGGAGCTTATTTCGCGCGAACGCGCCGCGACAAACAATCAGCCGGGCTCTGCCGTGATCAAACCAGCGGCAACACCAGCGAGAATGTCGTTCCCTCGCCCGGCTTCGACTCCCATTCCACCCGGCCGCCGAGCACCTTCATCCGCTCCTGGATGCTGAACAGTCCGAAGCTGTCACTTCGCTCGCGGGCGCGTTGCATCGCCGCCTCGTCGAAGCCGACGCCGTCGTCGCGAACGATGATGTTCAGGTTTCCGTGGCGTCGCTCGACCAGTATCCCGCCGCGCGTCCCTTTCGAATGCTTGATCATGTTCGCGACCAGCTCCCGCACCGCCTGGAACAGCAGCACCGCCGATTCCTCGCTCACCGGCTTGGTCTGCCCGTCGTCCTCGAACGCGACGGGAAAGCCGAACCGCGTCGAGGCGCGTTTGGCCAGCCATTCCAGCGCCGGAACCAGCCCTTGCTCGTACAGCACCGGCGGGCTCAGTTCGATGGTCAGCAGCCGACTGCGTTCGATCGCCTCGTCGATGAGCTGGATCACGTCGCCGATGGCGGCAGAAGCATCCTTGGCGCTGCGCTTGAGGCCGTGCAGCTTCATCTGACTGATCGCCAGGATTTGCGTGATGTCGTCATGAAGCACCGAAGCGATGCGCCGGCGCTCGCGTTCTTCCGAGAGCGTCAACTGCGTCGCCATTTCGCGCAGCCGCTGCCGCGCCAACTCTTCCTGCGTCCGATCGTGGAAGAACCACACGCGCCCGTACAGCGTGCCGTCGGGATCGGAGACCGGCGCGCTGGTGCGGCTGAACACGCGGCCGTCGGTCAGCTCCAGCCTCTCGTCCAGGGCGATCTCGAACGGGCGGTCGTAAAGATGGTGAATGCGATCGATAAACTCGCGCGGGTCCTTCAGTTGCGACTGCACCGTCGCGATCGCCGCCGCATCATCTCCGCTCTCGATGATCGCCGACGGGATCTGCCAGATCTCCACGAAGCGCCGATTGAACGAGAGCCACTTTCCGCTCGGCGAAACGACCAGCACGCCGTCCAGCAACGCCTCGTTGACCGATTCCAGCAGCGTCGTTTGGTAGCGGGCGGTTTC
>JAICTV010000201.1 GCA_025936175.1 Phycisphaerae bacterium
CGAGATCCGATCGGCCGTAGAAAAAATCGACCAGGACCAGCTTGCCCTTGTAGTCCTTCAGATCGAACGTCGTGCCGTCGAGCGTGCGGAGGTGAAGCTGCGGCTTGTCGCCGACGTTGACCGCTGCCTGCGCGACGCCGGCGAGCGGCGACAATAGCGCGACGATCAAGACGACGATTGAGAAACGGATTGTTGTCATCGTCAGCCCCATGACCCATCATACCGCGCGAGTTCCACATGGCTCATCGCGTCTTCATCACCGCCTTCGAAGCCAGCGGCGACCAGCACGCGGCGGAGCTGGTGCGCAGCCTCAAAACGCTCGATCCGGCGATCCAGATCGACGCCCTGGGAGGCCCCGGAATGGCCGCCGCGGGCGCGAACGTGCTGGAAGAAACCGTCGGACGTGCCGCCATGGGTTGGCGCGGCGCGCTGCGGATCTTCGAAGCCTCCGGCTGGATGAAACGGACGGCCGAGCGCTATCGTGACAGCTCGCTTCGCCCCGACCTGCACATCTGCGTGGACAGCTCCGCCATCAACCTGCCGTTCGCGAGGATGGCCAAGACGAAGTTCGGCGTGAAAGTGCTGACCTACGTCGCGCCGCAGCTCTGGGCCAGCCGCGAGGGCCGGATCAAAAAGCTGCGGCGATACGTCGATCACGTCGCGTGCATCTTCCCGTTCGAGCAGGAGTATTTCCTCTCGCGCGGCGTGAAGGCGACGTTCGTCGGGCATCCGCTGTTCGACGGGCTGCCGGCGGATCGTGTCGAACGCGGAACCGCCCCGCCGCGCTTCCCCGATCGCCCCCCCGTCATCGGAATGGCCCCAGGTTCGCGCCGGAGCGAGCAGGCGGCGAATTTCCCCGGGATGGTCGAGGTGGCGTCCGCGATCCGGCGCGAGTACCCGGAGGCGAAGTTCCTCATTCCGACGATCGGCGACGACCGTTTCGTAGCCGACTACGCGGGTAAGCGTTGCTTCAGCCGCGACCTCGGCGTTGACGTGATGCGCAAGCTTGACGCGTTCGACGAGTTCGTCCCGCAATGCGACCTGGTCTTGTGCAAGAGCGGCACGAGCACCGTCCACGTCGCCGCTTACAACATCCCGATGATCGTCGTCTATCACGTCAACCCGCTCCTCTGGCACGGCATCGGGAAGCGCCTGATCAAGACCCGCAAGATTGCGATGGTGAACATTCTCGCCGGCCAGAGCGACGTAGTGCCCGAGTTCATCCCCTTCACCGACCCTTCTGCCGTCGCCGCGTGCGCGCTCGACCTGCTCAAGCACCCCGAGAAGCTGGCCGAGCAGCGGCAGAAGCTCGCCAAAATCATCCGCTCGATCGAGCGGCCCGGCGCGTCGATGAACGTGGCGAAGCTGGCGTTGGCGCTGATGGATCGCCCGCGCGAATCGTGATTCGCGCGGCACGCGTTATTTCGCCGTCGCCGCAAGTTCGCGGGTGGCGATTTCGGCGAAGCTCGTGTTCGGGTACGTGTCGATCACTTCCTGGTACTTCCTTCGCGCCATGTCGGCGTGGCCGGCGTTGCGGTAGTTTTGAGCGAGGCCGAGCAAACCTTTCGCCTTTACGGCGGCGGCGGATTCGTTGGCGCGGCGGACGAAAGCGGGATCCTGCTCGTACGCCGCAACCGCCTGCTGCGCGCTCGCCGCCGCTTCCGTGCCCGGAAACTGTTTGGCGATCAGCTTGAAGCGCGCGTAAGCCTGCTCGTCCTTCTTATCCGACTGGAGCTTCTGCGCGATCGCCAGCTCGTCGCTCGCCTTGGCGTTTTTCTCGGCGGCCGCGATCTGCGCCTGCGCCTCGGGCATCGCATTGAGCTGCGAGAGCCGCAGCCTGGCCTTGGTTGCGGCGTCGCTCGACCCCAGCGCGGCGGCAAGTTGCTTTAACTTCGCCGCCGCCTGCACGAACTGCTTCTGCTGGATCATCGGCTCGACCTCGGCGAGCATCGCTTGGGCGGCGGCCTGCAGCTTCGTTTCCGCTTCCTTGGCGCGGGCGTCGATCTTGCCGTCCTTGCGCGCGTCAGGCGGCAGCGTCGCGAACTGCTGGATCGCCGCCGCGTTGTCGCCGGATTTGATCGACGCTTCGACTTGGTCGAGCGTCGCCGACGCCTGCTGCGCGACCGCGGGGTCGACCAATTGCGGCGGTGTCTTCTGGAACGCCTGCGCCAGCGGCTCATCCATCCGGCCGGGGTGACCGGTCCAGACCACCTTGCCCTCGGTGTCAATCAGGAACGTGCGCGGGATGCTGTTGACGCCCCACTCCTTGGCGTACTTGTTCTGCCAGCCCTGGCCGTCGAAGAACTGCGGCCAGGAAAAGTTCTGCTGCTTGACGATGTTCGTCACCGCGTTGCGGTCGTCGTCGAGACTGATGCCGATGATCTGCAGGCCCTTGTCGTGGTACTTCTCGTTGGTGGCGACCATGTGCCCGGCCTCGGCCATGCAGGGGCCGCACCACGTCGCCCAGAAATCGACGAGCACGAGCTTGCCCTTGAGCTGCTTGAGGTCGACGGTCTTGCCGTCGAGCGACCGGAAGGAAAGCTGCGGCGCGTCACCGACATTGACGTCCGCGTGCACCGACAGCGGACGAGTCAACAGCGCAGCAGCCGCGACGAGGCAAACCGTTGTGATTCGCGTCATGTGAAACCCCTCGTGAAATGCGACGAGGCGAAAGCTTCACCGACGCGGCGGGCGTGCGTCAAGGAGAATCGAGCCGCCAGTACGAAAAGGAGTCGTCGCTGGTGATGATCTCGAGCGCTCGGCGCAGCGTGTCAAGCGCGATCGCGCCCCACGCTTCGCCGTCTATCCCATGCAGTGTGAAGAGAAACGCCGGCGGGCGCTGGCGTCGCACGCGCTCAAGCAGCGCAAGCAACTCAGGGCCGGGGTCATGCGGGCCGATCGCGTCGGAGTGCCAGTTGCCCGTTGTCAGATCGCGTTCAGTGAGCAACCCGCTGCCGCCATGACGATAGGCGCGGACGCGCGGGCGGAGCCACGCGTCCAGCCCCGGGGTCGAAGAGTTGTAGGCGAAGCAGTAGATCGATTTTTTCGCATCGAAGCCGTCGAGCTTCTCTGCGAAGAGGTCGAGGCACTGCTGCAGCTCACCGACCGCCTGCTCGTGCGGCAGCGCCGACAGCTTCACGTGCGCGACGCCGTGCGGCTGGATGACGTGGCCGCGCGATTGCAGCTCGTTCCACAGATCGAAATCGCCTTTGACGAAGTTCGGCGTCGACCATTTCGCCGGGTCGGCGACGACGGCAAACGTCGCCGGCAGACCAAATTCCTCAAAAAGCTTCGCGGTCGCGAGCGAGCTTTTGACGAAGCCATCGTCGAAGATCAGTCCGACGCGCGTGCGGGTCATTTGATGCCGAGTTCCGCCAGCGCAACGCGGACGTCGAGCCGCGGCTGCTGCCAGAGCCAAGCGGGGCGCAGATACCAGCCGGGGACGACGCGCGAGGTGATCTTCTCCTGGCGTTCGGGGATTTCGACGAATGATTCGCCTTCACGGGCGAACGCGTCGACCGTTTCCGAAAGGGGATCGATGATCCAATATTCGGCGACGCCCGCGGACTCGTACTCGAGATATTTCTGCCGACGGTCGCGGTTCTGGCTCTCAGGGGAAATGATTTCGACAGCGAGGTCCGGCGGTCCGTCGAGGTGGTTGGGCTTCACGAGATCTTTCCGTGCTTCAGCGACGAAAAGGATATCAGGTTCCCGACGACTGACCTTTTTGCGCTGCGCCGAAAACTTCAGCCGCATGACGAACTGAGGACCCATCACCATTCCAAGTCGCTTGTCATCGCAATAAAACTTCAAAAGATTTTTCACCCACCACTGGATGTGCTCGTGCGCCAAACTGACCGGTGACATGATCACCACCTCCCCGTCGACCCATTCGGCCTGCCCTTCAAACGTGTACCACGCGATGAATTCCTCCTCGCTCATGCGCAGCCCCTTCGGCAGCGACTTCTCAAAATCCGGCGGCGGCGGGAGTTTTTGATCGGCGATGGTCATGACGGCACCTCGATCAACATTTTAGCATGGCAGCGCGGCAATGTCGGAGAAGCGATCTTTCAGATCGCCGTAGAGCTTGTGATACGTCGTGTAGTGCCGATCGTAAATCGCGGCGCGCTTCTTGTTCGGCATGATCTTCGTCGTCTGCTTGATGCAGGCGCGGCAGGCTTCTTGGATGCTCTTCCACACGCCGGTGCCGACGCCCGCGAGCAGGGCGACGCCGTACGCCGGACCCTCGGCGGCGTTGGTGAGGACGACGGGCTGATTGTAGATGTCGGCCTGGAGCTGGCGCCAGAAGTCGCTGCGCGCCCCGCCGCCGCTGGCGCGGACTTGCGTGATGGGGATGCCCATCTCCCTCATGATCTCCAAGGCGTCGCGCATGCCGAAGGTGACGCCTTCCAGCAGCGCGCGGATCATCATGTCGCGCGTGGTTCTTGCGGTGAGACCGATCCAACCGCCCCGCGCGCGCGGATCGGGATAGGGACAGCGCTCTCCCGTCAGATAGGGAAGGAAGAAGAGCCCTTCCGCCCCACCGGGGGCGCGTTGCGCCCCGGCGATCAGCAGTTCGTAGGGATCGACTTTTTTCTTCTTCGCTCGCGCGACTTCGTCTTGTCCCAGTTGATTGCGGAACCACTGGAACGAGCCGCCCGCGCTGAGCATGCAGCCGAAGACGCACCATTTGCCTTCGACCGCGTGACACATCGTGTGGACGCGGCCGTTCGGATCGCGCGTGGGCGCATCGCTGTGGGCGAAGATCACGCCGCTGGTGCCGAGCGTCGCGGAGACGATGCCGGAGGTGACGATTCCGTTTCCGACCGCGCCCGCGGCCTGGTCGCCGCCGCCTCCGACGACCGGAATTCCCTGGGCCAGGCCCAGGGCTTTAGCCCCGGGCGCCGTCAGTGTCCCCGTCACCTCGTGCGATTCGTGCATCGAGGGCATCAGCGATTTGTCGATGTCGAGGATGCCGAGCAATTCATCCGACCATTTGCGATTCGCGACATCGAGCAACAGCGTCCCGCTCGCATCCGAAACTTCCGTCGCGTACTCGCCGGCCATGCACAAGCGGATGTAATCCTTCGGCAGCAGGATGTGCTTTGTTCTCGCATAGACCTTCGGCTCATGCTGCCGGACCCACAGGATCTTGGGCGCGGTGAAACCGGTGAGCGCGGGGTTGGCGACCAATTCGATCAGCCGCTCGCGCCCACCTGCTTTGGATTCGATCTCGGCACACTGCTCGGCCGTGCGCTGATCGTTCCAGAGCAGCGCGGGACGGAGCGGTCTATCTCCATCGCCGAGAAAAACGCTGCCGTGCATCTGGCCCGACAACCCGATCCCGCCGACGTCGCTCCCCTTGACCTTCCCCTTCTTCAGAACCGCTTTGGTCGCCGCGCAGGCGGCGGTCCACCAGTCGCGCGGATCCTGCTCGCTCCAGCCGGGCTTGGGCGACGAGATCGGGTGCTCCGCCGTCGCCGTCGCCAGCACTTTGCCGTCCTCGTCGCAAACAAGTGTCTTGGTCCCGCTGGTGCCGATGTCGATGCCGAGAAGATGTGCCATAACTGTGAGCCGAGTATAGTGGCAGCGGGATGCTTTTGGAGTGCGAACGCAATGACGGTTGAAGAACTGGCCAGAGAAATCGGAGCGGAAGTGACGGGCGATGGAAAGGCGACGATTACTTCCGCGGCGACGCTGGAAGACGCGCAGGCGGGGCAGATCAGCTTTCTGGCCAATCCGAAATACGCGAAACAGATCGACTCGACCAAAGCCACCGCCGTCATCCTCGCGCCGAAGATCGCGGCGACGGCGAAGAACGTCACGCTCCTCAGGGCCGCCGACCCGTACTTCGCGTTCATGAAGGCCGTCATTCGTCTGCACGGCCATCGCAAGCACCCCTTCGCCGGCGTGCACACGGACGCGCACGTCGATCCCGGCGCGAGCATCGGCGAGAACACCGTGATCTACCCGGGCGTGTACGTGGGTCCGCGCTCAAAAATCGGCCGCGACTGCATCCTCTATCCCAATGTCACGATCTACGAGGATTGCATCATCGGCGATCGCGTCATCGTCCACGCGTCCACCGTCATCGGCGCCGACGGCTACGGCTTCGCGACGCACAAGGGCGAGCACCACAAGCTGCCGCAGATCGGGAACGTCATCATCGAGGACGACGTCGAGATCGGCGCCGGATGCTCGATTGAGCGCGCGGCGCTCGACAGCACGATCATCGGCAAGGGCACGAAGATCGACCAGCTCGTTGTCGTCGGTCACGGCAGCAAGATCGGACCGCACTGTCTGCTCGTCGCGCAGACCGGCATCGCCGGCAGCGTGACGCTTGGCCATCACGTCACGCTCGCAGGACAGACCGGCGTCAGCGGACACCTGAAGATCGGCAACAACGTGACGATCGGCGCGCAGTCCGGCGTGATCAGCGACATCGACGACCAGGCGACGCTGGTCGGCTCCCCCGCCATGCCCGTCTCCCACGCCCGCCGCGTCTACATGCTCTTCACCCAGCTCCCGGACATCGTCGAGCGCATCAAGGCGCTGGAAGACAAGATCGAGGAGCTCGGCAGCAGCAGCGCCGGCGACGGCGCGGAGGTGGTGTAGGGGCGACACTCGTGTCGCCCGGTTGCCCTCCACGCAGAGTGCGACGCAAGTGTCGCTCCCGCAGTTTGTGATCCGATGGCCGTCGTCTCGTTAAACAACATCGAAAAATCGTTCGGCCAGCGCGTGCTGTTCGATCACCTCAGCCTCGCGGTCGAGCGCGGCGAGCGTGTCGGGCTGATCGGCGCCAACGGCAGCGGCAAGTCAACGCTCTTCAAGCTGATCGTCGGCCAAACCACCGCCGAGGCGGGGAACGTCGCGATCGCCGACGGCGTCAAGCTCGGCTATCTCTCGCAGGACGCCGACTTCACGCCGGGCAACCGCGTCATGGACGAGGCGGAGCTCGCCTTCGCATCGCTGCACGATCTCGCCCATCGCCTGCGCGACGTCGAGCACGCGATGGCCGACCACTGCGGCGAAGAACTCGAGAAAACCCTCGAGAAATATCAAAAGCTCCAGCATGAGTTCGACCTCGCCGGCGGGTACGTCTGGCACCACAAGCTCGAGGCGACGCTGCTGGGCGTGGGCCTCGGACGCGAGACGTGGGAGCAATCGGTCGAAACGCTTTCCGGCGGGCAGCGATCGCGCCTGGCGCTGGCGCAGCTCCTCATCAACGCGCCGGACGTGCTGCTGCTCGATGAGCCGACCAATCACCTCGATCTCGCCGCGATCGAGTGGGTGGAGAACTACCTGCTCGACTTCAAAGGCGCCGTGATCCTCATCAGCCACGACCGCTTCCTGCTCGATTCGCTGGCGACGCGGATCGTCTGGCTCACGCAGGCAAAGCTCCGCAGCTACCCCGGCAACTACGCCGCCTTCGTCGCGCAGAAGGAAGTGCAGGAGCTGACGCAGCAGCGGCAGTTCGAAGAGCAGCAGGCGGACATCGAAAAGCAAAAGGAGTTCATCCGCCGCTTCGGCGCCGGGCAGCGCGCGCGAGAGGCGAAGGGACGGGAGAAACGTCTCGAGCGATTGCTCAAGAGCGACGCGGTGGTCGAGGAGGTGGAGTCGGCGAAGAAGCTTCATCTGCGCTTCGGCGCCGAGCAGCGCGCGGGCGATCGCGTGCTCTCCGTGCGCGAGCTGAGCAAGGGGTTCGATCAGAAGGAGCTGTGGAAGGACCTGAAGTTCGAAGTCACGCGCGGCGAACGGATCGGAATCATCGGCCCGAACGGATCGGGCAAGACGACGCTACTCAACGTGCTGCTCGGAAAAGCCGACGCCGACGCGGGTGAGATCCGCTGGGGCGCGAACCTCAACATCGGCTACTACGACCAGCGTCTCGACGACTTCGAGCCCGAGACCAGCGTCTACGACGAGGTCCGCGCCGGCCGGGAGGACGTCGCGGTGCAGACCATCCGCGACACGCTCGCGCTCATGCTCTTCCGCGGCGACGACATCGAAAAACCTTTGGGACTGCTCAGCGGCGGCGAGCGGGCGCGCGTTCGCCTGGCGCAGCTCCTGCTCGATCGCCCGAACGTGATGATCCTGGATGAGCCGACCAATCACCTCGACATCGCATCAAGCGAAGCGCTGGAAGGGGCGATGCGCGGATTCGACGGGACGCTGCTGTGCGTCAGTCACGATCGCTACTTCCTCGACAAGATCGTTTCGCGACTGTTCGTGCTGGACCCTCCGAAAATGCTCGATTTCGCGGGGAACTATTCGAAATGGAACGAGAAGCAGAAGGCGCAGGCTGTCGCGAAGACGCAAGGGAGGGATCGCGCGCCGCGGCGGAACGCGTCTTCTGCAATCCAAGATCCCAAATCCAAGATCCAAAATCGCGACAACCCCTACCTCCGCCCCTTCGGCCGCCTCTCGATCGAGGAACTGGAGCGGCAGATCACCGAAACGGAGATCGCGATCGCCGAATGCCAGGGCGCGTTCGCGGATTCCAATTCGTTCAATGAACCGGCGCGTGCACAGCAGTTGCAAAACGAATACAAATCGCTTGGCGAAAAGCTCGAGCAGCTTGAGGCGGAATATTTCGCCCGGGCAAAATAAGACCAGGAGAAACTGCGATGAAACACGGTTGGCTGATCGTTCTGTCGATCCTCTGCTCCGCCACGTTCGTCCGCGCCCAGGCTGCGACGCCCGCCGCGCCCGCGGCGACTGCGTCCGCCAAGCCGCAGCGGGCGGACGTCCCGGCGCCCAAGATCGATCCCAAGACCGGCGAGCCGCAGAAGGCGTTCATGGACAAGCACGCCAGGTACGTCGAGCGCGCCAGGCAGGGCGACATCGACATCCTGTTCATGGGCGACTCGATCACCGAAGGCTGGAACACGCGCGGCAAGGATGTCTGGAAGGAGCGCTACGCCGACCGCAAAGCCGCCAACTTCGGCATCGGCGGAGACCGCACGCAGCATGTCCTCTGGCGCGCGATGGACGGCGAATTGGACAATATCCATCCGAAAGTCGCCGTGGTGATGATCGGCACCAATAACATCGGCCGCGACGCGAGCAAGGCTGATCCGGCCGAGGACATCGCCTCGGGCATCACAAAAATCGTCAAGCTCGTCCGCGAAAAGACGGGCGCGAAGGTGCTGCTGCTGGGAATCTTCCCGCGCTCCGACGGCAAGGATCAGATCGACGCGATCCAAAAGCAGCAGCGCGAGGTCAACGACATCATCAACAAGCTCGACGACGGCAAGGACATTCGTTACCTCGATCTGTGGGAGAAGTTCATCGGCCCGGACGGCAAGAATGTGCCGGACGAGATCATGGCCGATCACCTGCACCCCGGCGACAAGGGCTACCGCATCTGGGCCGACGCCATGGAGCCGCTGCTCAACGAAATGATGGGCCAGCCGAAGTAGGCTGCCGCGGATCGCAACCTCAGCCGCCCTTGCGCGTGCGTGCAATGTTCACGCGGCATGGCATTGACGCTTTCGCAACTTCGCAAACAGTACATCGGCCCCGACGGCAGCGTCGTGCGGGTGGTCGATCTGGAGCATTTCTCTCTGGGTGACGGCGAGCAGGTGGCGCTGGTCGGATCGAGCGGATCGGGCAAGACCACGCTCCTGCACCTGATCGCCGGCATCCTGATGCCGGACGCGGGGAAGATCGTCTTCAACGCGACCAGCGCGGATCGGGTCGATCTCGCGCGGCTCTCCGAAGCCCGGCGCGACATCTTCCGCGGCCGCTACATCGGCTACATCTTTCAAACGCACCACCTGCTCTCCGGCTTCACGGCGCTGGAGAACGTTCTGCTCGGCATGAGCTTCACGGGACGCAAGCACGATCCCGCGTGGGCGACGCATCTGCTGAAAGAAGTCGGGCTCGGCGATCGATTGCACTACAAGCCGCAGAAGCTCTCGGTCGGACAGCAGCAGCGCGTCGCGGTCGCGCGGGCGCTGGCGAATCGTCCGACGCTGGTGCTGGCGGACGAGCCGACCGGCGCCCTCGACGCGGGCAACGCGCAGCAGGTGCTCGAGCTGATCCGAAGGCTGTGCGAGGAAGTGAAGGCGTCGCTGCTGCTGGTCAGTCACGATCCGGCGATCACCGCTCAGTTCCCGCGCGTCGTGACGTTGGCGGAGCTCAACCGCGCTTCGGCAGGGGCGCCGCAGGTGTGGCCCACCTAGCCCCCCAAAGCGGGCGCCACAACGGGCGCCCCCACCAGGAAAAGGAGAAA
>JAICTV010000195.1 GCA_025936175.1 Phycisphaerae bacterium
AAGTACCGGCCGTAGAAATTCGCGCCGCCGTGGCAATCGACCTTGAAATCGGGCGTGATGATGCCTTCTTCGAGGCCGGCGAGCCCCACGGCCATCTTGAACGTCGATCCGGGCGAGTACCGGCCCTGGAGCGCACGGTCCTGCAGCGGACGCAGATCGTCGGTGTTCAACGCCTGCCACGTGGCTTTGTCGATCCCGCCGGCGAAGGAATTCGGATCGAACGCCGGACGGCTCGTAAATCCCAGGACGTCGCCGTTGCGCGGATCGAGGACGACCGCCGCGCCGTTGAAGCCGCTGGCGGTGAACCCGTCCTCGATCGCTTTCTGAATGTCGCCGTCGATCGTGAGCTGGACGGCGGTCCCTTCACGCGGGTCGTCTTTGCCCAGCTCGAACAGCTCGCGGCCGATGCTGTTCACGACGACGGTCTTGTTGCCTTCGGTCCCCATCAGCAGCTTGTTGTACTGCTGCTCGAACCCGGCCTGGCCGACGATCGCGCCCGCGTCGACCCCGTCGTAATCCGACCGCTGGAGCTGTGCCTCGGTGACCTCGCCGACGTAGCCGAACACGTGGGCGGCCTCGGTTCCCGGATATTTCCGCGACGGCACTTCCTGGTAGATGATCCCCGGCATTTCCCAGCGGCGGGCCCAGACCGCAATGACCTGTTCGCGCGTGGCGTTTTCGATGAGCACGATCGGCCGATAGCTCGGCTCGCGCCGGCGGCGCTCCACCGTTTCACGAAGCTGCGCTTCGTCCACGCCGGTTGCCGCCGCGACGAGCTTCAGCGTGGCATCGATGTTCTTCGTCTGCTCGCGCACGAGCGCGATGTTGAAGATGTTCTGGTTTTCGACGAGCACGCGGCCGTTGCGATCGAGCAGCACGCCCCGCGGCGCCGGAAGCGGCAGCTTGCGCGTGTGATTGTTGTCCGCCATTTCGGCGTACTTGTCGTGCTGCGCGACCTGGAACACCCAGAACCCGATCGCCAGCGCCGCGAAAGCGCCCGCGATGATGTACTGCAGCCCGTTCAGCCGAAGCCCGAGTCCCCGCCGATCGTCCGGCATCAAGTTGGACATAGCAAAAAGCTCGTTACGCGATTACCGATGGTCGATGGTCGATGGTCGATGGTCGATATATTAAAAGCGACGTTTGCTGAAAGCCGCCCGGCGCGCGCGGCGCCGGGCGAGCACCTCAGGGCCCTGCTCCACGATCCAGAACACCATAACGCCAATCGTCGCGTTGACGGCCGCCTGGAGTCCGACGGACGACCATCGCAGCGCGAACATCCGGCCGTCAGCCACGGCCGACAGCGCCTCGAACACGACCGCGTGCACGACCGTGGCAGCGGCGAACATCAGGAACCGGGCCACGACGCCCGACATGATGAACTGCGCTCCGAGGACGCCGACGACGAATCCAATCAGCGTCTTCGACAGGCCGCCAATCCCGACGATGCCGCCGGCCAGCGCGTCCTGCGCGAGGCCGCCGACCGTGCCGGCCAGCGCGCCGGTCACCGCGCCGAAGGCGAGGCCGGCATACACGACCGCCACGACCACCAGATTGACCGCCAGTGTGTGCCCGATCATCATCCCGGAAAGCGTCGCCTGGAGCGCCAGCGCCGCCGCGACGCCGACTGCCAGCACCGCCGTCCTCACTTGATGTCCTCGTCGTGCTGCGCCGGCCGCGGCGGCACCATCACGACGAGCACTTCTTCGAGGCTCCCGAAGTCGACCGCCGGCCGTACGGCGATCGTCAAATACAATCCGCCGCGGCGCTCCACTTTTTCGACGGTCCCGATGGTGAATCCCTTCGGATAGATCCCGTCCACGCCGGACGAGACGACCTGGTCGCCGCCCTTCACGTCGGCCAGGTTCGGCACGAGATCCATCTTCAGCGGCGGGTATTCCTCAGACCCCAGAATCATCCCTCCGGCGCGGGACCGCTCGGTGATCGCCCCCGCGGCCGCGTTGCGGTCGATGATGAGCTGCACGCGCGCGGCGTGCCGCGCCACGGGGCCGATCACGCGTCCCACGAGACCCGCCGGCGCGATCACGCCCATGTCCGCGCTCACGCCGTCGGCCGTGCCGCGATCGATCGTGATCGTGCGGACGCCGGGATTCGGATTCACCGCGATCACGTTGGCGGCAAGCGTCGGCACGTCGGCCGACGCCTTCAAACCCAGCAGCGCCTGGAGTTTCTCGGAGCGCGACGCCAGCGAGCGCTGTTCCTGCAATTGAATCTGCAGCCCGCTCACCTGCTGCCTGAGGCGCTGGTTCTCGTCGCGCGCGCCCCGCAGCGCGGCGTAGTTCGACCAGACGTCGGTCGCCCCATGGACGACGGCTGAGGTCGCTCGCTCGACACGCGAGAACATTTCGAAGGTCACCAGCTCCAGCACACGCACACCGGATTTCGACTGCACCTGCGCCGACACGAGCAGCACCTGGCCGATCATGAGCGCTCCAAACAGAATTCCGGGCCGGCGCAGGGCGGTCATGTTGGCAAACCGGGGTTCGGCACCCGAACCATGTCAATCGATCGAAATCTTCCGCAACAAATTGAAGTCGGACAGCATCTTCCCCGCCCCGAGCACGACGGAGGACAGCGGGTCCTCGGCCATCGCCAGCGGCAGCCCGGTCTCTTCCCGCAGCCGCTTGTCGAGGTTCTTCAGCATCGAGCCGCCGCCCGTCAGCACGATCCCGCGATCCACGATGTCGGCCGAGAGTTCCGGCGGCGTGCGCTCGAGCGCCACGCGCACGGCATCGACGATGACGTTGACCGTCTCCGCGAGCGCCTCGCGGATTTCTTCGTCGGTAATCGTGATCGTCTTCGGCACGCCTTCGATGAGATGCCGCCCCTTGATCTCCATCGTCATCCGCTCCTCGAGCGGATAGGCGGAGCCGATCTCCATCTTGATCGCTTCGGCTGTGCGCTCGCCGATGAGGAGGTTGTACGTCTTCTTGATGTACTGGATGATTGCGTCGTCCATCTCGTTGCCGGCGACCCGCACGGCCTTGCTGTAGACGATGCCCGCGAGCGAAATGACGGCGATATCCGTCGTGCCGCCGCCGATGTCGACGATCATGTTGCCCGACGGTTCGGTGATCGGCATGCCCGCGCCAATCGCAGCCGCCATCGCTTCTTCGACCAGGTACACCTCGCTCGCCTTGGCGCGATATGCGCTGTCTTTCACCGCGCGCTTTTCGACCTGGGTGATTTCCGAGGGCACGCCGATCACGATGCGCGGACGCACGAGCATCGTGCGGTTGTGCGCCTTCTTGATGAAGTAGGTCAGCATCTTCTCGGTGACCTCGAAATCGGCGATGACGCCGTCCTTCATCGGCTTGATGGCGACGATGTTGCCGGGCGTGCGCCCGAGCATTTCCTTCGCATCCTTCCCGACGGCTTCGATGCGGCCGTTCACCTTGTTGATGGCCACGATCGACGGTTCGTTCACCACGATGCCCTTGCCGCGCGCGTACACGCAGGTGTTCGCCGTGCCGAGATCGATGGCGAGATCGCTCGAGAAGAGCGAGAAAATCCGTAAACTCAAAAGCCGCTCCTATTCGCCAGCCACGTAAATGCCGTTCTTGCCGTGTTCCTTGACGTGGTACATCGCCAGGTCGGCGGCTTCGATGAGCGCCTCGGCGGTGGCGGCCACGTCGGGCAGCGTCGCGACGCCGACCGACACGGTGAGATGAATGTCGAGCCCGTCCTCGCGGAGGAACGGGTAGGCCGCGACACGGTCGCGGATGCGCGCGCCGACGGCAACGGCGCCTTCGCTGGCCGTATCCGGCAGCACCAGCGCGAACTCGTCGCCGCCGTACCGCGCGACGACGTCCGTCTCGCGGGCGCTCGACCGGATGACGCTGCCGGCTTCGACCAGCGCGCGGCTGCCATAGAGATGGCCGTGCCTGTCGTTGATCGCCTTGAAGCCGTCGAGATCGAGAAACAGCAGCGACAGCGGACGGCCGCTGCGGCTGGCGCGCTTGGTCTCGCGGCGCAGGACCTGAGAGAGATACCGGGAATTGTAAAGCTGCGTCAGATCGTCGGTCACCGACAGCGCTTCCGCACGTTCGACGCGCAGGGCGTTGTCGAGGGCAAACGCGGCCGGCTCGAGCGCGACGCCCAGAGCCCGCGATGTCGCGGGCGCAAGACGGGGCGCGCGCGTCGAAGTGGCCTTGTCGATCCCGACGAGCGCCCCGACCGTGCGTTGCCGGCAGACCAGCGGAAATCCCAAAGAAGCCACGGTAGTCGCGTCGGGAAAACGCGGATCGCTGGAAAGGTCGGCCGCGAAGCACGATGCACCGTTTCGCACGACCCACAGGCCAACCGATGTGGCGGTGGGTTCAGCGGCGGGTGCAATGCCGCGCGAGGCGAGCACGCGCGCGCGGGCGCCATCGTCTGCGGCCAGCACAAGCCAGCCCGCCACCGGGAGCCATCGGGCCGCATGGCCCGCGATGGCGTCCGCGACCCGCTCGGGTTCGACGAAGGTGTGAACGTCGCGGATCAGCTCGGCAATCGCGTCCGCCTTGGACAGACGAGCCCGTAATGCGCCCTGAAGGGGCCGCAGACGGCTGGCCAAATCCGCGCGGGCGGACGGCGACGGCGAGCGCCGGACACGAGGCGGCACACGCGTGCCGGATGGGCGGCGGAGGCGGGTCTCAGGAATGAAAGAATCCCTCTAAGTCCTTCTATCCTGCGTAAATATAGCACATTGGCACACTGGTTGAGGCGGAGAATTTGGGGAAAGGACGCAAAAAGGCAGGCCCGACGGCCTGCGCCGCGTCGCGTGCCCGTCGGGGGCACGCTCCCGACTCGCAGCGCAGACCGCCAGGTCTGCCTCATGGTTCGGATCGCGCGCGATCCGGCGCCCCCTGCGGGGCGCCAGATCACCAGGTACCGCAGACCTTCAGGTCTGCCCAAGGGGTCTTCAGAACTGGAACCGCAGCCCGACCCGCAGCGAACGCGGCAACTGATACGCGACAACCTGCCCGTAGTTGGGGTCCGGAAGCTGGAAGGACAGTTCCGTGAAGTTGTCGTAATCCTGCACGCGCTTCTGGTTGAACAGATTGAACACGGACGCCAGGACCGCCAGACGGCGGTTACCGCCCATGTTGAAATCGTATTCACCCTGAACGTCCGTCTGGAACTGCACCGGCGTCCGTGTCCGGAACCCATCGGCTGTCTGGATTCCGCCGCCGCGCGGCGTCTCGGGGATCTCGCCCGCGTTGTCGTACACGGGGTTGGCGGCAAGGGCCGTCAGCGGCGCGCCCGACTGAATCGTGAACGCCACGCCGACGTTGGCGCCGTTCGCCCACTGCTTGTTGCCGAACAGTTTGCCGGTGTGCGTGCGATCGTTGGGGAGCGGACCGTTGCCGGCCGAGCCGAGGTATCGGATGTCGCCGCGGAACCCGAGCGCTCTCCCGAGCGATACGTACGTCGGATCGTTCGTCGGGAAATCGAACAGCGACGTGATTCCCGGATCCGACTGCCCGTTGTCGTTGCGGAAGAACCCCTCGAAGTTGCCCCACAGCCGCATCCATTGATACGACGACTGCAGCGACCACCCGCCGGCGAACCGCTTCTGCGCCTGCAGCGTCACCGCATCGTAGTCGTGCACCGGCTTCTCGAAAGAGATCGCCGTGCCCGGGAACGGGTCGGTAACAGGCGTATTCGGCCCGGGATTCGTGACGAAGTACTCGACGCTGCCGATCGTCAGATCCGGCAGCAGATACGCGACGAGCGGCAGCGAGCCGATGTCCTCGAGGACGCGGCCGTATCGACGATGCGAGTAGTTGGCGCCGACCGACAGGCCCGGCGTGGGTTCCCACTGCCAGCCGACGAGCGTCTCGGTCGAATACGTCGACTTCGCGTTCGGATCGAAATCCGACGCCGAGAGACCCGCGAACTGCAGGTGATTGGTGGTGCCCGCCGCGAGGACGCCGTTCGGCACGGGCTGCGTCAGATTCGCGTCGAAGTAGTCGGCGCGGTTGACGCCCGCGTCGGCCGACAGCGCGCGCGCGGCGAGATCGTTCGGAATCTGGGCGTAGAACCAACCGTAGTCGCCAAACACCTTCATGCGTCCGGTGCCCGTCGGATCGAAGGTCGCGCCGATGCGCGGGGCCCAGTTGCCGTTGAAGCTGTAGTCGGTGACGTTGCCGATCAGCTTCTGCTGGTCGTAACGGATCCCGGGGCGGATCGTCAGGCGGCGTCCGATCTGCCACGTGTCCTGCGCGAAGAAGCTCGTGTAGTCCTGGCGCGTCGATTTCACGTTGGCGAGACTCGATCGCGTGACGCGGAAGATGTTTCCGAACGTCGGATCGTTGAGGACGCTCACGGTGGCACCAGTGACGGTCTGCTGCCCGTTGGACAGCGTGAAGGTCGGCCCGGTGTAGTTCGTGATGTTGTCGTACGTGATGTGCTGGTACTGGACGCCGTACCGCAGCTGATGCTGGCCGCGCCAGTCGAGGATGTTGGTGCCGATCGCGGACATCTGCTGGTTCACGCCCGTGTTGTTCTCGTAGAACCCGATGCCGCCGGTGACCGAGTTGCCGGTCGTGTACCTGTATTGATTCAGGTTCGGCGTTTCGGTGATCCCGTTGGTCGCGCGCGCATACGACGCTTCGAGCAGCCACGTCGGTTTCATCACCGCGTTGTAGCGCACCGTCTGGTTATGGCCGCCGAAGTTGTCCAGGCGGCTGAACGCCGCGGTCGTGTCGCCGAGCAGCGCCGAACGCCGCTGCGGTCCCATCGGGCCGTTTCCGGGGTCGCCAAAGAACGAGGCATCGATCCGCTGCCCCGGCGTCAACTGCCACGTGGCTTTCGTGGAGTACGCGAGGATATGGCGCTTGCGCTGCTGCCCGCCGAGATCCACCAGCGGCGTACCGGCGGGCGCGATGAACGTCTGCGAGTTCCACTGCGGATCGATCGCGCCGAAGTAGAACAGGCGATCCTTCAGGATCGGCCCGCCGACTTCCGCGCCGAAGTCGCTGACCTGCTGCCGGGTCTGATTCACGGCTTCGGACCGCGTCGGCGTGGTCAACGTCACCTGGGGGAAGTTGTTCTGGAACGAACCCGGCTGCGAGTAGCCGAACAGCGTGCCGCGCAGCTTGTTCGTTCCCGATTTGGTCACGACCGTGACGACGCCGCCGGTAGCCTGCCCGTACTGCGCATCGTAGCCGCCGGTCTTGACCTGGACTTCCTGGATGAAGTCGAACGTGACGCCGGTCCCGAGCGAGCCGAGGACGATCGAGTACGAGCCGAGGCCGCCAAAGCCGGGGTTCGTGATATCGACGCCGTCGACCATGTATTGGTTCTCGAGGCCGGAGGCGCCCGAGATCGACGGATTCGAGCGGCCGGTCCCGCCGCCGCTGCTCACGCCCGGCGCGAGATACATCGTGTCGGCGAGGGTACGGTTGACGGGGATCTTCGCAAGCATCGTACTGTCGATGTTTGCCCCCACGGTCGTGCTCGTGGGATCGACGACGGCCCGAGTGCCGGTGACCTGCACCGTTTCCGTGACGCCGCCGACGGTCAGGCGGAAGTTCACCGGGGCCGTCTGGCCAAGGCGCACTTCGACGTTCCGCTGCTCGGCGGGCTTGAATCCCTGCAGTTCCACGCGGACCGTGTAAGTGCCGGGGGTCAGGAATGGGGCCGTAAAACGCCCCTGGTCGTCCGTCACGAACGTCTTCGCCCCTTGTGTCGAGTCGACGGTGACGGTCACGCCAGGAAGCGCCAGCCCTTGCTGATCGGCGACCTGCCCGGCAATCGTGCCGGTGGTCGCCTCCTGCGCCCACGCGGCCGGTGCCAGCGCGAGCGCGATCATGAGAAACCAGAACCATTGCTTCATGCGGAAGGACTCCTTCTTTCCTTCCACACGTAATAGCAATTCGGGATCACTGAACGGTATCCGTGGACGATCGGCGCCGAGGCAGGGACGAACCGCGATCGGCCCTGATTTTCGGGGCCTCTTCGCGAGTCCGCGGGCGCCCGCGTCTTCGCAGCGCGCGCGTCGGCTGCGGGATGTTGGATCGCCGGCTTTCAAAATTGGATCTTTCCAGGGACGGGCCGCCCCGGAGCGGCTCCCGTTCTTCATGGCATAATTGGGCTTTTCCAGAGGTCTCGACAGCCCATGACCATGCTCGACCGGATGCGGCGGCACCGCAGCTGGCTCAAATGGAGCCTTGCGATCGTCGTCGTCTCCTTCGTTCTTCTGTACATCCCCAGCTTCCTCGGGAACGGCCCTCAACAGGGGGCCGCGAACAACGCGGTCGTGGCCGAGGTGAACGGGCAGGAGATCTCCGCCGCTGAGTTCCGGCGTGTGTATCAACAGCAGATTCAGGCGTATCGCCAATCCTACGGCGCCAACGTCGACGAGCGTCTGCTGAAACAGCTCGGCATCGACCAGCGGATCGTGCAGCAGATGGTCGAGGAGCAGGCCGCGCTGTCCGAAGCGAAACGGCTGGGGATCACGGCGAGCGACGCCGAAGTGCGGGAACGCATTCTGGCGCTCCCCGCGTTCCAGGAAAACGGGCAGTTCATCGGCGACCAGCGCTATCGCCAGGTGCTGCAGATGCAGAACCCGCTGATGCGGACCGACGAGTTCGAAGACGAAGTCCGCCGCAGCATCATGACGGAAAAGCTGCAGGCGGCGCTCACCGGCTGGATGACCGTGAGCGACAGCGACGTGCAGAAGGAATTCAACCGCCGCAACGAGAAGGTGAAGCTCGCGGTCGTGTCCTTCCCCGCCGACAAATTCCGCGAAGGCGTCGTCGCAACCGATGCGGACGTCACCAGATATTTCGAGGCGCACCAGGAGGAGTTCCGGATCCCCGAAAAGCGGAAGATCCGTTTCCTCACGATCGACCAGGAAGCGCTGCGCCAGAAGGCCAGCGTCACCGGCCAGCAGATCGAGCGGTACTACAACGACAACATCCAGCAGTTCTCGACGCCCGAGCAGGTGCACGCCGAGCACATCCTGCTGAAGACGGACGGCAAGGACGACGCGGCCGTCAAGAAGCAGGCGGAGTCGCTCCTCGCCCAGGCCAAGGGCGGCGCGAACTTCGAGGACCTCGCGAAGAAGTATTCGGAAGACGACGCGAGCAAGGCGAAGGGGGGCGACCTCGATTACTTCGGCCGCGGGCAGATGGTGAAAGAGTTCGATGACGCGGCGTTCGCCGCGAAGCCCGGGGACATCGTCGGTCCTGTGAAGACCCAGTTCGGGTATCACATCATCAAGGTGCTCGATCATCGGCAGGCGCAGACGAAGCCGCTCGCCGAGGTGCGGTCGCAGATCGAAGATCAGTTGAAGTTCGAGCAGGCGCAGGACCAGGCGCAGAAGGCGGCCGACTCGATCTCATCGCAGCTCAAGTCGCCGGCGGATTTCGACAAGGTCGCGCGCGATCACGGTCTCACGGTGCACGAATCGGGCTTCTTCCAGCAGGATGAGCCGATTGCCGGGATCGGCCTCGCGCCGAACGTGGCGCAGGAGGCGTTCTCGATGAAGATCGGCGACGTCAGCGACCCGATCCGCACGCCGCAGGGCTACGCCTTCGTCACCGTGCTCGCGAAGCAGGATTCCTATCTGCCGAAGCTGGACGAGGTCAAGGCGAAGGTGCGCGATGCCGTGTTGAAGGAGAAAGCGATCGATGCGGCGCGGCAAAAAGCCGCATCGGTGGATGCGGCGATGAAATCAGGCGATTTCGACAAGGCCGCCAAGGACGCGGGCGTCGAGGTGAAGACGACCGACTTCATCACGCGCGGTTCGCAGGTCACGGACATCGGCCAGAGCGCCGCAGTCGACGCCGCCGCCTTCTCGCTCCCGAAGGGAGGCGTCAGCGATCCGATCGTCACGGCAAACGGCGCCGCGATCATCAAGGTCGTCGACAAACAGATGCCGTCGCCGTCGGATTTCGCCGCACAGAAGGATTCGCTCCGCACGGAGCTCCTCAACCAGCGCCGGAACGAGTTCTACTCCGCCTACATGAACAAGGCGCGCCAGCGCATGGACATCCGGATCAACCGAGAGGTGATCGCGCAGATCACTGCGTAGACGCGCTGCGCGCGCTCTCATTGGCCCTCACTGGCGCTCGCTTCCGCGCCTGGCGGACGGCGGCGGCTTCCGCGGGGCCCCCGCCCCACTTCGCGCGCAAGCGGCTCCCCCATCGACACGTCTTTCCGGCCGCTGAGCACGAAGCGGCTGTGTCCGAGCGGGGCCCCATCGTGGTGGGCGACGCCGCAACCGTCGAAAGATCCGGCGCCCGGGCCGCTCGTTCCGCGCAGCTTTCGGCGACGGGCTCGGTGGGGCCCCTGCGCGGCCCAGCCCCCCACGGGCGCCGCGCGGGGAAAGTCTGTGGGCGGGGGACGCGCCGCCGCGCGAGGGGGGCGCCCGGGCCGCGC
>JAICTV010000104.1 GCA_025936175.1 Phycisphaerae bacterium
CAACAGAAGTGTCATGCTGAGGCACTCCGAAGCATCTGGCCTGGGAAACCAGATCCTTCGGAGTACCTCAGGATGACAATCGGGCACCGTCTTCAAGATTCAAAGTTCCTCGTTCAAAATCTGCCCGAGCTGCTGGCTCACTTCCGCCACCTGCGCCTCGTCCAGCTTCGGGTTCAGCAGGTCGAGCTTCTCCTCCTTACCCTTGAAGTGCACCACCCACACGTCCTTGTCGTCCTCAGTGCGGCTCGTTTCGTATATCAGCAGCTTCTTGCGCATCAGGATGAGCCCGAGGACGAAGCGGAAATTCAGCTTCGGCGGCTCAGCCGTGTCCTTCAGGCGCTCGAAGAGATCGCACAGCACCTCATCATCGACGAAGACTTTCTTCTTTTGCTCCTGCGCGGGCATCGTCGCCTGCCAGAAGCCGACGACGTCGGCGCGATCGAACTGCGGCCAGGCGTCCATCGCCACGTCGACGCGCTCGAATCCGATCGGCGTCTCGCGCAGCGCGGCCATGAATTTCTCGCCGACGTTGATCGGCTGACCGGTGATGTGGCATTTGCCCAGCGGCTTGGCGACGTCGTATCCGCCCGCGCCTTGCGGTTTCGCCGCACCGGCGGGCGCGTTTTGAGCGGCGGCAGTTGATGTTGAGCTCACGCGTAACCTCCGTGTCCGGATGACAGGCTCGACATGTTACACGAGATCGCGCGAATCACGCAGTGCCGGCGGGACCGGATGTGGCCGCCGCGCCGCGGGTCCAGATCCGCGAGACCGCGCGCTGAATCAGAACCGTCCCGTGCTCCAGCAGATGATTCGCCGACTTCTCGATCTTCGCCTTGTCAGCGGGATCGACCACGTCCGGCAGGTTCGCGCGGACGTTGTAGACGGCACACCGCACTGTCGCCATCGACAGCTCGCAGCATACGGCCAGGTCCGACAGGAGAAAGTGATTCACCCTCTCGACCAGCCGGTCGGACAACTCGAGCACGGCGAGTGCGGTGGCCCCCATTGCTTGTGGCACGCGAATGCTCGCCAGCAGCGCGACGTCGAATTCCTCCTGTCGCGCCGGCGATGACTCCGGCAGCTTTCGCGCGGCGGTCAGCGCTTCGTAGGCGACTTGATCCTCGACCATCAAATGAAGCAAAAGCTGCCGCGCCCGCGTCAGCTCCGCCAGCGACGTCTTGAGTTCGGACTCGAACTGCGCGAGATTTTTCTTGCCAACGCTGTAGTTGAGGACCATCTCTCCCATCGACGCCGCCAGCGCCCCCGCGAGCGCCGCAGCGCTCCCCCCGCCCGGCGCCGGCTGCTTCGCGGCGGCCGCGGTGAGAAAAGCATCAATCGTGGTGTGCTTATCGTACATCGCGCGACCGTCACTTCCCCGCGTCATGCTGCACGCCGCGCGGCGTGAGATCGACCGGTGGGAATGAGCCGTACGTCCGCTCGCCGGTCTTGATCTTCACATCATCCGGCGCGGGCGTGCTCACGGTCACGACGCAATTGGTCAATCGCGTGTGCGCGATCTTTGTCACCTCGCTGGGCTTCACCGCGTCGATCTTTCGGATGAACTGATCGTGGAAATCGTAGCCGAGGCCGTACAGCTCATCGAGAGCGGCCTGCATCGCCTGCTGCGCGGGTGTCTCGTGATCCAGCGAGTCGGCGGTCGTGATGAGCTGCTTGCTGCGCTCAAACCAGCCGGGCTGCGTGTCTTTCTCGCTGCCCTGCAATCGCGCGATGTTCTCCAGGATGATGTCGATGACTTCGTTCACCTTGCCCGGATCGCAGCCGGCGTAAACGAGGAAGGTCCCCGGCATCTTCGCGGATTTACCGGGCCAATTCTGGGCGTGAACCATGTACACGAGCCCGCGGCCGCGGAGGATCTCGTGCAGGTAGCCGGTCGGGTACGTGAAGCCGCTGCACATCGTATCGGCGACGTCGATCGAGTAATTCGCTGGATCGCCGACGACGCTCGCCGAGTCATAACCGATCACGATGCCGGCGAGCGGCTGTTCGGTCTTCTGCACTTCGACGCGCTCGACCTTCACGTACGGCTTGTTCTCTTCGCCGCCGCCGGAATGCTCGGCGACGTGTGAACTCTCGGCTTCGCTGTTGATCTTGTCGCCGCCGCCGAGCTTTTCCTGCGCGACGGCTTTCGCTTTATCGAGATCGACGTCGCCGAAGATCGCGATCACCCGCCGGCCCTTGAGCACGTGCCCCGAATACCATTTGCCCAGATCCGCCGGCGTGAGCTTCTCGACCGTCTCCTTCTTTCCCGTCTGGATGAACTGATACGGCGAATTCATCGGGCCGAAGTACTGCTGCTTGAAGTAGCGCGTGGCCTGCTGGAACCAGTCGGCGTCCTGGCTCTCGATGGCGGCGACCTGCCGCTCCTTCATCTGCGCGACCTCGGCGTCGGCGAAGGCGGGGTTGTTGATGACGTCGGCGAAGACGTCCATCGCCTTCTCGAAATCACCCTTCATGCAGTTGACGCTCCACGTCCAGGAGTTTCGCTCGCACGAGGTGTCGAGCCGCCCGCCGATCGAGTCGAAGAACTCGGCGATCTGCTGGGCGTTCTTGCTCCTGGTGCCGCGGGCGAGCGACTCCATCGTCAGCATGCCGATGCCGTTGTTCTTCGCGTCCTCATCGGTCAACCCGCCGAGCGCGAACATCTTGATTTCGACCAGCGGTGAGTTGGCCATGCGCTTGTGCAGCAGGATCGTGCCGTTGGGCAGTTCGACGCGGGTGATCTGCGGCATCTCCGCGGCGGGCGCCGATTCCTTCGTCGTGGGCGCGACCGGACGGAGCAGATCCTCCGCCTTGGGCAGGCCCGCCGAGCCGACGTATTCCGCCGGCAGCAGCGCGGTCGTGAGGATCTTGTCGCGGACGAAATATTTTTTGGCGACCTCCTTGATCCGATCGTCGCTGACTTCTTCGATCAGCTTGAGATACCGATCGGTAAAGTGCGGATCGCCGCTCTGCATGTAATCGGTCGCCAGCGACGCGGCCATGTCTTCGGATGTCTGAAGACTTCGCACGCGGTTGGCGCGCATCTGCACCTTGGCGCGCTTCAATTGATCTTCACTGACGCCGTCGGCGATCACTTTGTTGATGATTTCGACCGCCGCATCGGTGGCGGCAGAGATTTTGTCGGGGGCCAGCTCCATCTCAACCTGGAAGCTTCCATCCACATAAGAGGGCGTTGGATTGTTGCATCCGACGGCGGTCACCAGCTTGCGCTTGTCGCGCAGCTCTTCGACGAGGATCGAGCTCTCTCCGCCGCCGAGGATCGTCGAGAGCAGATCGAGCGGATACAGATCCGGGTCGTTCAGGCTGACCGACGGGAAAGCAAGCTGCAGCCGCGCCTGCCCGAGCTTCGGAAACGTCGCCACCTGTGTGCGCGGCGACAGCACCGGCGGCTCGGGCTCGATGACGCGGCTGGGCACGCGGCCCGGCGGCGAGTCGTCTACGAACTTCTGCACCGCGCGCAGCATCGTCTCCGGATCGGCATCACCGGTGACGGAGAAGATCATGTTGTTCGGCTGATAGTTCTGCTTGTAGTAGCCGAACACGTCGTCGCGCGAGAGGCCCTGGATCACTTCCTGATAGCCAATCACCGGCACGCGCGCGGGATTGACGCGATAGCGGAGCTGCTGCCCGAGCTCGTAGAAAACCCAGTCCGGCTCGCCCTTGTCCTTCTCCAGCTCGCGCTGCACGACCTCGTACTCGCGCTTGTACTCCTCCGGCGTGATCAGCGCGCCGAGCATCCAGCCTGTCACCAGATCGACCGCTTCGACGAGATGTTCATTGGTCGTGTTGATGAAGTAAGCGGTGTGGTCTTCCGTAGTGTAGGCGTTGGAATCGTTGCCGATCTTCTGAAGGAGATCGCGGTTCTGCGCCTCGGTGCGGCGCTGCGACGACCCGCCGGCGACGAGGTGCTCGAGCAGGTGGCTGAGGCCCCCGCCGAGCCATTTGCCTTCGTACACGCCGCCCGTCTGCACGTAGCCGCGGACCGCGAGCACGGGCGACGGCATGCGCTTGGTGATCACGACCATGCCGTTCTTCAGGACCGTCACGATCTCATCGGATTGATTGACCAGGCGATAATTCTCGATGCCGTACTTCTTCGCCGCGGGCTCGGTCGTTGCGGGCTTCTTCTCCGCGGCGGAAGCAACGGTGGCCGGCGTCGGCTTGGGCTCGGTCGGCTCTTCCTTCGGCGCGGCGGCGACGGCCGTCTCCTTCGCCGCGGTCGGCGCGGTCGCCGGACGAGAAGGCATCGGGTTCTCGACCAGCTCCTCGTTCGCCGCGCGCGGCGGCTGATGGATGACCGGAATCTCCACCTGCTGCATCGGCTTGGGTCCGCACGAAGAAGCGGCGAAAAGAATCCCGCTCGCCGCCAGCGACAACAGCCATCGTCGGTTCGGTCGCATCACTCGTCTTTCCTGTTCAATAAAGGTTTCGTGATCCAGCCAAATCCCCCGCGACAGGTCATCCCGAGCGGCACTCCGCGAGGGATCTCCGACGCCAGTCGACTTCGAGATCCCTCGGAGTACCTCGGGATGATTGTTGGCGGCAGGCGTCGCTCATGGGCTGGAGAATAAATCTACAGCACTTCGTCGTCGTGCTCGATCTCGTTCAGGTAGGTCAAGGCCCGTTCCAACTCGCTCTTCATGTGCCGCACGCGCAAAAGACTTTTCACCCGCGTCAGCAGCTCGAGCTTGTTCACCGGCTTGCTGACGAAATCGTCCGTCCCGCATTCGCTCGCCTGCTCGATGTCGCCCAGCTCGTTCAGCGCCGTCACCATCAGGATCTGGATGTCGCGCGTCTTCGGATCGCTCTTGAGCTTGCGACACACCTGAAAGCCGCTCATCTTCGGCATCATGATGTCGAGCAGGATCAGATCCGGGTTGTACTGCTGCACCTTCTCCAGCGCATCGACGCCATCCACGGCCGATACGAGTTTCACCGGCAGCGATTCCAAAAACGCCTGGAGCAGCTCGATGTTCTGCGGGTTGTCATCGACGATCATGACGGTCGACGGCGGAAGGAACTGATCGGCGATGGCGGGATTCGCAGCGGGCTGCGGCGACGTCGTCGGCGACTTGTCCTGCTGCGTCATGGGTGCGACTCCTGCTGCTGCAAAAAACGAAGCGGCTATTGTATCCGCCGCGACTGTAAAGCAAATTCGAGCTGTTCTTCCGTCATGCGGTGGCGGGCGATTTCCACCCCGTCCAGCAGGATGACGGGGATGTCGTGCTTGTATTTTTCGTAATCGTCGAGGTTCTCCAGAATATTGCGGAGCTCAAGCTCGAACGGTCGTTTTCGTCGCACGGCGTCGATCGCGTCCTTCACCTCATCGCACAGGCCGCACTCGGGCTTGGTGTAGAGCGTGACTCGCATCGGTCTTGCTACAGGGGCGACGCCCGCGTCGCCCGCATTTACCCAGAGGGCGACGCAGGCGTCGCCTCCAAGAACAGGCGACTGGGAAAGTCGAAACTCTTGCGCGCCGCCGTCACCGGGTCGGCGGTGTGCGTGTACAGCTCGACGGTGAGGAAGCGCTGGTAGTTGATCGCGCGCACCGCGTCGCGGAACGCGTGCCAGTCGAGCGTCCCTTCGCCGGGGATCATGTGATAGTGCTTGCGGCCCGGGATGTCCTCGACGTGCATGTTCCAGATCCGATCGCCCAGCAGTTTAACGACCTCCGGGATCGATTCGCCGAGCACCTGGCTGTGGCCGATGTCGAGGTTCGCGCCGAGCCGCTTGCTGCCGAGGCGATCGATCCACTGCCGCAGCTCGCTCGCCCACTCGATGAACAACCCGGGCTCGCATTCGATGCCGACATCGATGCCCGCGCGCTCGGCGTGATCGAGGATGACCTTCAGCTCCGTCATGAGCATCTCCGCTGCGACCGCCGGCGTCGTCGTACCGAGTGTCCGCCCGGTGGTGATGCTGATGTTCCGCGCGCCAATATCGCGGGCGAAGTCGATCGTCTTCATGATCAGCCGCGAGCGATCGCCGCGATGCTGCGGGTTGGGGCTGATCAGGCTCGGCTCGAAGTACGGTTCCGGCGGCGCGTCCTTCCAGTAGCCGAAGCTGCAATTGCAGTTGATGCTGCTTACCGCCAGCCCCGTGCGGTCGAGCATCTTGCGCACGTTCGCGGTGAAGGCGGTGTCGATCGATTCGGGATACGCGTGCGGGACGTCGGCGAGGATCTCGACGCCTTCGAAGCCGGCGTCCTTGACGGCGGCGATCGCGTCGCTGAGCGGGAAGCGGGTGAAGGCGTTGGTGGAGAAAGCGAGCTGCATCTGCGGACGAGCGTAAGGGGGCAATTTGGGTTTGTCACCCGGAGTGCCCTGGAGGCTGAGGCCCCCGGGCTTTGCCGGGTCATTTGAACTCGTTCGCGTAACGGACAACGACTGCTTCCAGCCGCTCGGCGGGTTGAAGGCAATAGAACAATTCGCGGTCGAAGAGGATTGCTTCCTCCGCCTCGCGCTGTCGCGTCTCGCGGAGCGTCTGCTGCCAAGTCGCCATCGTCGGGTGATTCATCACCGCGCTCGACATCGCGCGGTGCATCTCGGCGAACGCCTGGTAGCGCTGGGGCGAGCGCCGCGGGAGCGACGCGATGCGATCGAGGTATCCGCGCTTCTTCTCGCCCAAGAGAGAGTGCTTCAGCCGATGTCCCTCCTGCTCGACGCACGGCACGCAGACGCGCGAGCGCTCCGCCGCCTCGGGCAGATACATCGTCGCCGTCGTCACTGCAAAATGCGGCGGCGTGAGGTTGAAGTGGGATGCGATGATGCGATCGGTCACCTGATCGTAATGGCCGCCGCCGATCCCGTGGATAAACTGGTCGGCGACGAACAGCCGCAGGAACATCGTCAATGTCAACGCGCGCGGCGAAAGACGAAGCTGGTTCTTGCGCAGCCAGTCCCGCAGCTTCGCCGCCGCCTCGAAACCGTCGGCGGCGCGATCGAAGAGGAACTCTTCCCCGCTGGGCAGCGTGAGGAGAAACTGTCCATCACAATCATGGCACACGAACGTGCTCGGCCGCGTGCGCGCGCCCGTCGCCAGTTCGTCGAGCCAGAACGGCAGCTCGATCGATTCTTCGAACGTCGCCAGATCCGGCATCGGCCGGGTCGGCGTCTTCACCTTCTGATCGCGGCGATACTGCGCCAGAGCGGCATTGTAATCCCGCGCGAAATCCGCCGCGCGCGCGATGACGTGATGCGCGAAGAGGAGAAACCCTTCGCTCTCCCAGATCGGCGACGCGAGGATCGCGCGATGCCGCAATCCCAGCTCCCAGTCGATTTCGTGACACGCCTGCGTGAGCGCGGTCGCCAGGTTCGGCTGCTCGATCGACTGCCGCCTCAGCGATGCAAGAAACGGCTCGAGCATCGAATCAGTCGCGTACTTCGTCGCCGCCAGCTTCTGCTGAAGCTGCGCGAGATGCGCCGGCGTCGGGCCGCTCAGCAAGCCGCTCCAGTGCGCTTTGCCGATCTGATCGTCGTCGGTGATCGGTTCGGATGATCCGGGATATTTCAGGTTCAGATGCTTGGGCGCATCGGTATCGACCGCGACGTGCAGCGCCAGGCCCCCAAGTCGCGACGCGGCGGCATTAGCGAGCACCGTCTTCGCCCACACGCCGGGGTGATACAGCTCCGCCTGATGCCCGTCCGCGATGATCGGCGACGTCGCATCGTCATGACCGAGCCACGCCCGCGTCCGCCTCCGCACCTCCGCCAGCGGCACGTTCTGCACGCGCACGCCATCGCACGCGCTCAAGCGCTTCCGGTTTTCAATCGCATCATCCAGCAGCTCGCGCGGCGCCGGCCAGGTGACGATTGCGCCATCCTCGGCGGGAGCCTTCCAGTCGGGATAGGTCGGTACCGCCGCCGCCATGACGCCTAGATTCAAATGCAGTCGCAGGGACACGGGACGCGGTTCGCTTCGAGCACCGACGCATCGATCCGCCGCTGCTCGGCACAGAGCACTTCGAGGTAATGGTTCAGACGGTTGCCGGGATCATCGAGCAGCCCCCCGAAGTGGCGGGTCGGATCGTTGTAAATCAGCCGCACCGGGATCTCCGTCACGCGCAGCTTCTGATGGGCCACCTGCGGCCAAAGCTGCATCGGAAACGCATAGCCCGGAATGTCGAGGCTGAGCTTGCGCATCGCACTGACGCGGTGCGCTTTGAAGCCGCAGAACGCATCCGTGAGGTCCAGGCGATAGCAGTCGTTGAGAATCGAGGTGATGGTCCGATTAATCGATCTGCGATCCGTCGGCGGGAGATCGTTGTCGCGCATTTCCTGCATATAGCGCGAGCCGCTGATCAGGTCCCATTGATCTGCCGCGATGGCTTTCATGAAGTCGGGAATGCGCTCCGGCTCATGCTGCTCGTCGCAGTCCATCGTGATCACCCAGTCGTACCCGCGCGCGTCCCCCCACGCGAAGGCGTCGATGAGACTTTGCCCATAACCGCGATTCACTGGATGGCGGATGAGATGAATATCGGACCGGCTGGCAAGGTACTCGGCGGTGCCGTCGGTGCTGCCGTCATCCACCAGCAGGATGTGCTGGCCGTAGCGCATCACCTTGGCCAGCACGTGCTCGACGTACTTGCGTTCGTTGAAGACCGGGATGGCGATGAGCACGCGCATAAATGCCGATAGTACAAGGCGGTCCGCTTCCGCGGCCGGGGTGATCGTAGACACCGGCGCGATGCAGGGTCAACCGGCAACCTGACGCGCGCCAGGCCTCGGTGACCGACCGGCAAAGGTTGCCCAGAGTTACCGGTGGGGGTATGTTTCCCGCCACGGTTCGCGGGGCGAATGGATTGGCGGGTGGGAAAGACAGCCTTGGCATCTCTCATGAAAAACCAGATCAACATCCTCGTGGCGGTCGCGCTTTCGGCGATCGCGGTCGGCGTGATCGGCACGGGTTGCGCGTCCTCGCCGTCCAACGGCATCAAGGGGGTCGACAACTACGTCAAGGCCGTCCAGGCGTACAACAGCGGCGATCGCGACCGCGCCGTCGCCAACCTTCTCACCGCCACCCGCGTCAACCCCGACCTGATCATGGCCCGCCTGATGCTCGGCGACATCTATCGCGAGGGCGGCGACTATAACAACGCCGTCGGACAGTACGAAAAGCTCGTCCAGCTCGATCCTTATACGTGGTCGAACTTCTACAAGCTCGGCGTCACGTACCAGTTCCTTGAACGCCTGCAGGACGCCGCCAGCAGCTATAACAAGGCGCTCAAACTCAATCCCGACGACGCCAACACGAACATGAACCTCGGGTTGGTCTACCTGTTCCTCGGTAATCCGGATGACGCAGTGAAATACGCCGAGCGCGCCACGCTACTCGACCCCAAATCCGCCGCCGCGTTCAGCAACCTCGGCGTGGCACTCGACGCCCGCGGCGAATACTCGCGCGCGGAAGCCGCGTACCGTCACTCACTGGATATCGATCCTGAAAACGCCACCACGCTGCTCAACCTCGGCACCAACCTCATCGCCCAGAACAAGGGCTCCGAGGCTGTCGACATCATGGAGCAGGTCATCAAGATGCAGGACACTCCGCTGCATCGAAAGCGCTACGGCGACGCGCTGGCCAAGGCCGGGCGCTACGACGACGCCGTCGAGCAATATCAGCAGGCGCTCAAGCTCGATCCGAAATACTTCCCCGCGATGAACGAGATCGGCTGGTCGCGCATCGCGCAGTACCGCAACAACCTCGAGCTCGACGACGACAAGCGCGAGCAGGCCGTCGCCATGTGGGACCAGAGCCTCCAGATCAAGCCCGATCAACCGAAGATCGAGGCCGCGAAGAAGGAGTGGAGCGAGAAGGCGATGTTCCGCAAGTGACATACGACCGCGCCGCCGGTCGTATCGTCGTCCTCGGGGTACTCCGAAGGATCTCGGTTGCGAACGCAGATGCTTCGGAGTACCTCAGAGGGTGTTGAAAGAAGTACCACAAGCCCATGACGTCATGCTGAGGTAATCCGAAGCATCTGGCTTCGACGACGCAGATCTTTCGCGAGTACGCTCAGGATGACACGCCTTGCAGCGTTCTCGGCTCTGTAAATAAACACCCTCTCAGCATGACAGTTCCGAAAGCGCTGCCGCTGGAAATCCTCTGGTCGTCTGATTCAGCGGTCGCGGTCTCCAAACCCGCGGGCCTCGCGACCATTCCCGGCCGCGGGGAAACGGATTCGGTCCTCGAACAACTCGGCCGGCAACTCGCTCTGCCTTCATCGGGACAAGACGATCCCCGCATCCGCGTCGTGCATCGGCTCGACAAGGACACCAGCGGCGTGCTCCTCTTCGCCACCACGCGCACCGCGCAGCAGCACTTCTCCCACCAGTTCCAGAACAACACGATCGAGAAGGAGTACCTCGCCCTCGTCCGCGGCCGCCCGCGCGAGCGCGACGGCGTGGTCGATGCTCCGCTCGCGCCGCATCCGACTTCGCCCAGGCGCATGGCCGTGGTGAAGCACGGCGGACGACCCGCGCGCACCCAATGGCGCGTCGAAGAAACCTATCGCGGCTTGGCGCTCGTCCGCTGCTTCCCCCGCACCGGCAAGACGCACCAGATCCGCGTCCACCTGCTGCACGCCGGCATCCCGCTGGCGATCGATCCGCTCTATTCATCGCCCGCGCCGATCTTCCTCAGCCAGTTCAAGCGCGATTACCGCCCGACGCGCGGCGAGAAGGAGCGGCCGCTGATCAGTCGGCTCACGCTTCACGCCGAGCGATTGCGCTTCGTCGCGCTGGACGGATCGCGCGTCGAGATCGTCGCGCCGCCTCCCAAGGATTTGCGCGCGGTCCTCAACCAGCTTCGTCGCCACGCACGGGCTTGAAGACGTATACTGATGACCCGCCGCAATCATGATCAGCCCCGCCGCCGATTCTCGCGACGACCCCGACTTCAAACGCGCCATCAGCCGCGCGCGCTGGTCGGTCATCCAGACCGGCTTGATCACCACGGGCTTGGCGCTGTTCGGCGTGTACGTGCTGGCCAACCGCATCAATGACGTAAAGGTGATGGACCTCTACGTGCTGCGCTGGATTCCGGCGGGCGCGTGGATCGTCGGCACCGTCGCGGGCAGCGGCTACGCGATCGCCTCCTGGTGGAACGGCATGCGCGTGCGCGGATCGCTCCTCCTGGCGGTGCTGGCGCTGCAGGCGCTGGCGTACTTCGCGGCGCAGTACGTGCAGTTCGAGAGCTTCGATCCGCCCTTCGTCTATCGCGACACCAATGAGCCGATCAGTTTTTCCGCCTACTTTCACTACACGACCCTCAACCTCACGCCACGCAACAGCGACGAGGACGACAGCGACGACGCCCATCACCTGGGGACCTGGGGCTACGCGATGCGCGGCGTGGAGCTGTCGCTCTTCAGCCTCGGCGCCATCAGCGCGGCCGTCGTCCTCTTCGGTCAAGCCGCATGCCCGCTCTGTCACGGCAACACGCGCAGGCGCCGCATCGCGACGCTCCCGGACGACGCCGCGCCGGCGACGATGAAGGTTTTGCGCGAGCACGCGGCGGCGGGGAACGTGCGGGCGTTTGCCGCGATCGTCTCCGAACTCCAATCGCGCCCCGAATCGCCTCTGCCCGGCGGGATCGATGTCTGCCTTTACCGCTGCACGGTCTGCGGGAATGGATTGCTCTGCGCGCAGCACGATGCCGATCGCCGTCCCCCCACCGACGCGACGCCGCTGTCACGACCGCTCATGGAACCGTTTTTCGCAGCGGACGGCCGGCCCGATAGCGGTCGCCCAGCGAAGGGTACCGTTCCACCCGGCGCGCGCCGCGGCGAAAGCGCGGGCGCTACATCCCGCCCATCAGCACCGCCATGATCCCCTTCTGCGCGTGCAGACGATTTTCCGCCTCCTGGAACACCAGCGAGCGCGGGCTCTCCATCACCTCGTCGCTGATCTCCAGCCCGCGATACGCCGGCAGGCAGTGCAGCACCACCGCGTGTTTCGGCGCGTGTGCCAGCAGCTTGTCATCGACCTGGAAGCCGGCGAACTGTTTGATTCGCTGTTCCTTCTCCGCTTCCTGACCCATGCTGACCCACGTGTCGGTGACGACCACGTCCGCCTCGCGCACCGCCTCGCGCGGATCGCTCTCCGTGACGAAATCGAGCTCCGGCACCTTCGCCATCATCTGATCGGCATCGTCCCTGGAGAACTCGAAGCCGGCCGGCGAGGCGAGGATGAACCGCACGCCGAGCCGGCCGCAGGTGGAGGCCAGCGACCGCGCGACGTTGTTCCCGTCGCCGATGAACGCCATCGTCAGCCCGGACAGCTTCCCGAATTTCTCTTCGACGGTGAGGATGTCCGCCATCGCCTGGCAAGGGTGATTGAAGTCCGTCAGCCCGTTGATGACCGGCACCTTCGAGTACTTCGCCAGCTCGACCACCTTCTCATGCTCGAACGTGCGCGCCATGATCCCGTCGGCCATGCTGGCGATGACACGCGCGACGTCCTTCACCGGCTCGCGCTTCCCCCAGCCGATCTCCTCGCCCTTGATGTACATCCCGCTCCCGCCGAGCTGCGCCACGCCGACATCAAAGCTGACGCGCGTGCGCAGGCTCGGCTTTTCGAAAATCATCGCGAGAACTTTGCCGGCGAGGATGGGATCGTTCCGGCCGGTCTCCTTGAGTTGCTTCTTGAGGCGCTTGGCGACGTCGAGAAAATGGCGGAGCTGGTCGGTGGTAAAGTCGGAGACGGCGATGAAGTGGTTCATGATTTGTTATTTGAAGTTTGAATTTGGAGGTTTGAGGGAACATCAAACCCTCAAACAACAAACCTCCAACTACAGCACGATCTCCGTTCCGATGCCCGCCTCGGTGTAGATTTCCAAAAGCAGCGCATGCGGAATCCGCCCGTCGATGATGTGGGTCTTGGTCACGCCGCCCTTAAGCGCGCTGATGCATGCTGCCACTTTGGGAAGCATTCCGCTGGAGATGGTGCCGTCCTTCACCATCGCCTCGATCTGATCGACGGTGATGTGACTGACGCGGGTATTCGGATCCTTCGGATCCCGGCGGATGCCGTGCGTGTCGGAGACGACGACGAACTTCTCCGCCTTCATCGACGCGGCGACCGCGCCGGCGGCGGTGTCGGCGTTGACGTTCATCTTCCCGCCCGCGTCGTCGCGCGCGATGGTGGCGATGCAGGGGATCGAATCGGCCTGCACGAGCAATTGCAGGAGGCGCGCGTTTACGCTTTTAACTTCCCCCACGAGCCCGAGATCGATCCGCCGCCCGTCCGGCCCGGCGAGATACGTCTTCTCCGCGAAGAGCACCACGCTGGAGAGCGAGTGCAGTCCCATCGCCTCGCACCCCTGGCTCTGGATGAAGTTGACGATGAACTTGTTGATCTGGTTGCACAGCACGTGCTCGGCGATCGCGAGCGTGCGCTCGTCGGTGTAGCGCCTGCCCTGCACCATCTGCGGCTGCAGGCCGGCCTGCTCCATCGCCGCGTTGATCGCCTTCCCGCCGCCGTGTACCAGCACCGGCTGCATGCCGACGTAGTTCATGAAGACGATGTCGGTGAGGATGTTCGACAGCGCCGCCTCGTCGTCCATGATCGACCCGCCGACCTTGACGACGATGACCTTGTTGTGAAAGCGCTGGATGTAGGAAAGCGCTTCGACCAGCCCGGCCGCTTTCGAGATCGCCTCGTGCATGACTTCCAACTTCGATTGCTCCTCGTTCGCGCTGGAAAATCGCGAAAAGGGGCCATGGTAGGAATGTCGTGCGCGCGTGTCAAAACGCGATGGCGCTAGCCTTCCTTCTTATGCCACTTGCCATCGACTTGCAGGTACTCACCGGTCTTGGCCTTGTCGAAGTTGCGCTGGGCGTTGTGCTTGGCGACGGTGTCCTGATCCGTCTTCTCCTTCTCCGCCACCGCCTTGTACAGCGCCGTGCGATCGTCGTTCTCTTCCTTCACGAGGTCGGCGGAGCTGCTCTCCTTTTTCTCGACCCACTCGAGATAGCCCTTGTCCGTCTCGCCGACCACGCCCCTGGCCTTAAGTTCCTTGATCGCGGGATAGCGCTCCTGGAAACGCTTCTTGAGCTGATCGAGTTTTGACGATCCGCTATCGTCGGATTTCGACGATTTGCCATCGTCCGCTTTCTTGTGATCGGCTCCCAGCGCGGGCGATGCGCCGATGAAACAGACGAGCGAAAGGAATGTGACCGGTATGTAAAGTTTGGTTTTCATTTCACATCTCCTGCCGCATTGTTGGCGGCCGCGGCAGTTTGAGTGGCCGGCTGCGTCGATTGCGTCGTCGCGGCGGCGCGGGTGGTTGCCTGCGATTCCTGGAAGGCAAAGAAGTCCTCCAGCGTCTTGTCCACGCTGATGTTGACGTCGTGCACGATGTGAATGGTCTGCACCTGGATCGGATCGACCTTCACGTGCGCGCAGCCCCCGGCGAGGATTGCGACGACGCCGGCCGCCGCGACGCCGATCGTGGGGATCGCTGATCTCATTTCGATTCCGCCTTTCCGGTTGTCGGAGCTGTCGTCGGCGCGGGCGACGGCGCCGGCATGTTCACCGCCGACTGGATGTTCAAATACGTCTTGAGCGCCTTGTCCACGCCGTGGACGCGCAGGTTGTAATCGATGCCCTGCTTCGCGCCGCCGCGGCCGTGGCCGACCATGTGGATGTCCGCCATCAGTCCGCCGCTCTCGTTTTTCAATTGCGCCGAGAGCTGCTCGTACTGAAAATCGCTCAGGGCGTCGGTGATGTTACGCTTGATCTCGGCGGATTGGGACGGCGATTTTGCCGACTGCGCCGCCGCCTCCGCGGTCGGCGCGATCGCCTCGGCGTCCTTGATCTGCACCTCGCCGCCCGGCGCGGCGGAAAGAGTCGCGCTGCCGAACTCCACGTCGGCGCCCGACGTGTCGATCGTTATCGGGATGTCGCCGCTGATTTTGCCGGTGCCGCTGGCTTTTCCCTTCGCCATCAGCGCGAGCAATTGGTGCAGATCGACATCGCGCGCGTGCAGGACCATCTTGATCGGCCCTTCGCGCGACACCTGCACGTCGCTCGCCGCCACGCGCCCGCCGAGCCATTGCCAGCGCGTCCGCCCGACGAAGATCCCGCCGCTTGACATATCGATCGTCAATTGCGCTTCGCCGTCGGTCAGTTCCACCCCGCCGATCGCCAACTTATTGGCGGTGAAATGCTGCAACGGCTCGCTCTTGGGCGGGAAGAGATCGACGAGCTTGATCGTGCCAGCCAGGCCCTGCGCCGAGACGTTTGACGTCGCAAAGTCGAGGCCGGCGACGGTCAACTCCAGGCTCGGTCGGGTAGCAGGCGCGGCACGCATGATGCCCTGTAAGACACCCGCGGTGACGAAAAGTTTGGCCTTACTAGCTTCGGCGGACTCTTCGGTTTTTGGCGTAATCCGCAGCTTTCCATCGATCGACGCCGATCCATCCTTCCATTGGGCGCAAGCGTCGCCGCTCAATGTCCCGCCGATGAACACTGTCCCGTTCGGCGCGAACGCCGCGATCGAATTTGCGATCATCTCGCCGTCGGCGTTCGCGATCGCCAGCGTCATCTGCCCGTCGCGCAGCGTCGTCCCGATCGTGCCGTTGATCTTGAGCGCTTCTGCCGCACTCGCGTTGACGCGATAGCGCGTCTGCTCCTTCTTCACCGACGCGTCGATCGGAATCTCGATCGGCGTCTTGGCGGGAAGCACGATCTTTGATTTGATCACCTCGATCCGCCGGATCGGAATCTCCTTCTCCGCGGCGAACGAGCGGCTCTTCTGCGTCGTCGCCTTCGCCTCCGATCCGATCGGCGGGATCGCGTAACTAAGCCCGGTGAACCGCAGCAGATCGACGCGTCCATTCCATAGATCGGTCGGCGTGTAGCCGATGTCCACGCGATCGACATGATCGCCGGTCGAGAGCGTCACATCCTCCAGCCGCGCTCCCCACGGCGTGGCCTTGCCGACCGCGAACGTCGCCTGCGGAAACCCCGCCTGGTCCAGCGCCGCCCGCACCCGCCAGCGCACCAGCCGCGGCATGATCAGAAGGTGAAACATCGCCGCCAGCACGAACGCGCCGATCAATGCGCTGACTACCCGCCAGCCGAGCAGCCGGCGCAGCAGCGATCGTCGGGGAGGCGGCGTAAGCGAACTCGCTTGGTCGTTGACGGTCACCGGGGTCATCCTAGAATGCCTGCCACGATTCCGCATTGCCGTGCCGACACATAGCCCGCCGTTTACGGGGGAGTGCTTCGCGGACGCGAAACACGAAATGCCCCGCCGCAAGCGGGGGGCTATGTGATTACTCGACCAGACAGGAACCTCATGCTGAAGTTGGCCGCCTTTGCGGACGAAATTTCGCCTGACCTCGACGAACAAATCCGCGTCTGCAAGGCCAACGACGTCACGCACTTCGAGCTGCGCGGCGTCGCCGGCAAGAACGTCCTCGACTTCGGCAACGCGCTCCGGAACGAAATAAAATCGAAGCTGACCGCCAGCGGCATGGGCGTGATCAGCATCGGCTCGCCGATCGGCAAGGTCGCGATCGACAAGCCGTGGAGCGAGCATTTCGATCGCTTCAAAATGGCGGTCGAGCTGGCGGAATTCTTCCAGTCGCCCTTCATCCGCGTCTTCAGCTACTACCCGGCCGGCGGCGAAGGCAAAGGTCCCCTCGATCCGCACCGCGACGAGGTGCTCGACCGCTTCCGCCAGAAGGTCGATTACATCCAGAACCGCCCCGTCACGCTCGTACACGAGAACGAAAAAGGCATCTTTGGCGACATCGGCCGACGCTGCGAAGACCTCATGCGCTCGATCAATTCGCCGAAGCTCCGCAGCGCCTTCGATTTCGCCAACTTCGTCCAGTGCGGCGACGACCCGCTGGCGAACTGGCCGCTGCTCAAACCCTGCACCGCGCACATCCACATCAAGGACGCGATCAAAGGCAGCGGCAAAGTCGTGCCGGCGGGCGCAGGCGACGGACACAGCGCCGAGATTCTCGCCGACGCCTACCAGTCCGGGTAC
>JAICTV010000320.1 GCA_025936175.1 Phycisphaerae bacterium
ATCAGCTCCTGCTCAATCATGGCATCCAGCTCCAAGGCATGGTGACGCCCGATGACGTGTTCCATCTCTCGACGTATCAGGATATCGGCTACACGTCGGTGAGCTGGTTTTCGCCGACCGGCATCACGCAGCTTGGACCACCGCCGGGCTACCTTTGGTCTCGCTGGGTGCAGGATCCGAACCAGTTCCCGCCGACCGGCGATGAAGGGCCGTACATGCCGCAGTGCATCGGCCTGGCGATCATGGACGAGCAGAACCTCAGCGATTCGACCGTCCGCGACAATCTGGTCAACGTTTTCAACGGCGTGACGGGCAATCCCGCTTACGCCAACACGTTGCTGTACACAAACAACTACGGCGGGCAGGCGCCGGACAACGCGCTGGCCGACTTTGTCGCGCGCGCCAAGCCCGACATGCTCTTCTTCGACACCTACCCGTTCAAGTCTTCGTACGACGTGAACGCGCCCGATCACATCGGCGCCGCGCAGCCGGCCGACGTGCTGCCGTGGGAGAGCGAACTGCGGCGCTACCGTGCGCACTCGATCGCCGACGGCATTCCGTTCGGCGCGTACATGCAGACGTTCCACGCCGTGCAGGATTACGACCAGACGGTCTACCGCGATCCTTCGCCCAGCGAATTGCGCTTCAACAACAACGCCGCCATCGCGTTCAATGCGAAGTGGCTCACGGGCTTCACCTACAACACCGGCGCATCGAGCCTCTTCAGCAGGCCCGGCGGCGACAGCAACCCCACGCCGCTCTATCAGGATCAGAAGCTGGTCAACACGCGGCTGAAGAACTGGAGCAACACGCTGACGCGGCTGACGCCGATTTATGACCTGCACAATCCCAACGATGCGAATCCGCCGCCGGGGCCGGCGAGCACCGATGTCAATTTCCCCGACGGGACGACCACCAGCATGATGATCCTGCGCGGGAAGAACAGCGCGGGGACGACCAACGGCATCCCGATCGGCTTCCAGTCCGACCCGCAGGCGGTGCCGACGCTTCAGTATTCGTGGTGGGAGTTTCAGAAGAACGATCCCTACTTCAACGGCTGGGGGGTGACCAACGTCGGGACGAAAAACGCCGGACAGATCGGCGACGTCATCATCAGTTGGTTCCGCGTGCTCGACGAGAAGATGGACGGCTCGTCCAGCGGTGAGATCTACATTATGATCACGAACGCGCTGACCGATCCCACCGGTTCGGCGGCGGACTGCACGCAGACGATCAACCTCAAGTTCCTGAATCTTCCCGACGGAGATCTTTCGACTCTGGGAAATCAGGGGATTGCCATGCTCGATCCGGACACGGGCAGCCTGGTGTACCCGACGCTCCCGAGCATCGGTTCCGGCAAGGTGCAGTTGCAGTTGACGCTCGCGGGCGGGGACGCGGCGCTGTTCAAGTTCAACGACGGCGCGCCGTTCGTCGGCGTGCCGGAACCGACGAGCGCGATGGCACTTATGGGGATGGCATCGCTGCTGTTGCGACGGAGCCGGACGCGCTAACGCGTCGCCGGCGGATCGGTCACGGCGCGCACGGTGGCTGGCGACTAACTCGCACACCATTGCTTCCACATCCATCGATAGCAGCGTTCCACGTCGCGCGCGAAGGAAGGGGCGTCCATCAGCGGCGAGCCGCGCATCCGATCGCGCAGGCTCGATCGCAGTTCCACCAGCCGATTTTGATCGCTCGCGAGCTTCGCGGCAATGTCGAGATACGCTTCGACGCCGCGCGCGACCAGGTCTGCCAGGCCCACGCGCGAGAGGATGCTCAGCCCGGATCGTCTCACCGCGACGTCCCCGGCGAGCGAGACCACCGGAACGCCCATCCACAGCGAGTCGAGCGTCGTCGTCCCGCCGTTGTAGGGAAACGGGTCGAGCGAGATGTCGATCTTGTGGAAATTGGCGAAGTAGTGTGCCGGCGTGAGGCGGCCGACGAATTCCAATCGATCGTCCGCGATGCCGCGGGCGCGAAAACGCTCGCGCACCTTCTCCCGGTGCGGGCCGTGGTGCGCGTGCAGCATCAGCCGTGAGCCCGCCACGCGCTCGAGCAGTCTCGCCCATGCGTCGAGGGCGTCGGTGCTCACCTTCGCGAACGCGTTGAAGCAGCCGAACGTCACGTGACCGTTTGAAAGCATCGGCAGCGGCGTGACGATCGTCGCGAAGTCCGGCGGCGGGTAGCACCAGTAAGTGGTTTCCAGGTACATCGATCGTTCGGTGTAGAACGGCCGTTCTTCATCCGGCGGGTCGAGGCAGCGGTCCGTCAGCCGCCACCGCATCGCCGTCATTCCCGTCGTGCCGGGGTAGCCGAGATAGGTGCATTGGACCGGCGCGGGCCGGCGCGCGAACACGAGCATCCGGTTGTACGCCGAGTGCAGCGCCAGATCGACCAGGATGTCGACACGATCCGCTTTGATCTTCGCCGCCAGGGCATCGTCGCGCATCCGCAGCGTTTCGTGCCAGTGATCGCAGCTCGCGCGGAGCTTTTCGGTGACGGCATCGGCGCGCGCGATGTCGGCGTAGCAGAAGATCTCGAAGCGCTCACGATCGTGCGCGGTCAGCAGCGGCACGAGAAACCGGCCGACGGGATGATCGCGCAGGTCCGGCGAGACATAGCCGATCCGCAGCCGACGATCGGGATTGCGATCGTTGTCGTGTGGCGCCGCCGCCTGCGTCAGCAGCTCGGCAAACCCGCGCGCCCAGCGAACGTGCCCTTCGAGAATCGCGCGGCCGTCGAGGCTCGGCAGGAACTGCGACGTAAAGAGCAGGTTGTTCCACGCGGTCTGAAAATCCGGGCGGATTTCGACCGCTTTTTGAAACGTCGCCATCGCCGCTTGCGGCTCGCCCAGTTCGCGCAGCGCGTTCGCGAGGTTGTTGTGGATCTCGACGATTTCCGGCTTCGCGGCGATCGCCTTGCGATAGCACTCGACCGCCTCCTCGAGCAGGCCCGCGTCCTTCAGCCAGTTGCCGAGGTTCGACAACGCTTCGGCGAAATCAGGACGCAGCCGCACGGCGCTTTGGTACGCCTCGCCCGCCTCATCGTTCAGGCCCAGCGCCGCACGCGCGTTACCGAGGTTGTTCCACGCTTCGGCGGAATTGGGGTTGATGCGCACCGCCGATTCGTATGCGTCGGCGCCCTCTTTCGTTCGTCCGGCCGCGACGAGCGCGTTGCCGAGATTGTTGAACGCCTCGGGATATTGCGGGCGGATGCGGATCGCCTCGCGCGCCGCCGATATGGAATCGTCATACTGGCCGAGCACGCGCAGCGCATCGGAGAGATTGCTGTGCGCCTCGGCGAGGGCCGGGCGGCGCGCGATCGCGTGACGGTATGCCGTCACCGCTTCGTTGATCCGCCCCGACATGCCCAGCACGAGGCCGAGGTTGTTTGCCGCTTCCGGCATGTCCGCGTGAAGCGACAGCGCCGTTCGGTACGCGTCGATGGATTCCGGGAGCTTGCGCAGGCGACTGAGCTGATCACCGAGCGTCGAAAAGGCCTCGGCGGTCGCGGCGCGGACGCGCGGATCACCCGGACGAATGCTCTCCGCGCGGCGGAGCAGCTCGATGGCCGCCTGCGGGTGCCCGGCTTGGGTCGCCAGCACCGCCAGCAATGAGAGCGCGTCAAAGTTATTCGGCTCCCGCGCCAAGGCTTGCCGGTACAGCCGCTCCGCCTGCGCGAGCTCCCCGCGTCCATGGTGTTGCACTGCCTGTTGGAGCGTTTGCTGAACGTTCATGACCGGCCGGTGACGCGGCGAAGAAGGAAGTGTAGCGGATGAATCACGGCAACCGATGTCGGGCGGCGGCGCCGGTTAAGTTTTTGTAGGCGTCCGTGCGGCCGGTGAGTAAGCTGCTCGCCGCATGTCCGATCGCGTTCGGATCCTCCTCGTCCGCCACGGCGCCACCACCGCCAGCAAGGACGAGAAATTCGCCGGTTCGACGGATGTCGATCTGTCCGATGAGGGGCTCAAGCAAGCGCGGCGGCTGTCGAAGCGGCTGCGGACGATGCACATCGACGCGGCGTATTGCAGTCCGATGCAGCGCGCGATCGTCACGGCGACGACCGTCGCCGATCCGCACGGGATCGCGCCGACGCAACTCGCCGCGCTGCGTGAAATCGACCACGGGCATTGGGAGGGGATGGTTCATCAGGAGGTCGAGCGGAAGTACGCGAAGGAATATGCCGCGTGGTCCGCCGATCCGGTCGACACCGTCATTCCCGGCGGCGAGAGCGGGCGCGCGGTGCTCGATCGCGCGCTCCCGGCGCTGAAGCAGATCGTTTCCGAACATCCGGGGCAGACGGTGCTGGTCGTTTCTCACAAGGCGACGAACCGGCTGCTCATCGCGGCGCTGATGGGCATGGACGTGCGGCGGTATCGCGACCGGCTCGATCAGGACCTGGCGTGCCTCAACGTCCTGGACTTCGCCGCAGCGGACGATGCCCGATTGATCGTGATGAACGACGTCTCTCATTACGACAGCACGATCGAATGACGTGACGACGCGCCGGACCTGAGCCACCGCGAATGCGGCAAGCGGGACGACGTCGTCTCTCGCGCCGCGGAGGAGTTGAGGACGCAATCGTGCCGGAGATGACGCTGAACGACGCCCTGCGGATGGCGATGCAACTGCATCGCCAGGGCGAGTTCGATCAGGCGGAAGACATCTACCGGCAGATCCTGTCGCAGCGGCCGGAAGCGGCCGATCCGCTCCACCTGCTCGGCATTATCGAGCAACAGCGCGGGCGAAATCTCGAAGCGGTCGATCTGTTTCACCGCGCCATCCGCGTCAATCCAAAGTCCGCCGAGTATTTCTACAACCTCGGCAACTCGCTGCTGCGCATCGGCGGGCGCGATGAGGAGACGACGGCGGCGTTCGAGCGCGCG
>JAICTV010000173.1 GCA_025936175.1 Phycisphaerae bacterium
CTCACGGCGCAGATGCGGTCGGCTTTGAGGAATATCAATTGCGCGATTCCCTCATTGGCGTAGATCTTCGCGGGGAGCGGCGTGGTGTTGCTGATCTCGAGCGTGATCTTGCCGCGCCACTCCGGCTCGATCGGGGTGACGTTCACGATGATGCCGCAGCGGGCGTACGTGCTCTTGCCCACGCAGATCGCCAGCACGTCGCGCGGGATCGAGACGTACTCGACCGTTTCGCACAGCGCGAAGCTGTTGGGCGGAATCAGGACGTGATCCGTTCCCTCGGCTTCGGTATCGACCGTGACGAAGCTGCGGTCGCTGAAGCGCTTGGGGTCGATGATCGTGCTGTTGACGTTGGTGAAGATCTTGAAGACCGGGCCGACTCGGATGTCATAGCCGTAGCTGGAGACGCCGAAGCTGACGTTGCCCGGGCGCTTGACGTTTTCCTGGAACGGCTCGATGCCGATCAGCTCGCGGATCTGGGTGTCGCAGAGGATGCCCACGTGATCACCTACCTTGCGGCACGCGAAGGACGATGCGCGCACGCCGTTGCTGGCAGGGCGAATAAGCGACCGCCCGGCGTCTGCTCCGCAGATGCCGTTGGACGGGCTCCTTCGCCGGTTTGTCTAAGTCGTCATCCTCCTGACGACGAGGTGATTTGCCGCTCAACTCGCGCCGACGCTCGGAACGAATGCACCCGATCGCCGCCGCGTCCCATTGCAATCCCGATGCCGCACACCGCCCGAACAAATGCCCGCGGTCGGTTTTCGGCTTCCCGCTCACCGGCTGGTGACGGGAAGGGGCGTTATACACTACATCTGGTAGTGGTCAACTGAGACTTTACTAAATCTGGGATAGTGATTCTTAAACACACGCTTAATGCAGCAGTTGACAAGGGTTAACGTAGCAACAATTTTCGGCTCTGGGATGTGAGACCAGGTGAGGGTTCAGGTTATCCACGAGTCGTGCACTTGCGGGGGTGGAGAAGAGGAAAAATCGGCGCGGTTTGCCGCATCCGATGGGCCGGAGGACCGTCCGGTCTCCTTCCTGCGAAAGGATGTCACTTCAATTGCGATCCGCGCGCGCAAAACAGCCCCGGACGCGGGGAAGACGTCCGGGGCTCAGGGGGAGGGTAGGCTAACTTGGATTCTTTTTGCTCTTCGTCGCGCCCACGCCCGCGCTTGCCTACTGATAGTGCCAACGCGGCGGGAAAATATTTCATTCCTCTTGTCCATAGATGCACGCGCAGGCGGGCGGTTAGTTTCAGCTTACTTTGAAGCGCCGTTCCGATTGTTCACCGCGTCCAGCGAGGCCGGACAAGCGAATCGGTTAATCACTCATCCGACGAGTGAGCAAACGCGGAGGGTGACGGCCCAGGCGACGCTGGCGTTGGGACCGACGCGGGCGGCGGAGTGGTCCTTCTGGCTCCGGTCGATCTGATCGAATCGTCCGGTGGTCGGCTCGATGGCGAAGTGATGATGCCGGACCCAGCCGCCGGTGTTAATCCATACGCCCCAGTACGCCTGCGTGGGGGCCGCGGCGCCGGCGAGGGAATCCTCGGCATCTTCAGTGGAAGATGACGTCGGGGTGACGCCGCTGCCTTCGGCCGTCGGCGCCGTAGACTCGAAGGCGATCTCGAGCCGGCGGTCGCGGGTCGGATAGCGGACGATTGCCGGATACGCGATGGGGTCCGCCGAGAACAGTTTCCACCCGCGGCCGGGCGGGAGCGATTGCGGCCTGGAGAAGTCGCAGTCTTCGCTGTATCTGGGCCAGGCGAAGGGCTTGTTCAGATCGTGCCCGCCGGCGTCGTGGCTCAGCCGCATCGGCGACTCCTTCGCCAGCTCGATCTCGACGGGAACGGTCGCACTCATCGACATGAGCGCGTGCATCGCCCAGACGAACTTGAACGGGAACGGCGCGAGGTTATTGAGCGTGTAGCGCGCGACCAGCGATGAGCCGTCCAGTTCGAGCTGCCGCGTCAGGCGATACGCGAAACGCATCCCGTGCCAGACCGTGGTGATGCCGTGGCGCGTCGGCGTGGAGACGGTCGGCAGTCCCCACAGCTCGCCGTGATCGGGAACGTTCACCGCGTTGTACGGATGCCCGACGTACGGCCCCGGCGCGACGGCGGGAAAACACTCGTCCCATCCGCCGTACCAGCCTTCGCTGAAGGGCACGTCGTACAGCGGCCGCGTGGGAAGCTCGGCGGGATAATTGAAGAGCAGCTCGAACTTGTCCGCCTTGTCGATCAGCGAAGAGACTTTCCCGCCGACGCTCGGCCAGACTTCCATCTTGAGCGCGTCGTTCTCGATGGTGACGGGGTGACTCATGCGGGTGGACCGATCGCAGTTGTACCCCAACGAACGAGCGAGGTGGATAGAAAATCGGATCGACGCGCCAGGCGCTCGGCTACGGCCGCGACGCGGGCGACGTGGCGGCGGGGCTCGTCGCGGGTTGCTCAATCGCGGCGGCGTTCGGCGCGGATTGATCGGTGATGGCGGGGACGAGGCCCGCATCCTGCGGCTTGAGGACGATGACCGCGTCGATGCGCGCCTCGCTCGTCACCGGCTGTGTACCGGCGAGGGTTTGCTGCGGCGGCGTGGTCGCGGCGGGCTGTGTTGCCGCGCCGAAAGCCGCGGTGAGACGTTGCTCGGCAATCTGCGCGGGCACCGGCAAGGGCGTCAGCGGCTGTGTCGTCGCCGGCGACGGCTGGCCGGCGAGTGCTGATTGTTCGCGGGTCGGCTGCGTTGCGGATTCGCTGGCGGGCGTGCGGACCTGGCCGTCGACGACCGGTCCCGCGACCGCCGGCATCGTCGCAGGCGCGGGCGCCTTCGCCTCCACCTGAACATTCGACGCGATCGCTCCGGCGCCAGTGACCGTCGGCTGCGTCGCCGGCGCGATGTTCGACCCGTTGCGGACGAACTGCGCGACCTGACCGTTGTTCTGCACGCCGATGCAGTTGCTCAGTTCAACCAACTGATTCGGGGTGAGGCCGCGGACGACGATGAGCTGCGACTGCTGCGCGGCGCCTTGCTGCACCGGCGGCTGGCGTGACGCTTCTTCGGGCGAGGCGGGCTTGAGCGAAAGCTGACCGCGCGCGCGATCGGCCTGCTGCTCCTGCTGCGGTTGGTCGTTGAGCTTTTTGTACTCATCGGCCTGGGCGATTTGCGTGGGCTGCGTCGCCGGAGGCGAAGCCGTCGCCGCGGCGGCTGTCGGCGCGGGTGGGGCGGCTGGTACCGCGGCGGCGCCGGGAGTTGATTCGGCGCGACCGAACGCGCCGCCGAAACCTGCGCCGGTCGTCCCGGACGGAGCGGTGGTCGCGCCGCTGACCGCGTCGACGTCCTTGGTCTTGTCGCGCATCGCGTAGCCGCCGCCCTTGAGGTCGTAGCCGCCGCCGCGCATCGCGGTGCGCGAGCTGACGACCGCGTCGGCCGGCTCGGACGCCGCCGCGGCGGGCGCGGATTGCTTCATGGTCATCCGCGGCGCCTGCTGCATTTTGCGGAGCATCGCATCGTCGTTAAGAATCTGCGCCGGTGTCGGCATCGGCTCGGTCACGTTCTCCCAATGCAGCTTGTTCTGCGCCAGATAATCAGTGAGCTGCTTGTTCGACACGCTCGGATCGGCCGAGGCGACGACGAAGAGCGCCGAATTCTCCGGCACCCCGGGGCAGGTCAGCACCTGCTGCGCGGTCTCGGCGTCGAGGACGTTGGACGTGACATTCTGGAGATTCTGCTGAGTGTTCTGCGCGAAGACGTCGCTGGCGTTTTTGCCGGGTTTGCCCGCCTGATTCATGGCGATCGCTTCCGCCTTGGAGCGCGGGGCGTTCACGTCCTGCGCGACCTTCTCGGCGACGCCGGTCTTGAGCGATAGGCCCTCGCCTCCGCCCTTGGACAGGTTGCGATTGCGGGCATCGGCGACGGATTCGGCGAGCGGCGCCGCAGCGGCGGACGGCGCGACCGAAGCCGCGGGAGGCGCTGCCGCTGCCGCAAACGGCGCGGGTGCCGCAGGAGTCGCGGGAGCCGTCGGAGGCGCGGGGGTGGCGGGCATCGGGGCTTGCGGCGCGGGCGCGGGAGTCGCCGCCGCTATCGTCATGGACGTCGTCGGAGTCGCCAGCGGCGTCGTCTCTGATTCGACTGTCGCCGGCTGAGTTGCTTGATTGACGCTTCGCGTGATTGCCGCGTAATCGCCGCCCGGTTGATGTCGTGGCAGGACGACGAGGTAAATCACCGCCGCCAGTCCGATCGCCATCGCCAGAACGGCGGCGATCGCGATCCATTGCGAGCGGCGGTTGATGCGTCCCGCGATCGCCGGCGGCTCCTCGTCGCGGTGATCGAGCAGGACGGAGCGTTCGAGCTGCGTCTGAAAGGAATCGAACAAATCCTCCGGCGCCGAGGCGCGCGGCAAACCTTTGATCAAATCGCGCTGCGCCTTCAGCTCCTCCAGGAGCTGTCGGTGCTGCGGGTTGGCCTGCAGGTGCGCCTCGATCTCCGCGCGGCCGGCGGCGTCCAGCTCGCCGTCCACGTACGCACACAGCTTGGCTTCGATTTGTTCAGTATTGGCCATCGCAGTCCTGAGTCCTGAGTGCTGAGTCCTGAGTGCCTTTACTCAGCACTCAGCACTCAGGACTCAGCACTATTTCATGTACGTCTTCAACTCATCTCTCAGCGCCAACCGCGCTCGGAACAACCGACTCTTGAGCGTTCCCAGCGGCAGACCCAGAACGTCCGCCATCTGCTGATAATCGAAACCCTCGACGTCCCGCATGACCAGCACGGCGCGGTATTCCGCATCGAGCCGGCCCAGTGCCTCGAGCACCTTCTGGTTGCGCTCGTGGCGTTCGATTTCTTCGGCGGGCGTCGGCTGAACAGTCGCGCCCAGGCGATTGCCCAGGGCCGACGCCTGTTCTTCGTTGTCATTCCCGGCCCGCGTCGATGTGCCGCTGTTCCCCGATGGGCGGTCGAGCGAAAACGTCCGGTGCCGCTGCACTTTTCGCAGTCGGCTGATCGACAGGTTGGTGGCGATGCGGAACAGCCACGTGTAAGGCGATGCGTCGCCGCGGAAGCTGTCGATCTTGTCGAGCCCGCGCGTGAACGTCTCCTGAGCGACGTCGCGCGCCTCGTCATGATCACCGATCATGCGCAGGACCGCGTTGTAAAGACGGTCCTGATAGAGCTGGACGAGCCGGCCGTACGCGCCGCGGTCGCCGAGCTGGGCCTTCTTGATCAGGTCGAGCTCGGCGGCGGTGTTCGGAGTGGCGGTGAATTCCGCGCCCGCCGGGGGCAACGGAAGTCCCGCTTCGTCGTACTGTGCGCCGCTGACGCTCGACATAATGAGGGACGCGGAAGGATCGAGAAAGTTCCCACCATCTCACGGGCATCCGTGCCGCGAGTTGCGGTCCAATAATCGCCCCGCGGATGGCGCGAGTCAACGAGTTGGCGCTGCCGCGGGCGAGAACGGACGCAACTGTTGGTACAGCTTCCAGAGGTAAATCGTCATGTATCCGCCGAACGCGACGGCGAGCAGCGACATCAGCGGCATGATCCCGTCGCTGAACATTTTCCCCGCCGCGATGAGGTTGAGCAGCGTGGCGGCGGCGGCGATGAGGACGGCCAGCGCGACCAGCGGCCGCTTGATGCGCACGCCGGTGCCGGCGATCCCCATGACGATCGCTTCGAGCACGAGCGCGACGCCGAAGAGGAAGAGCGACGATTCGTTCCAGATCACGTCGCCCATTAACTCGGGATATTTCACTTCGGTGCCGGCCCGCTCCCCTTCGGTCCAGGTGACGTTGGTGTGATATTCGCGGCCGGTGAGGACGGCGAGGGAGTACTTGGCGAAGTTGATGCCGAGCATGATGAAGATCAGGCCGAACACGGCGCCGATCCACACTTCGGCTCCGACGCTGATGCCGAGGTCTTCGTGACGATGCGGAAGGGCGGTCGGTTGGTTGGCGGTTGGAGCTTCGCGCTCGGGCTCGGGCGGCGACGGCGGCGGGGGAGAATCGGAGAGCTTTGGGAGCTTGGACAGATCCATGCGACGTCACCTCTGCCTGCGCGCGTACTCGCCATGTTGGCGACCCCACCCTCATTGCGGGCGATGAGTTGGCAATGTAGCTTCGTGCCCGCTGAAGGGATAGACAACGCGACCTGGCAATTAACCGCCGACGAACCGGCGATGTGACTGAACAAATGCCCCAGCCGATCGAGCAAATCGAGGAAGTTTCCGCCCGCGCCGACGCCGAGCTGGCCGCGGTGAAATCGCCCGCGGAGCTGGAGCAGTTCCGCATCAAGTACCTCGGCTCCAAAGGCGAGATCAAAGGATTGATGAAGCTGCTCGGCGGGTTGCCGAAGGAGGAGAAGCCGCCGTTCGGACAAAAGGTGAACGCGCTGAGCGATCGGGTCTCCAATGCGTTCGAAGCGCGGAAGACGGATCTTGAGTCCGGCTCGCAGCCGGCGATGGCCGAGGACGTGACCGAGCCGGGAAGGCGTCCGCAGCTCGGCAATCGTCACATCCTCATGCAGGTGATCGACGAGCTCACCGAATTGTTCGGTCGAATGGGGTTCACGGTCGCGTCCGGACCGGAGCTGGAAGACGAATTCCACAACTTCGTCGCGCTGAACATTCCCAAATCGCATCCGGCGCGCGATCCGCTGGACAACTATTACGTGTCGATCGACACCGGGGAAGGACGCTCGAGCGGATTCGAGGACAACGCGCTACTCCTGCGAACGCAGACGAGTACTGTTCAGATCCGCGTGATGGAGAAACAAGAACCCCCGATCCGCGTCGTCATCCCGGGTCGCGTCTATCGCCCCGACACGCACGATGAAACGCACCTCTCGATGTTCCATCAGCTCGAAGCGCTCGTCATCGACGAGGGCGTCACGATGGTGGATCTCAAGAGCACGATCATGCAGTTCGTCCACGCGTACTTCGGCAAGGAAACCAAGGTGCGCTTTCGTCCGAGCTTCTTCCCCTTCACCGAGCCCAGCGCCGAGGTCGATGTCTACTTCGAAGACAAGCAGCGCTGGGTGGAGCTCGGCGGGTGCGGGATGGTGCACCCCAATGTGCTCAAGGCGTGCAACGTCGACCCGGAGAAATACACGGGCTGGGCGTTCGGCTTCGGCATCGAGCGCATCGCCATGCGCAAGTACGCGATCAACGACATCCGGTACTTCGTCGAGAACGACGTCCGCTTCCTGCGACAGTTTTAGCCATGCCGTCGCCGCAGATCGTCCGCGCGATGCAGCAAGCGGTGGCCCACCACCAGGCCGGGCGACTCGCGCAGGCGGAGCAGATCTATCGCGACGTGCTGCGGCAGTCGCCGCGCGATCCGGATGCGCTGCAGCTGCTCGGGCTGCTGCAACATCAGAGCGGACGACACGCCGAAGCGATTGAGCTGATCTCCAAAGCGATCACCATCCGCCCGCGGCCGGAGTTTTACGTCAACCTCGCGCAGGCGCAGCGGTCGGCGGGGAAGTTGCGCGACGCGCTCGCGTCCTGCCAGCGCGCGGTGCAGATGGCGCCGAATATTCCGGAGGCGTGGAACAACCTTGGTTCGGCGCTAAAAGATGTCGGGCGGCGCGAGGAGGCGATCGACGCTTTCCGCAAGTCGATCGCGCTGCGGCCGAAGTACGCCGTGGCGCTGAACAATCTCGGCAACACGCTGGCGGCGATGAATCGCCCGGAGGAAGCGGAGACGCTGCTGCGGCAGGCGATGGCCGCCGATCCGAAATACGCCGAGGCGTACAGCAACCTCGGGCATCTGATCGGTCGTCTCGGCCGGCTTGATGAGTCGATCTCGCTGTGTCGGCAGGCGATCGCGATCCGGCCAAACCTCGTGGCGGCGTACACGAACCTGGGGGTCGCATTGCATCTCGAGGGACGCTTCGACGAAGGCAACGCTGCGTTTGCGCAGGGGGCGAAGCTCGATCCGAATCACGCCCGGCTGCACGAGAATCTTTTGACGGGCTGCAGCCACACGACGCGCGTGCCGCCGCGAGAGGTGCATGATGCCCACGTCGCGTGGGCGAGGAAATTCGCCGAGCCCGCGACGCCGCCCGCCGAACCGGTCATTCGCGATCGAGATCCGGATCGCCGGCTGCGGATCGGTTTCGTTTCGCCGGATTTGAAGCGGCATTCGGTCGCGTACTTTCTTCAGCCGATCCTCGAGCATCACGATCGCGAGAAGTTCGAGGTGACGGCGTACTCGAACAGCGATTCAAGCGATGAGGTGACGGAGCAGCTCAAGCGGTCGTGCGAGCGCTGGCGCGAGATCGCGACGGTAGGCGACGAGCAGGTCGTCGAGATGATCCGCGCCGACGCGATCGACATCCTGATCGATCTCGCCGGCCACACGACCGGCAACCGCCTGGCCGTCTTCGGCCGCAAGCCGGCACCGATTCAGATGACGTATCTCGGCTATCCGAACACGTCCGGCCTGAGCGCGATCGACTACCGCATCACGGATGATCTTGCGGACCCGCCGGGAACGACTGAGGCGTTCCACAGCGAGAGGCTGCTGAGATTGCCCGCGCCGTTCCTCTGTTATCAACCGCCGGACGTCGCGCCGGATGTCGTCGACCCGCCGATGGTGCGCAACGGCTACATCACCTTCGGCTCGTTCAACAAGTCGGCAAAGGCGGGGCCTGAGACGATCGCGCTGTGGGCGCCCGTGCTGCGCAAGCTGCCGACGTCGAAGCTCATCATGAAATCGCGCGGCCTGGCGAGCGAAGGCAGCCGCCGGCGGATCATCGACGCCTTCGCATCGAACGGCGTCGGCGGGGATCGTCTGCAACTGATTGAGGCCGAGCAGCCACTCGCCGCGCACCTGGCGATGTACGGGAAGATCGACATTGCGCTGGACACCTTTCCTTATCACGGCACGACGACGACCTGCGAGGCGATGTGGATGGGCGTGCCGGTGATCACGCGCGCGGGGCAGACGCACGTGTCGCGCGTCGGCGTGAGCCTGCTGTCGTCGGTGGGCTTGAGCGATCTCGTCACCGACGCCGATGAACAATTCGTTGCCAAAGCCGTTTCACTGGCATCGAAGGGGCAGGAATTAACCGACCTCCGAGCGGGTCTGCGAGGCCGGATGCAGTCGTCGACGCTGTGCGATCAAAGCGGCTTCACGCGGCGGTTTGAGAGAGCTCTGCGGGCCGCATGGAAATCGAAAGTCCTGTGATAGCCTGCGTAATCGGCAGAGGCGGCAGTCGCAAAGGGATCATCGGTCAAAAAAGTCCTCTTTAGGTGTTGAAACCGAGTCTCAACGACGATATTGTAATGACAGCCCAATCGTTGTGCGGGCATGGAGTCGCGGAAGCCCATGGAACAGCCCAAGCAAATCAAGGCCTGTGATCTGGCCGGGTGCAATCACTGCGGTGACCCGGCAACCTGCAGGCTGAATCAGCTCGGCATCGGGTGCCGGGGCAGCGTCGTCGCCGTCGGCGGCGATGCCGACCTCCGCCGCCGCTTGCTCGAAATGGGCTTCTGCAACGGCGCCAGCGTAGAAGTGATTCGACGTGCGCCGCTGGGCGACCCGATCGAGTTCCGGCTTCGCGGCTATCACCTGTCGCTTCGCGACGAACAGGCGAAGCATGTGACGATCAACGTTAGTCGTTAGTGGTTCGTTGTTAGTTGTCGCATTTGAACCAACTAACAACTTGCAACGAACAACTAACAACACCGATGTCCTCCTGCTGTGACACTTCCGCTGACGCACCCGCCTCCAACGCCACGCTGACCGTTGCGCTCGCCGGAAATCCGAATTGCGGCAAGACCACGATCTTCAACGCGCTCACCGGCCTGCGGCAGAAGGTCGCCAACTATCCGGGCGTCACCGTCGAGAAGAAGACCGGCCGGTGCAAGCTCCCGGACGGCAGGTGGATCAACATCATCGATCTGCCCGGGACGTACAGCCTGATCAGCCGCTCGCCGGACGAGCGGGTGGCGATGGAAGTCGTCCGCGGCTTGCGCAAGGACACGCCGGCGCCGGACGTCGTCATCGTCGTCGTCGACGCGAGCAACCTTCAGCGCAATCTCTATCTCGTCAGCCAGCTCATCGAGCTGGGCAAGCCGCTGGTCGTCGCGCTGAACATGATGGACATCGCCGAGCGGCGGGGGATTCACGTCGCGCCGGCGAAATTGCAGCAGCAGCTCGGCGTGCCGGTCGTTCCGGTGATCGGACATAAGCGGCAGGGGATTGAAGATCTCAAATCTCAGATTTCAAATGCCCGCGTCGCGCCGATGCCCGATTGGCCGCTGCCGGAGGCGATGAAGGAAGAGTTGCTGCTGGTTGGCGGGGGGCTGGCGATTTTGGACAGCGACGGCGCGGGGATTGGCGCGGGTATCGGTGCGGGTATCGGGTATCGGCTGTCGGGTGTCGGAGAAGCGAAACCCGATACCCGACAGCCGATACCCGAGTCGCCAGTGCTGCCGCGGGCGTGGATCTGCCGCGGGCCGGATGACACGCGGCGTCTCGACCGCTACCAGGCCCTCGCCGAGCGATTGCTCATCGGAGACCGCGCGGGTGATGTCGAAGCCTTCGCATCCCGCGATCCCGTGACGTCATTGCTCGCCGCCGCCACCTCCCGGCTCGGCCAGCTCGGCATCGATCCGATGCAGGCGGACGTCGAAGCCCACTACAAGTGGATCGAAACCGTCGCCAGCGGCGCCACCGCCACGCTCGATGAGCTGGCGGCGATGGGCAATGTCGCTTCCGCACCGGACGTGCTCGCGTACGAATCGGTCAAGCAGCTCACGCTGACCGACAAGGCCGACAAAATCTTCATCCACAAGGTCTGGGGCCTGCTGATTTTCGCCGCGATCATGGGCGCGTTGTTCGTGACCATCTTCTGGCTCGCCGCGCCGATCATGGATGGGCTGGGCAACGCAATCGCGTGGCTCGGCGAGCGCGTCGCCGCCCACATGTCGGACGGCCCGCTCAAAGATCTCGTCACCGACGGCATCTTCGCCGGCGTCGGCGCGGTCATCGTCTTCGTCCCGCAGATCGCGCTGCTGTTCATGTTCCTCGCCGTTCTGGAAGACAGCGGCTACCTCGCCCGCGCGGCGTTTTTGATGGACCGCCTGCTCTCCAAGGTCGGGCTGCACGGCAAATCGTTCATCCCGCTGCTCTCGAGCTTCGCGTGCGCGATCCCCGGCATCATGGCGACGCGCACGATCGAGAACCGCAAGGATCGCCTGGCCACCATCTTCGTCGCGCCGTTCATGAGCTGCTCGGCACGCCTGCCGGTCTACACGCTGCTGATCGGCGCCTTCTTCGCCGGCTACGGGGCGCTCACGCAGGCGGGGATCATGCTGAGCCTGTACGCGCTGGGCATCGTCGCCGCCGCGGGGACGGCGTGGCTGTTCAAGCGCTCGATGCTCAAGGGGCCCAAGTCGGCGTTCATCCTCGAGATGCCGACGTACAAAGTCCCGCAGCTCTCGCAGGTCGCCCGCCACGTCTTCACCAACACGTGGGAGTTTTTAGCCAAGGCGGGGACGACGATTTTCTGCCTGAGCGTGCTGCTGTGGGCGCTGACTTATTACCCGCGGATGTCTCAGCATCAGGTGAATTCAATCCGATCGCAGTATCCGGTTGGACAAATCGAGGCACCAAGAGCCAACTCTTTCGAAAAGGCAAAAACTGAGGTTTATGGGAGCGAAGAAGCGGCGAAAGCCGTAGCCTCCGAGCAACTCCGCCACAGCTTCGCCGGTCGTTTCGGACACGCGATCGAGCCGGCGATTCGGCCGCTCGGGTATGACTGGAAGATGGGCGTCGGCCTGGTCGGCGCGTTCGCGGCACGCGAGGTCTTCGTCAGCACGATGGGCATCGTCTACAGCGTCGGCAAGGCCGAGGACGACACCTCCGATCTGCAAACCGCGATGCGCAACGAC
>JAICTV010000018.1 GCA_025936175.1 Phycisphaerae bacterium
GGGGCGTCGCCGGTCGAGTCGAGTATTTCGCGTACGGTCCGCGCAGGGAATACGACGACTTCACCTCGATGCGCGACGACCACGACCTGCTCGTCTTCGGCGCCGCCGGCGACATCACGCAGGCCGGCAGCGACACCGCTTACCTGCACACGCTCGACGCGCAGTGGGAAGACACGCAGGGCTGGGCGGTGTACGGCGCTTACGTCGGCCGCTTCATCGACGCTTCCGCCGGCCAGAATTACGACTGGGGGCTTGAACTGCAGGCCAGCAAGATCATCAACACGCGCTGGGAGCCGTTCATCCGTTACGACCTGGTGAAGCTCGACAGCGCGGTGACGTTCGCCACCGGCGGGCACGAGGACACGTTCCACGAGTTCACGATCGGCTTCAACTACTACATCGACCGCCACTTCGCCAAGTTCACGATCGACGGCACATACCTGCCGAACGGCGCCCCGAGCGATCAGATCGGCCTGGGCGAGCTCGCGGGAGACGATGCGCAGTTCCTCCTCCGTGCGCAGTTCCAGCTCGTGCTGTAATCGCGTGGCCGCAATTCGATCCACCCGCAGGGGGCGATAGGTGTGTCGCCCCTCTTTTTGTTTTGCCGAAAGTCGCCACAAGTGTCGCCCTTCCGCTGAATGGCCACAGCGCGATCTGGTAACGCCGCCCCTCCGCTCCTGCTAGGATGCGCGGCGCGATGCTCAAGACGATCGAATGGACCGGCGCCGCCGTGCGCCTGCTGGATCAGACCAGACTGCCGCACGAGACGGTCTACCTTGACATCACCGACCAGCGGCAAATGCATGATGCGATCCGCCGGCTCGTCGTGCGCGGCGCTCCGGCGATCGGAGTCGCGGCCGCATTCGGGGCGTATCTGGGCGTGAAGGAACACGTCGACGATTCGCCGCCGCGGTTTTTCGAGCGGCTTAACAGCGTCTGCGACTGCCTCGCGACCAGCCGGCCGACGGCGGTGAACTTGTTCTGGGCGCTCGATCGGGTGCAGCGCGTCGCCCGCGAGGTGGCGGGCGATCGCGTGACGGCGTCGCCGACGTGTCAGGTTGTTCGCGACGTGCTCGATGCGATCCTCAACGAGTGCCAGGTCATGATGGAGGAGGAGTCACGATCCGGGCGGGCGATTGGCGAACACGGGTTGAAACTTCTGCGCGAGCTGCGCGCGTGCCGACACCAAGCGGCAAAGCGCGACTCGACGGAGCTCAAAGCCAGCGACGCGGCGGAACGTTTCGAGATCCTCACCCACTGCAACGCCGGCGCGCTTTCCACCGCCGCATACGGCAACGCGCTCTCCCCGATCTATTTCGGCGCCGAGCAGGGCGAGCAGTTCCATGTCTTTGCCGACGAGACGCGCCCGCTGCTCCAGGGCAGCCGGATCACCGCCTACGAGCTGCGTGCGAACAACGTTCCGGTCACGGTGATCTGCGACAACATGGCTCCGGTGGTGCTGGCGAAGAACAGGATCGACGCGGTCATCGTCGGCGCCGATCGCATCGCCGCTAACGGCGACACCGCGAACAAGATCGGCACGCTCGGCCTGGCGATCGCCGCGCGGCACTTCAACGTTCCGTTCCTCGTCGCCGCGCCGACCAGCACGATCGATCCGAAGACGGCGAGCGGGGCTGAGATCCCGATCGAACAGCGCGGCGCCGACGAGGTGACGAGCTTCGGCCAGCGTCCGACCGCGCCGAAGGACGTCGATGTCTACAACCCCGCCTTCGACGTCACGCCCGCGGAGCTGATCACCGCGATCATCACCGAGCGCGGTATCGCCAAACCGCCGACGCGCGAATCGCTTGCGGCGCTGCTGTCACACCGATCCGCTTAGCCCAAAGCCCGGCACTCTGCGGCGGAACGATCTTGCGTTATGCTCAAGACTTCATGGATGAAGTAGACGATTCATTCCTCCCCGACCCGCGCCTCCGCCGTCGTCGGCGCGTCCGCCGGATCTTCATCTCGCTGATCATCCTCGCGATCGCGTTGGAGGCGGGCGGTTCGCTCATCCTCTCGTCGAAGCTGAAAGGATTGGTCGCCGCGAAGCTGGACGCGGAGCTTCACACCGGCGCGGTGATCTACCTGCCGCCGTACGGAGCCTTCCTGTGGAACCCGCAGCTCGTCCGCGCGAACCGGATGTTGTTCTCGTCCACGCGCGCCAAGGTGAACCTCGCGCATTTCCCGATCGCCGGCAAACCGGTCGTCTTTTCCTCCGTCGTCTTCAACGGTCCCGTTCTCAGCGCCCGGCCGGGGTCGTTCAAGGGAATCGTCAAGAGCAAGTCGGAGAAGGGCCCCAGGAAGCTCTCGGAAATGCTCCGGCTGGAGAACGTGAAGCTCTTCGACGGGCGGATCACGTACGACGACGACAAGCCCGACACGCCGCCGATGGTCTGGGACGGGTTGACCATCGATATGGCGACCGACCAGCAGTCGTCCGGCTCGTCCTACACCTTCCACGTGGTCTCGCACGCGATGACGGCGCTGGAGTTCGCCGCCGGCGGCGCGTTCGACGTCGATTCGCTCGTGTTCGACGTTCAGAGATTGAGCGCGAAGATTCACGCCGAGCCCGAGCCGATCAAATCTCCGCTCCCGCAGGGGGCGCAGAAGGTGTTGAAGGATCTGGGCGTCAACGGGGTGTTGAACGTCGACGGCCGCGCGACCATCCTGGCGCGCGACCCGCAGCTCTCGACGATGACCCTCACCGTCGCATTGACCGATACGATCGCGGCGCTGCGCGGGCTGACCATCGATCACGCCAACTTCACCGGCGCGTGTGAGAAGGCGCGGGGCGGGCCGATCCGGCTGAAGCTGGATGACGTCGATCTCGCCGCCGCCGGCGGAAAGTTCCTGAAAGTCGAGACGGGCCTTTTGGAGCTCGATTCCGAGGCGGCGACGTGGCGGATGTCGGACGTGCAGGGCTCGGTGACGATCCAGCGCAAGCCGGGCGATGCTGCCGGTGCGGCACAGCAGCAGCCGACGACCACCTTCGCCGCGCAGGTGCCGACCACCACGCCCGTGCCGATGCTCACCTTCGAGCAGGAGAAGGCGTTGACCCCGACGGAGAAGTTCGAGCGCTACCAGTTCTCCGGCCGCGCCGATTTTTCCGCCGCCGCCGCGGGGCCGCTCAATCTCGCCGGACGCAAATGGTGGGAAGCGATCGAGCATGAGATCGTGCTCTATCCGCGCGGCGTGTCGTTCCTGCCGAAGAACTTTTTCAACCGCATCGACAACATCAAGCAGGGCGAAGTCCGGCTGAAGAACGGGATGATCGTCTTCCAGGATCTCAGCGCTCATTACGGCGCCGACGTGCTGCGTCTGACGTCCGCGCGCCTGCCGCTGGAAGGCCTGCCGAAGCTGGCGCAGTGGCAGGAAATCTCCGGCACGGTCGTCTTTCATCAGCCGCTGCTCCGCTATTCGCTCAAGCTCGACAAGGTGCTCAACGCGCTCAATCCGGACGGGCCGTTCTTGATCGCCGGCTCTTGGACCCTCGACAAGCGCGGCGGCCCGCCGAAAAACACCTACGACCTGATCGTCTCCAGCGACGCGGGGAACTTTGCGATCAGCAAGTTCCGCATCCCGCTGGCGCAGATCCGCGGCGATTGCAGCGTCACCAATGCGGTGGTCGATTTGCACGGCGCGCAGGCGAATTGCGTCGGCGGAACAGTGCAGGTGAGCGGCAAGTGGGACCGCCAGCCGCCCGATGCGCCGACGGCCGGCGATTACGACGGCGACGTCACCGTGATGGGCATCGATCTCTCGAAACTTCAGCCCATCGTTCCCGATGCGGCGAAACAGCGCTGTCAGGGGAGATTGTTCGGCCAGGCCAGCTTGTCGGGCGGACTGCCACGGCAGGGAGACAAGCTTGTGACGCTCCGTGGCGGCGGGCAGGTGGAGTTGATCGGCGGCGATCTGTATTCGTGGCCGGTCCTCAAGGAGCTTTTCGAGCAGGTGAAGATGACGCAGGCGGCGACTGTGGGCGACGCCGCGGCGGTGATGGAAGTCGCCGACGGCGTCATCACGGTCAGCGATGGCGCGGCCAACGCGCCGGCGCTGGGAGTCCAAGGCGGCGGAAAAGTCTCGCTCGTCGACGACACGATCGATCTCGATCTGGTCGCCGCGCCGCTGGCGGATTGGCGCGACAAGCTGAGGCAAACGAACATCCCCGTGATCAGCGACGTCGGCAGCGAGCTCGCGGGCGCGGTGCAGAAGCTGCTCAACACCGCGACGGGCGCGCTGCTCTATCAATTCCATGTCGGCGGGCGTGTAAATCAGGTCTCGATCACCCCGGTGCCCGCGCCGGTGCTGACGGAGACCGCCGCGACGATCTTCGGCCGCATGCTCGCGCCGCCGAAGAAGAACCAGCGCCCGCTTGACTGGTTCAACCGCGACGCGCCGCCCGCGGCATCGTCGTCGAAGCCGAAGTGATCGATATTGAAGGTGGAACGGGCGCCTCGCCCGCGCGCTCGCGGCAATAGCCGCAAAATCACGGGCGAGGCGCCCGTGCCACAATAACTCAGTGAAAATAGGCCGTGAGATCGAGCTCGTGATATCCGCGCGTCGGCGCGTTCTCGCCGGTCGCCAGGTAGATGATCCGATTTACCGGCTCGAACACCATTGATTGGAGGGTCATCCGTCCTTGGCCGACGTGGCCGAGCATCGTTTCGACGCTGGCGACGTCGATCCGGCCGAAGCGTTTCGCGGCCGCATCGTGAAGGTAGTCGTACCGATCGCACCGGCCGCCCGTATCGGCGTCGGCACCGCGCTGATGATTCGTGCTGATCAGTGCGGCCACCTCGTTTCCGCGACGAACGGTCACGGACTCCGGCGTAATCTCGACGACCGCGCGACCGCCGGCGGCGTCCATCAGCATCAGATTGTTCGCCGTCTGCCGGGGCGTCGATTGCAGCAGGGTGATCGCCTCGTCCACCGTCTTGCAGCGCTCGAGCACCGTGCGATAGAGCAGCGTATATGGCATAGCCGTCGGCATCCGCCGACCGCGATCCACTTCCATGTTCGCCAGCGTCAGCCCGTGCTCGTTCATCCCGGAGAGGACGCCCATCATTCCGGGCCAGGCGATTGACGCGAAGGCGTAATGATCATTCGGGTGGACGATCATCAGCACGGTGCTCTTGTCGGCGACGTCGAAGGAAGGGAAGTCGAGGTTGCGGCCGAAGCGCGCGACGTGATCGGGTGATGCGCTCGCCGGCAGCGTGATCGTTGAGCAAGCGGTCATCTCCGAGAGATCGAGGAAGCATTGGCCGAGCATGACCTGTCGCTCGTCGAGGCCGACATCATGCGCCAGCTCGATCACTTCGGCGCGATGTTCCGGCAGTAACTTCCCCTCGAACGCCGTCGCCGCCAGCATCGCCATGTTGCGCTGTAGCGCGTTCTCAAAATATCGGCCGAAGTACGCGCCGAAGAGATTGCGGATCGGCTCGCCGAGTTGTCGCGCGTGGGCGGCGGCGATGTCGGCGGGGGAGCCGCGCAGCTCGACGATCGGGACCGGAAAGGGCTCGGGCGCGGCGGCCGTCACGAGGCGCTTTACTTCCGACCGCGCGCACGATGAGCAAAGAACGATCAACGCCAACAGCGATGGTAGAAGACGCCGCATGACAGACTCCCACGCCCAGGCAGAATCATTGATACATTCATCGGCCGAGCGAGGTTCGAGCGATTGCCAAACGTAACGCGCAATGTCGGCTGCCGCCGCGACTTAAACCGGCGTGGCCGAATCGGGGTGGTCGCGGCACAATGAACGGCGAAGATCGAAGCTATGACGACGACCACCGCCGCAACCGCTCCCATCCGCAAGCCCGCGGCCGCCCCCGTGGCGCAGCTCACCGGCGAGGTCGTCTACCTCTACGCGTTCGATGTCGCGTACGAGATGAACCGCTTCCCGGTCAAAGAGCTGCTCGGGCAGCCGGTCGCGCAGTTTCAGGTGGATGCCTCGAAGCGCTCGCCGCGGCAGCTTTTCTTCTATCGCCCGCAGATGGTTCGCCTGCCTCCGCTGGAGCGTCTGGGCCCGCGCGGGCCGGTGCGACTGGAGCGGACGGTCAAGTTGCTGCCGTTGGGGGCGATCAGCATCACCGTGCGCGTGCCGTTCTCGGTGAGCAACCTCGACGAGCTGGTCTGCTTCCACGATCTGCGCTTCAACGACGGCTCGTTCCTCTATGATGAAGTGCGCCAACTCGCCGAAGACGTGCGAACCGAATTGAGGCCGTTCTACATCCGCCCGCTGGAGAAACTCGGCGAAGAGGAGGCGTATACCGTCTTCTGCATCAACGGCCCGCTCACCGCGACCGACGGCGCGGGCGTCAGCGCCGAAGAATGGCTCGCGAGCAGCCGGCGGCAAGTTGCCTCGCTCCTCACGGAGGAGACCGATCCGAAGCATCTGAGCGATCAGGAGGCGGACGAATCGACCGGCAAGTACTTCAGCTACTACGAGCGCGACCTCGTCGTCATCGACTGGGACGCAGCGCTGGTGATCGACGAGCCCCGCTACTTCGACGAAGTGCTCTACATCATGGAGCTGGCGAACCTGCAGCTCGCGGAGCTCGAGGCATACGACCGCATCCTCGACGCCGCCGTCGATCGCAGCTACCGCGATCTCGCCGTCACCCGTTTCCGCGCCCTGCACACGGTCAACGTGCAGCGCGAGCTGCGCGAGATCCGCGTGGACCTTGCTCGCCTGTCGGACGAGCTGTCGAATATCACCAAGTTCTTCGGCGACTGGCACCTCGCCCGCATCTACAAGGGTTTGTCCGACCGCTTCCACCTGGCCGACTGGCACCGGACGATCGACGAGAAGCTCAAGACACTGGACGACCTGTATCAGATCCTCCGCACCGACCAGAACAATCGCACGATGCTCATGCTGGAGCTGACGATCGTCCTGCTGTTCGTGATCGACCTGGTGGTGCTCATCCTCGGCTTGCGACATTGAATGCGGCCCGCCGCGAACACACTTCGCCCGGTCATCGGGGGATCGAGAAACTTCGGCATCTACTTTTGGCGCGTGGCCTGGCCATCCGGTTGAGACGGGGCGCGGCTGCCTTCTATGCCCGGCAGTTTCTTCGGTGGTTTTGCGGGTTGCAGCGGCAAGAAAATTATTTCCTTGACGGGTGACTACAGATGTCGTCATGATGTGCTTACAGGCGTAATCACTATGAAATCGCTGCCGGAAATCTCCGATTCCGAGTGGGACGTCATGAAGATCGTGTGGGACCACGGCCCGCTGACCAGCGGCGACGTGGTCAAGCATCTTTCCGACCGGCACTGGAAGCCGCGCACGGTCAAGACGCTGCTGTCGCGCCTCGTCAGCAAGGGCGCGGTCGGGACGTCGGAAGAGCCCGGGCGGTTTCTTTACGCGGCGAAGATCCCGCGTGAGACGCTTGTCCGCCAGGAGAGCAAATCGTTCCTCGCCCGCGTCTTCGACGGCGCCATCGCGCCGGCGCTGGTGCATTTCATCGCGGACGCCGACTTGTCGCCCAAGGAAGTGGCGGAGCTGAAGAAGATCCTCGATCGGGGAGGCAAGTCATGACCGCCGACCAACTGCAAACGCTGTCGCGTTCTGTCATCGAGACGGTATGGCGATCGTCGTGGCAGGCGGCGGTGATTGCGCTGCTCGTGATTGCCGTGCAATTGCTCCTGCGCGACAAGCTGCCGGCGCGCTGGCGGTACAACCTGTGGCTGCTCGTGCTGCTGCGCTTGATCGTTCCCATTACGCCGTCGGCGAAGTTCAGCGTCTTCAATCTCGCGCCGAGGGTGGAAGTCGCGGTGCAGGCGGTGCCACTGGCGACGCCCTTCGCGCTCGATCCTCCGCCGGGATTGAGTGCGCATCTGCCGCAGCATCCCGCGGGAAATCGCTGGCCGGGGATCGTCGCGTCAATCTGGGCGGCGGGCGCGGTCGTGATGCTGCTTCGCATCGCGTGGGCCAGCTTGCGCCTGTGGCGCGCGATCCGCCCGATGCCGCGCGTGAACGACCTTGCCGTCGTCGCGCTGCTGCATCGATGCTGCGAAGAAATGGGCGTGCCGCGCGTGCCGGAGGTGCTGCGATCGAACGACAGCATCGCCGCGCCCGCGCTGATGGGATTCTGGCGTCCGAGGATGCTGCTGCCGGCGCACGTGCTCGACAACTTCGCCTCCGCCGAGCTTCGACTGATCATTCTGCACGAGCTGGCGCACCTGAAGCGCCGCGACGTCGCGGCGAACTGGCTGGTCGCCGTCCTGCAATCGCTCCATTGGTTCAACCCGATCCTGCACGTCGCGTTCGCGCGGCTGCGCAGCGACCGCGAGCTGGCGGCGGACGACATGGTGCTGTCGATCACCAGCGATGACGAGCGCCGCGACTACGGCCATACGATCGTCAAGCTCGTCGAAACCCTTCCTCCGCGCCGGCTTGCGCTGGCCGGAACCGTCGGGATCCTCGAACGCGCTCATCCTCTTCGAAGGAGAATCACCATGATCGCGCGATTCAACCCTGGCGCCGCACGGCGGCGTCGCGTGGCGATTGCGGCGGCGGGGTGCATGCTCGTGCTGCTGGGCGTCGGCCTGACCGACGCCGTCCGTGGCGACGCGCCCGCCACCAGGCCGTCCCGATCGGATTCGGCCGCGCGCGCGCAGCCGACGACCGGACCCGCGCTTTCTCCTCAAGCCGTCGAGGCGGCGCGGGAGGCCCTCAAGGAACTGCTCGCGTCCGGCGACAAGATCACCCCCGATCGCATCCGCGCTGCCGAGGGAAAGATGATGGAGGACATGCACCGCAGCGGCGCGTTCACCAGCACGGAGCAGATGCAGTCGCTCGGTCTCGACGCGCGCATGGCGCTGGCGCAGATGCTCCGCGATGCCCAGGAGCACGCCGCTCCCGCGACGGCGCCGTCGAAGGAGGAAGAGGATCAGGCGTTCGCCATGCTGCGCAAGGTCGTTCCCGAGGTGCGCTTCGATAACATTCCCTTCGCCGACGTCATCGATTTCCTGCGCGACATCACCGGTGCGAACATCTTCGTCAACTGGCGGGCATTGGAAGCGGCGGGCATCGACCGCAAAGCGCCGCTTTCGTCGCGGCTGAACAATGCGACCTTCATGCAGGTGTTGAGCCAGATCACCCGCGACGTCGGCGGCTCGAACTCGGTCGTCGATTATGGCGTGAACGAAGGCGTGATCGTTATCTCGACCCGCGAGGAGCTGGCGACGCACCAGCAATTGCGCTCGTTCGACGTTTCCGACTTGATCGGGTCGCAGGGCTCGCCGGACGCGCTGCAGAAAGTCGTTCTCACCAACTCCAGCCCGAACGTCACCGTGAGCATCTATCAGAACCGCATGCTCGTGAAGGGGACGACCACGCAGATCCTGGAAGTCGAGAACGTGCTGAGCGAACTGAGACGCAAGGACACGGTGCGCGGAAAAAATTGAGCCGCAACATCAAACAGAAGAGCGGCGACGCGGGTATTGGCGAGCATGAAGTCCGCGAAGTGTGCCGCGAATGCGTCATCGTGGCGAGGGACGCCGGCGAGGGTCGTCTCGATCGCGCTGGTGGGTCTTGCCTGTGTCGTCGATGATCATACGACGTGCGCGCAAATCGCGCCGGATCAATCGCCGCCGGCGCCGCTCGTGATCGGGCGTGACCCGCGCGAGGGCGCGGAAGTGATCGGGAAGAACTTCGTGCTGCGGGTGTGGCTGTCGAACGTCGGCGGGCCGGGGATGCAGCGGATCTACTCGCTGCGCGTGGGCGCTGACGGGATGGTGACGATGCCGGGGATCCTTCCGCTGCACGCGGAGGGTGTGCCGGTCGCGACGCTCGAACAACAGGCGCTGGCGCTTTACCGGGCGACGTGGCCGTCGGCGACGCTGTGGGTGAGCGTCGCCGAGCGCGGGGCGCCTCCGCCGCCTGCGCCACCGCCTGCGACTGCTCCCGCGACACAGCCCGTGACGACGAAGCCCGCGCCGGCGGCGGCGACGACGAAAGCCGTCGCCATCAGCGCGCCGGCCGCCGCAACAACCGCACCGTCGGCGGCGACTAAAGCCGTCGCCACCAGCGCGCCCGCAACAACTGCACCGGCGGGGGTGAAAAAGGGGTGAGAAGTTATAGTGGCTCCCGCCTCCGGCGGCCGTGACAGTCGATCCGCCACCGCCGCCGGCCAACAGGGAGAAGGATGGACGCCACCGTAATCGCCGCGACGTCGACGTCGCCTGCGCACGCCGCCGCGCCTCCGGCGCCTCCTCCTGATCACAAATCGTGGTACGCGCGTATCCCGCTCTACGTAAAGATCGCGATCGCGCTGGTTCTGGGTGTGATCGCCGGCGAACTGATGCCGTCGAAATGGGCGGCGGAGCTGGACATCCCCGCGCGGATGCTGCTGCAGTTCCTCGGCGCCGTCGCGCCCCCGCTCATCCTCGTCGCCGTCATGCGCGCCCTGATCACCGCGCGCGTGCAGGGACGATTGGCGGGCAAGATGTTCTTCCTGCTCGCGCTCAATACGGTCGTCGCGATCCTCATCGGGCTGCTGGTCGCCAACGTCCTTCGCCCCGGCGGGCACGGGACGCTGCGTCCGGGCGAGGAGCAGCACATCGGCGGCAACATCGTCAATCAACTGCTCTCCAACATCCCTTCGAGCCTGTTGCAGCCGCTGGTGGAGAACAACGTCATCGGCGTGATCATCGTCTCGGTGACGTTTGCGCTGGCGGTCCGGCGGCTCCATCAGGCGCGGCAGGAAAAAGTCCTGGCCGCCCTCGACATCGCATTTGACCTGATCGTGATCGTGCTGCACTGGATCATCACGCTGGTGCCGCTGGCGGTCTTCTGCAAGGTCGCGTTCTATGTCGGCACCAAAGGGTATGAGCCGTTCATCGCGCTGGGACGGTTCATCCTAGCGGTGCTGGCGGCGCTGCTGCTTCAGGCGATGTATTACCTGCTGCGGGTGAAGACCGCGTCGTGGGTTCCGCCGCTGCGGCTCGTGCGCGGGACGCGGGATGCGCTGGCGCTGGCGTTCTCCACCGGCAGCTCCGTCGTCGCGATGCCGGTGACCTACGCGAACCTGCGCGAGAAGGTAGGGCTGCGCGAGGAATCGGCCAGCCTCGGCGCGCTGGTCGGCTCGAACTTCAACAATGACGGCACCGCGCTCTACGAGGCGATGGCGGCGCTGTTCGTCGCGCAGCTCGTCGGCGTGACGCTGTCGCTGCCGCAGCAGGCGATGGTCGTGCTCACCAGCGTCATCGCCTCCGTCGGCGCCGCCGGCATCCCGGAAGCCGGGCTGGTGACCATGACGCTCGTCTTCAACGCCGTCCATCTCCCGCCCGGATACATCGCGCTGCTGCTCCCGGTCGATTGGTTCCTCGACCGCTGCCGCACCATGATCAACGTCATGGGCGACATGAACGTGAGCTGCATCCTCGACGGGAAAACCCCCCACGCGCAGACGCACGATCCGGAGCTGGCGGCGATCGCGTAACCTCGCCGCGCCGTTTCAAAATCGCTGAAATTGCCCCGCGTTTTTGGCGATTGCGCCCGCCGTCCCTACACTGTTTCGTCCAATGTCGTACCGTCCCTCCTTCGATATCGACGCGGTGATCGGCGGTCGCTCGCGCTTGAGCGACGCGCAGGCGATGGAGCTGCACACGCACGCGCCTCTGCACGACCTGGGTCAATGGGCTCTGGCGGCGACGAATCGTCTTCATCCGGAGGACTACCGCACCTACGTCATCGACCGCAACATCAACTACACCAACGTCTGCACCGCCAAGTGCACGTTCTGTGCGTTTCGGCGCGACCACGAGGACGGGGACGCTTACACGCTCAGCTTCGAGACGATCGGGCAGAAGATCCGCGAGCTCGTCGCGATCGGCGGGACGCAGATCCTGATGCAGGGCGGGATGAACGATTCGCTCCCGATCGAGTGGTACGAGGATCTGCTCCGCTACATCCGCTCGAATTTCCCGACGGTGCACATCCACGCGTTTTCGCCGCCGGAGTTCGTCGAGTTCGAGCGGTTCTTCAACATGGACGTGCGCGAGATCATTCGGCGGCTGAAGGCCGCCGGCCTGGCCACCATCCCCGGCGGCGGCGGGGAGATCTTCGCGCCGCGCGTCCGCCGTCGCATCGGCCTGGGAAAGTGCAGCGGCGACGACTGGCTCCGCGTGATGCGCGTCGCGCACGAAGAAGGAATGAACACCAGCTGCACGATGCTCATCGGGCACATCGAGTTCGCCCGCGAGCGCATCGAGCACATGAGCGCGCTGCGAGATCTTCAAGATTACGCGCGAGCGCTCGATGAACGGGTAGCGGGTCTCGGGTATCGGGTATCGGAAACACAAAAGCGCCGGCCCGGAGTATTTACTTCTTCCCCGACACCCGATACCCGACATCCGACGCCCGGCAGTTACACCGCCTTCATCCACTGGCCCTTCCAGCGCGAGAACACGCCGCTGGGTCGGGCGGCGGAGTGGGATCCGGCGATCCACGGCCCGTTCGACGACAGCACGAATGACGACATCCTTCGCGGCCGGGTCGTCCGCATGGCCGGCGCGGAGGAATACCTCCGCATGCTGGCGGTCGCGCGACTCTACTTCGACAACATCCCCAATCTGCAAAGCTCGTGGGTGACGATGGGCCCGAAGGTCGGGCAGCTCGCGCTCTTCTTCGGCGCCAACGACATGGGGAGCGTGATGATGGAAGAAAACGTCGTCAGCGCCGCCGGCACGACGTACAAGCTCAACGCGCGGGAAATCTGTCGGCTCGTGCGCGACGCGGGCTGGGTTCCCGCGCAGCGCGACCAGTACTACGGCGTGTTGAAGCGGCACGATGGCGCCGCATCACCGGATTTGGTTCCACTCGATCATCCCCCGACGCGAAACGTGCGGAAGATCGACAAGCAGTTCATCGGCGCCGCACCGGGATTGGACGACGGCGCGGATCGCAGCGTGAAGGTGCAGCTTCCCATCCTCGGAGAATCGACGGTTCGCTGATAACAGTTTGCGGCGGCCACGCGCTCGCTCAAGCGCTTGGCGCCGCGGCCGTGCCGACGGAATTACTCGCCGCGCCATTCGTCGCAGTCTCCTCTGGCCCGAATACAAGTCCTTCTGCTTGCGATAGTTGTGTCACGGGCCCGATCAGGCCAATGGCCGGGCGGTCGGCGGTCGCCCATAGTGTTCTTTCGGTGCGAGCGATGAGATTGAACGATTCACGACTCCGCACGTTGTTCGCGTGCCGCGGCACCAAAATGGGTGTTGGTGCGGTGGTTTCACAGCGGATATGTCGGAGGGACCCGGGACCCTTCAACGCGTGTTTCGCGGAAGGGTCCCCAATTTTTATCCTTCGCGCACGAGGGCGTGCGCGCGGGCCGCGCGGCGGGAGCTTTGGTGGCTCGCTCGCCAGGCGCGGGCACGTCAGCTTTTCGGTCGGCGTGGGACGGCGTCACCCGCTTTGCGGGCCGCCCGTCCGCCCCGACGCGAGACGCTGACGCTGAGCTTCGGTCGGAAGTCGTATCGCTCTTTGCCCGCCTTGGCGAGCAGCTCCGCGCGGCTCGACACGTCGTACCTGCGATGGAGCGCGCGGATGTAATTGTGGATCGTGTGCGTGCTCAGCCCGAGCGCGAACGCGATCTGCTTTTCACTTTCCCCCTTGAGCAAACCTTCGAGCGTCTCGGTCAAGCGCGGCGGGAGCGCGGCGGCGGGATCGGCGATCTTCTTCAGCGCATCCGCCCGCCACAGCCGTCCGAGCTCGACGTGAAACAGCCGCACGAGGCGATGTTCCAGCGGCGAGAAAGGCTTGTCGTGGTCGTAGCGATGGAGGCCGAGCTGATCGACGGCGCCGAGGTGGGCGAGCGGGACCTGCGACAGGATGAACGCCTTGCCGCCGCGCAGCGGCGTCGTCGGGCGCACCGCGACAACTTCGTCCGCCGACGGCGAGTGCTTCGGCTCGCGCTGGCCGATGACGACCCAGTACGTCTCGGGCTGCTCTTCGCGCTCCGTGCGGATCTGAATCAGCTCGCCGCCGCTGTCGAGCACCCAGCCGACGTCGATCACCTTGAATTTCGACGAGAGGTTGGTCGTACGGAAGTGAACTTCCGAGGAGACGATCAAATCGCAGGGAATGATCTTGCTCAGTCCGCGCAGCAGGTGCGGCCGCCAGGTCTGCGGGTCGGCGCCCACTTCGCGGATCTCGCCGATCAGGCGAAAGAGTCTGCGGACGTCGGAGAGGCGCATGGTCGGTTGTCGCTGCGGCGATGAATGCAAGGTGTCGCTCCGGCGTGGATTGTAACTCATGGGGTGCGCGCGGGTGCAAAAACGGGTCGGCCGTTCGATCGGAAAAACTTACCACAACCGCCACCAACTGCGTTTTCGAGGCGTCGATGCGGGCGGGACGGGATATCCGCGCCAGTCCGTGGTGCCGAGGAGGCGATCGATGTCGCTGGGTCGCGGGCCGAGTTTGTACGCTTCGAGCACCTCGACGTAGTTGACGTAGATCGAATTCGCGTTGGGGAACGCCGCCCGCGCGACGGAGGCGATGGCGCGCTTCTGGAGCGGTGAATACGCCGTCTCCGCCGAGCCGCGCAGATCGTCGGACAGGATCGCGCCCAGCGCGTGCGCCGCGAAGTGTACCGTCGGGTGGGGCGCGACCGACTCCAGTCGTTGCACGAGGGTCTCGGCGATCGCGCGGCGTGTGGCGACGTCGGCCAGTCCCAGCACCATCGTTACGTCGCCGAGGAATCCGTTGGAAATCGGCAGCTCGTTGTACTGCTGCTCGACTGACTCATCGCGTTTGGCCAGCGCATCGACGAGCACGCGCACCGCCTCCGGTGGCGGCGCATCGGGCCGGCTGAGCATCAGCGCGACCGCCGCCGCGATGCGTGTCACGGCGTTGTCTTCATGTGCGAACACTTCTTCCGCCGTATCGCTCGCGGCACGGCCGCTGTGGTAGACGAGCGCCAGGACAAGGTTGGCGCGGACTGACGCGTCCGCCTCCTTCGCCAGCGCCGCCCGCATCGCCTGGCGCGCCGCGGACGCCGCGGGCTCGCCACGCACCGCCGTCAGCAGCCGCGCCGTCTGCATTCGCACGCGCGGGTCGGCGTGATCGAGCAGCGGCAGGTAATCCGCCACGTGCGCGTCGATGCCGGCGCGCAGCTCGGCGACGAACTTCGACTCGCGCACCTTCTCCCGCTCGATCTTCTCTTCGCCGAAGGTTTGCCTGACGATGTCGAGCGATTGATGGTTCTGGTGCCATCCGTGCCCGACGGCCATGTCGAACAGCAGGTCGAGGATCGCGTGCTTGTCCTGCACGACGGGCGACCGGAACAGCTCGGCGAAAAACGGCACCGCCTTCGCGGCCGCCTCGTAGACGCTGCCCTGGTGGACGATCGAGAAGGAGAGGTCGTCGATCGCCTTGGCGCGCTTCTTTGCGGAAGACGACGCGAGCGCGCGGATCGCGCGAGGCGTATCGGATGCCGGGCCGTAGGCGTGGCGGAGCTCCCGCCAGGGGATTTTGTCGAGGCCTTCCAGCATGCGGATTACTTCGTCAGACGAAGCACCTTCGCCGCGCGGTCCCAGTACGCCTGGTCGAAGCCGAGCTTCTGCTTGATCAGGATATCGCGGCGGAGCCAGTTCGATTCGCCCCACAGGCGAATCGAGTCAGCGAGCCGCAGCTTCATCCCGGGCGGCACCGGAAGGATCGGCCAGTCGCTGCCGTGGACGATCTTTCGGCTGACGTACGGATCGTTCAGGATCGTCTCGTACGCGTACGAGCGCGTCGGCAGGCTCAGGGCGGCGGTGTCGCCGTAGCAGTGCTCGAATTCCTTCGCCAGGCGGACGAAGGTCGGCAGGTAGTCGGTCTCCGTGGGCTTGGAGCGCGTTCCGCAGTGGGCCATGATGACGCTCACGCCGCGCTTGAGCGCGGGAAGCAGCAGCGCCGGATCGGCGACGGATTTGTCGAGGTTCGGCAGCGACGTCTCGCCGCCCGTGTGGCAGAGCAAGGGGATTTTCAGGCTCGCCAGCGCCTCGTAGAACGGCTCGCAGACCGGATCGGCGGGACTGAAGTTCTGCACGATCGGCAGCCATTTGACCAGGACCGCGCCCGCGGCCGCGCAGCGTTCCAACTCGGCAACCGCGTCGCGACGATACGGATGGATGCTCGCGCCGAAGAACATTCGCTTCGGGTGTCGTGTGCACAGCTCGATCGCGTAGTCGTTGGTGACGTAGAGGTGGGTGTTGTCGAAATCGATGCGACCGGTGCGATCGTGCACCGCGTCAAAAGCCAAAACGACCGCCGCATCCAGACCGACGACCTCGCTCTCTCCGACCAGGTGGTCGAGGAGGATCCCGAGTTCTTGGTCGAAGGCTGGACCCTCCGGGTCGAGCCCAAGCCGCCAGCGCATGAACCTAAACGGCAGGCTCTTCAGCAGTTGCCGCGACATCCGCCCGTGCGGCATCACCGTCGCCGAGACGTGAACATGACAATCAATCACCATCGCGCGCTCGCGGCAATCTAACTTTTTGTCGTCACAAGAGTAATAGCTGGTAGCATCGGCGGAGAAATTTCGCCGGTGCAACCGCGGTTGGACTGTCCGCCCCGTCGTGGCAGAGTCTAAGATGATGTCCGAATTCAGGTCCTCCCGTGTTCGTGGGTGTTCAGGAGCGTCCGGCAAAAAATGCCGGCGTGAAATGGCCCGCGGGAGCTCGTCGTCCTTTCTCGCACGAGGGTTGGCCCTTGGGGAACAGACAGCTCTTCCCTGAGAAGAGCGCAAAGGAACTGTTGGACGAGTTCCGTTCCAGCGGCTCTCAGGAGCCGTATGAGGAGATCGTGCGCCGTTACGCGGGCATGGTCTTCGGGGTGTGCCTGCGCGTTACGGGCGACAAGCACGACGCGGAAGACGCGACGCAGGCGGTTTTCCTCTCCCTGGCGCTGCAAGCCAAGACGTCGCGCGAGATCACGTACGTCGGCCCGTGGCTCCAGAAGGTCGCACACCGGTTGGCACTGGACGTGAAAAAGGCCAAGACCCGTCGAAAACGCAGAGAGGAAAAGCTCGTCGAGCAGGCGCGCTATTCCGTCACCGGCGGCGGCGGCAGCAACGGAAACGGCAAGCACTTCCTCGGCATGAACGGCAACGGCTCGGCGTTCACCGGTGGCAACGGCCATGGCATGAATCCCGCCGATGCGCCCGGCCACGAAGAACTCAAGACCATCCTGATGGAAGAGCTGAACCAGCTCCCGGCCAAGTACCGGATGCCGCTGGTCATGCACTACTTCGGCGGGCTCTCGCGCGAGGAGATGGCCGAGCAGCTCGGCTGCAATCCCTCAACCCTCGGCGTCCGCGTCCACCGCGGCAAGGCGATGCTCGGCACGCGCCTGGCCAAGCGCGGCATCGCCATCAGCGCGGTCATGATGACGGTCCTCCTCGAGCACGTCGTCCGCACAATGGCGACGCAGCCGATCATCAGCACGGCTTCGGCATCCGCGGGCGGTCTTGTCGCCGGCAACGGCATGGGCGTCGCGCTGGCGTCGGCGAAGGTGATTGGGATCGTCCAATCCGCGCTGCGCTCGGTCAGCTACGCGAAGCTGCGCTACGCCGTGATCATCCTGCTTGTGATCGGCTCCGCCGCGTTCGCGACCGGCAGCGAAGTTGTGCGACAGATCAAGCAGCACCTGCCGAGCATCAACGTCGTCGATTGGATCAAGCCCCTGTTCCGCTCGATCGTGCCGTCGCTCCGCGCCGACGCGGGTGAGGACGCGAAAGACCCGGCCGCGAAGTACGAGTCGCTCGATGTGGCGATCGAGAAGACGCCCAGGATCCTGGTGAATCTCGATGCGCTCGGATCCACTGTCGCGGCGGCGGCCCCGACTCCGATCACGACCGTTGCTCGATCCGCGGCTGCGGCGAAGACGCAGGCGACCAACGAACCGTCCTCGGCTTTGGCGTCTCCGAAGATGAACGCGGTCGCGCTGGCGATGATCGATCCGCCGGTGCTCAGCAAGGGCGCCAATCGCAGCGCGGGCGCCAGCGATGTCGGCGTCCAGAGCCGGGATTCTTCGAGCAGGAGCGACGCGAGCTCCTTCGATGCGTCGAAAAGCTCGGTCCTCGCCAGCGCCGGTACCGACCTCTATCTCGGTGGCGCGGGTGGCGGCGGGGGGGCGGGCAAGCCGCAGCTTTACGTCCTCCCGGCCAACACGTCGCTCTCGATGCGCAACGAAATCATCGGGGACACCGGACTGGCCGTCTTCCATCAGGCCGGCGGCGCCAACAACATCGCCGGCACGCTCGCCGTCGGCCGACAAAAGGGCTCCGTCGGCACCTATCAGCTCGACGCGGGCAGCGTGAACGCGAAGAACGAAATCATCGGCGACGGCGGCGACGGGTCGTTCATCCAGATGAACGGCGTCAACTTCGCCCACGACTCGATCATCATCGGCAACAGCGGCAGCGGCGCGTACGACCAGCAGGGCGGCAACACGATGATCGCCTACAGCGCCGCGCCGAGCAGTTCGTCTTCCGACGGCGGCGCGCGGCCCCAGGGATTGGTTCTCGGCGCCGATGCCGCCGGCAACGGAACGTATCTCCTTGCCGACGGCACGCTCTCCGCCGACCCGCAGAAGATCGGCGACTCCGGCAGCGGCAAGCTCGTGCAGAGCGGCGGCACCAATTCGACCGGCACCATCGACATCGCATCGAAACCTGGAAGCACCGGCCAGTACGTCCTCGCCGGCGGGCAACTGCAGCTCGACGTCACTCCCGCGACGCCGAAGACGCCGACGATTCAGATCGGCGGGCGCGGCAAGGGCACCTTCAACCTCGGCAACACCGGAAAGACCGGCCAGATTTACGAGGTGGGCGGCGGCGGGTCGGTGGTCGTCCGCGGCACGCCGACCGGCGACGGCTCGCTCATCGGCTGGGGTCCGGTGAAGCTCAAAGGCGTTCTCGTGAACAACGGCCAGGTCGTCGCCGACGGCTATCGTCACGAGCGCACGCTCGATTTGTCGAGCTTCTCCGGCGTCGGCTCGTCGATCGAGAACCCGCGCTTCGGCGGGACCAACGGCTGGTTCGCCCGCCGCGAGGGCCAGCTCAAATTGCCCGCCGTCCACGTCAATCCCGGCGACGGGACGTACACCTGGGGCGAGAATTCGGACGATCTTCAGATCGACCTGGTGAACAGTGTCCGCTTCACGATGCACGATGCGCGGCAGACGGGCGACGTCGCGATCGCGCTACTCTCGCCGCTGCGGGATGACATCCCGACGCTGCCGGGCGGGCATCACTTCATCGGCGTCTGGTCGTTCGACGGCTCGGAGCTGGGCGGCTTCTCCCGCGCTGATCTCCAGGTCCGCTACGACGACGCGCTGGCGAACGAACTTGGGCTGGACGAGCAGATCCTCAAGCTCTGGCGGTTCGATCCGGCGACGATGCAGTGGGCGCGGATCAACGACGAAACCTTCAGCCGCGACACCGTCGATCACATCCTCAGCGGCACCGCCGTCGGCAACTTCACCTACTTCGCCGTCTCCGCGCCGGAGCCGGGGACAATGACCTTGATGGGGATTGCCGCATCAGCGCTGCTGATGCGACGGCGTCGTCGCGGGTAATCGGTTGCTATTTCGCGAGTGCTTCGGCTTCGTCCTTCGCGAGGACGAAAATCGTGTCCAGCCGCGCGATCTCCAGCAGTCCCTTCACGCGCGGCTGCAGATCGGTGAGATAGAGCTTCCCGCCCGCGCGGCGCAAGCGCTGCAATGCTTCAACCAGCACCGCGATCGCGCTCGAATCCATGTACGGAACCTCCTTGAGGTTCAGCACCAGCTTCTTGGGCTTGTATTCGTCGAGGAACTTGAGCAACTGCGTGCGGAGCTGCGGGCTGTTGTGCAGGTCGATCTCGCCACGCACCGACGCCACGATCGCTTCGGCGCCCGGGTCGAGCCGGGCGGCGCTTATCAGGTCGGTTTCACTTCGCAGCTCGCTCATGCTTTTGTTGCTTCGTTCGCGGCGTTCGCAGCTTCACCAGGGTCGTCAAGATTCCGTCGCCTTGAAGCGCGTAAAGGACGTCGTCCATCCACTGCCCGAGGCAAATCAGTCCGACGCCGCCCGGCTCCAGCGGATCATAGGGCCGGCAGGGGAGCTTCGACGGGTCCATGCCGTTGCCCCAGTCGCGCAGCGTGATTATCAACTGCTTCTCATCGGCCTTGGCCGTCACATCGATCGGCTGATCGTGCCGGCCGTCGTACGCGTGGCGGATGATGTTGGCCATCGCCTCATTGACGCACAGGCCCACTTCCGCCACCGCGCGCTCCTCGAAACCGCTCGCCTGCGCCAGCGCTTCGATCTGCTTGCGGACGGCGGCAAGGTTAGCCGGGTCACTCATCACCCGCAACTCAAGGCGGCGAGCGGACGGCGGCGCGGATGTTATCGGACGAACGGGCATGAGACGTCGTGCGATCATGGTTTTGCCTCGACGGCTTTGACTTCTCCCGTGCCTCCACCCGAAGGGGCCTCATGGGATTCATCGAGCCACCGCCGCCACTTCATCACCGGCTCGCGCCGGCGGTCGCGGTCCTCATAGTAGACATACCCGAAGCTCTGTCCGGTTAGTCGTCTCAGCCCTTCAATCGCATAAAATCTGACGGCCGGGTCGTCGCTGTCCAGATCATGAACCAACTGCGGGGCGGCCGACAAGTCGCGGTTTTTCACTGCTTCCTTGATCGCCGGCACTTTCACCGCCAGATCACGGTTCTGTACGGTTCGCGGCCCCGTCGGTTCCGAACAGCCGCCCACCAGCGTCATCAGCGCAAGGATGGCCGCGGTCCGGATCGTCATTCGCTCTCATTCCCTCGTCGGCACTGGCTTTGCACGTCCTTGAATGAATTGCGCCGCATTGGCGCGATGTAACTGAATTGTCGCCAAACTCATGAGGAGATGCCATGCGCACCTATACCCCGCCCGAACACGAAGAAGGAATCGTCGCCCGCACGATCGAACAGCAGACGGCCAAGCTGCCGTCAGACTTGTTCCTCTGGGTCGCGGTCGGATCGATGGCCTGTTCCGCGACGCTCAAGATGATGGGCCGCAGCCACGACGCGCTCTTTGTCGGCCAATGGGCGCCGACGTTCCTGATCCTTGGGCTTTATAACAAGATCGTGAAGGTGCTCGGGTCGGATTGACGCCACGCGGGGATCGGGTCTCGGGCAGTCGGGTTTTATATGCTCATACCCGAAACCCGAGACCCGAACCTTCAAGCCCCACGCGCTCGCAGGCACCGCGTGAGCACCGGGGCAATCTCTCTGCACAGCGCGCGGTTGGCGAACCCCGCCCACGAGATACCGTTGGTGACGTCGAGCGGCCCGTCGAGCGGTTGACCGAGTGCGTCAGTCAGGATCACGCCCGCTTCTTCCGCGATCAGCATCGTGGCGCAATCGTACGGATGGCAGCACAATCCTTCCGGCTGCTTCTGGATGCGGTAGAAGATCGGGCGCAGGTCCGCGAGGAACCGATCGTGCCCGATGATCAGCTCGTAGAACTGCCCGCCGGTTGAGATGTACTGGTCCTCGAAGACGGTCGCGCGCGTCACGTCGGCAGGACCGATCAAATTTCGGACCAGCTCTTCCATCACTTCGCCGGCGAGCACTTTGGTGCCGGGAAAGAAGTCGGCGATGGTCGCGAAGCCGTGATCGATCGTCGTCTCCTGTGAGGGCGAGAATTCCAGCGGCTTTTCGGCGCCGTTGTTCAAATCGACTCGTCTTCCCTTCGCACCACGCAATTTGATCGCCGACAAGACGTCCGCGAAGCCCATCTTGCTGGTCGGCAGCTCGGTCATCACCGCGACTTCGATGTCGCGCAAGCGTGTCTGCGGGCCTTCGTTGGGCGCAACCCCGGCAAGCGCCCACGCCGGCCGCTTGTCGTACATGATCCCGCGCGTCCCGTCGATCGGGTCAATGATCAGCCGGATGTGCGCATCCTCCTCGCGCGACCCTTCGGGAAAAACCTTCCCGCCCTCCTGGCCGCCGCCGTGCTCGCTCTCGATCCCCTCGGCGATGAGCACGAGCGGCGTGGTCTTGCTCCATTCGCGACAGAACTCCTCGATGAGCGGTTCGACGTCGGCGTCGATGGCATAAATGGTGTCGGCGGCGGTCGAGCGCGTCACCTCGTGCCCGCCAGCCGTTCCGTGCGAGCGGATGATCAGATCGCGCACGTGCCGTTGCAGTTCGACAAGACGATCGACGACATTTTGTGGATCAATCGAGCGCAGCATCACGCACCACCTTCGTCCCCGCCTTCCACGCCCCGTCGCTGGAGCCGCCGAACAGCTCCGGCGTCTTGCCCGTTTGCTTCTCGTAATCCGCCATGATCTCGGCGAGAGCGCGGTCGGCGCGGTCGGATTTGTCGGCGAGGACCGCGACGGTCCCGCCGCTCCCGCCGCCGGTGATTTTCGCGCCGTAGAGGCCGGACTTCTCGTTCCTGCGCACCAGGTCCACCAGCAGGTCGCACTCGGGCGCGCCGAGCATCGCGTCATTGGTGTAGGAGAGGTGCGACGCGTACATGAGATGACCGGCCATGTCGAGCGGCCTGCCCTGGTCGCGCGTGTTCGTCCGCGCGGCGGCGGCCTCTTCGATCAGCGATGCGAAGCGTTTGACGCGTCCGGCCTCGAGCACGTGATGATCCGCCGCGTGCTGGACCGGGTAATCGACCTCCGCGTCGACGCTCGTCGCGGTGTCGATCGTCTGGCCGAACTGCGCCAGAAACTGCGCGCCCTTCATCCACTCCGGCAGGCGCGGGCGGAAGTGCTTCTTGTAGTCCTCGGGATCGAGGTTGGCGAGGTAGCCGTTCATCGGGTCGCGCTCCAGCGTCTTGCCGACCATCTGCCCCGCGCGACGCATCAGCTCGAGAATGATCTTGTGCGCCATGAACGCCGCACAGCGCGTGCGCCCGTACGCGCCGCCGCCCACGGAGTGCTTTACGTTGGAGTTGATCCCCACCACGCGGACGTTCTCCGGCAATTCGAGCGGCGCTTGCAGCTCGTGCGGCTGGCAAAGGAGCCGGAGAAGGGTTTCGGTCTGACCGGCGCAGCTCGTCACCTGGTCCATGATGCCACACGGCGCGCCGACGACGCGGTTCTCGACCGTCTGGCACATCGCCGAGACGCGCATCGCATCCACGCGCTCGCGCAGGTCAAAGTGATCGAGCAGGTTCATCATCGTCGCCACTTCGATCGCCGCCGACGAGCTGACGCCGGCGCCGAGCGGCACGTTGCTGAGCAGCGCAAGGTTCACGCCGCGAATCTTCGAATGAGCGAGATCGATCAGCTTCTGCTCGTGCAGGATGAACAGGCAGCCGACGAGATACGCCGCCCACTTGCGGCCCGGTTCATTGAACTCTCGACGAAGTTCTTCGATTGAACCCTTCGCCAGAGCGTCGAGCGGGATCCGCAGCGTGAAGGGCTTGTGTTCATCGTGCAGGTTGAACGAAAAGACTTGCACCTGCCGATCATCGCGCTCACCGAGCGCGACGGCCGCCGCGCGATCGAGGGGCATCTCGCAGACGAGCGAGCCGGTGTAGTCCGCGATCCCGCCCATGACGTCGAGCCGTCCCGGCGCGCGGCTCACGCGCAGCGGCTTGGCGGACGGAAAATCCGCGGACAACTCCGCGCGGACGCGACGGAGCAATGTCGGCACGGGCTCAAGGTCGAGTAGTTGCTGCGGCATGAGCGGCGGGCATGGTCGCCGATGCGGCGACGGCGGGCAACGTGGACGGCGCGGTCGTCGCGGGCTTCGTCGCCGGCCCTTTCACCCTCGGCTTGCCCTCCAGCACGATCTGGTCGAAAAACCGCGTCGCGCCCGTGTTGAACGTTGCGGTCAGCACGTAACTCCGATCGTCGCGGATCTGCGGGTACTCGAGTTGAAACGAGTACGTCCGGCTGGTGCGGTTCCACCGCGCCTGCTGGTCCGCCAGCGTTTGCAGCGACCCGACCCACGGGTTCACCAGCCGCGGGCCGCGGGGATCGGGTTCGAACGGGACGTAACCGAACAGCTCGAAGATCACCGTCCCCGACGCCTTGGTCGGGTCGTTGAACTGGTCCTCGAATTCCAGCAGCGCCTCGATCCCGTCCGGCTTGCCGTCGCCGGTCCAGTCTTTCAGCCCGCTGAAGATCGGATGGATGCGCATCGACGCCGGCGCGAACAGCGCCGCGTCCGCCGCCGAACGCGGCATCGGGCCGCGCGCGGCACACCCGCTGAGCACTGCGATGACGATGCAGAGAAAAGCAGCCCGAGGCACGGCGGGGAATGTAAGCGAGCGATCAGTACAATCCAAGCCGTGGCAAAATCGCGGCTTCGGCGATCGTGGTGGCGGCGGGAACTGGAAGAATATGACGGGAGGCTGATGCGCTGCGCCCCCGGCACGCACGAGGCGGCGGGGGAGCTGATCACGCGGCACGTCCCGCGGGATGTGAAGGTGTGCGACCTGGCGTCCGGCACTGGCGCGTTCCTCGCGCGCCTCCGCGATCTCGATTATCGAAATCTCAACGCGGTCGAGCTGAACGTCGAGGGCTTCAAGTTCGAAGGCGTCACGCCGCAATCGGTCGATCTGAACGCGCCCTTCGCCGGGCAATTGCCCAACGACTTCGGCCTCGTCACCGCGATCGAGATCGTCGAGCATCTCGATTGCCCACGGCAGTTCCTGCGGAACATTCGCGCGATGCTCGTCGAGGGGGGACAACTCCTCCTGACGACGCCGAACGTCGCGCATTGGCTCGGTCGCGCGCGGTTCCTGATCAGCGGCGAGCTGCGCCAGTTCCAGCGCCGCGACTACGATCACCAGCGGCACATCTCGCCGCTGACGGACGTCCAGCTTCGATTGATCTTCGAGGAGATCGGTTTTGACATTGTCGACTGGACGACGGCGGGGACGTTTTTCGGACCGCTCAAGCGGGCGGCATTCGCGCCCGTCACGCTCGCGGCGCGGCTTGCGCTAGGTGCGCTGGCTGATGGGGATGTGCTGATCTATCTCGTGCAAAAAACCGCGCGGGCGAGCGATTCAGCGGGACGCGATTCATATTACTTCAAGAAGACCGGCGCGTGATCGTGATTCGCGAAGCACAAAGCGCGCCGCTTCGCGGTGGGACCCGCCGCGGAGGGACGGGCCTTGCACTGCGCGATTCTGCGCACGCGCGTCAGAACTCGAAGGCATCGTTCGCCATCACGAACGGTCGGTTTTGGCCGATGTTCAGCAGCAATCCCGCCGCCATGAAGCTGGCGAGCAGACTGCTTCCCCCGTAACTGACGAAGGGGAGCGTTACGCCCGTCACCGGCATCAGCTTGAGGCAGACCATCACGTTCAAGAACGTCTGCCCCGCGAGCATGGAGACGACGCCGACGGCGACAAGCTTGCCGAAGGGTTCTCGCGTCGCCGACGCGATCTCGACTCCCGCCGCGAAGAGCACACCGTACGCGCCCAGCACGACCGCCGCGCCGAAGAGGCCTAACTGTTCGCCGATCAGCGCGAAGACCATGTCGTTGTGCGCCTCCGGCACGTGCTTTCCGACGGGCACCTGGCCCAGACCTTTGCCGGTGATCCCGCCGGAGCCGAACGTGATCAGCGCCAGCTTCTGCTGATACCCCTTCTCGCGCTGGGTCTTGGCGTCGTCGGAGAACATCGCGTAGACGCGCTCGCGCTGGTACGGCTTGACCATCGTCGGCAGATATTTGAGCACCGGCAGTCCGGGGCCGCCGCTGTCTTTTGATCCCGCGAGCCACAGGACCGGCGCGACCGCCATGCCGAGTCCGAGGATGGCGATCAGGTGCGCCCGCTTCGCGCCGGCGACATAGAGCATGGCAAACAGCGCGGGGATAAAGGTGAGGGCGGTGCCGAGGTCCGGCTGCTTCATGATCAATGCCAGCGGCACCAGCGCCAGCGCGAACGGTGGCAGCAGCCCTTTGAACGTGCGGTAATTGCTGCGGAAGCGAAGGTATCGCGCCATCACCATGACGAAGCCGAGCTTCATCAGCTCCGCCGGCTGAAGCGCCATCGGCCCGAGGTTGATCCACGCGTACGCGCCGCCGCGGTAGGGGACGCGTCCGATCGCGTGGCTGTTCGGCGCGGCATGGGTGAAGGGGACGATCGTGTAGATGATCAGCAGCATCGCGCCGATGTAAAAGCCCCACGACCATCGTCCGATGCGCTGGTAGTTCACCGCCTGGAAGAGCACGAGACAGGCGGCGCCGATGGCGACGAAGAGGAGCTGCTTTCGTCCGTCCGCCGGCTCGTCCGCCCAGATGCTGCACACGCCCAGCGCGCAGAGCACCGCGACGCTGACCAGCACCGGCCAATTGGTGGCGATCGCCATCTGCTGCCAGAGGCGGTCGAGCGCGCTGGTCGGCTTGCTCGATCGTCCGACGCCGAAGATATGACTGGTGAGCGACACGTCCGTGTGTCTTGCGACAATCCTGGTCAACTACGTTTGATACGCCCGCGCCACGATCGCGCGGTCCGGGCGGTCATTCAGCACGATCAGCGGCACGATATCGCCGACGCGCGGCTGGCCGAGCCGCAGAGGATACATCATCTTGAACACGCGTCGATCGCCCGGGATGCTGTATCCGCAGACTTTACTCCGCGGCGCGATCGGCGAGTGGGTGCAGCTCACGATCGAACCCTCCACGGCTTTTCCCTCGCGCCACACCTGCAAAATCTGCCTCCGACGCCACCACGCCAGCGCCAGCAACAGCACGGCGATCGGGAGGAGCATGATCATCGGCAGCGCGACCAGCTCCCACCATTTGCGTTGCTCGGCGACCTCGACCCATTGCGTCGGATCGTTCGGATCGACGTACACGTCCACGTCGCCGCCCACTTTCAACCAACCCTTGCCCTTGGGGAGCGTTCCCTGCATCTCGATTGTTCGCCCGTTCGGGAGATTCGCGGAGAGCTTCACGTCCACCGCGTCATCGCGCTGCACGCCGAAGTTGCGGTTCCGCTGCGCGGTGACGCCGGCGACCTCCACCGCCGTCGCCTTCACCCGGACGCTGCGATGCACGAGTTCCCGCAGCTTGATCTCCTGCGACAGCTCACCGATCGCGACGACCGCCGCGATCGCGAGCACGATTGCCGCCGACTTCCACCAGAACTGCACCGGCATCTCCGCCCACGCCCGCCAGGCGGCACGCGAGGTGATCTCGCGCGGCGTTTTGCCGAGCGCGACGGGAGCGGGCGCAGATTGTCCGGTGATCACATCGGTCACGATCGGCGGATTATGGTCAACCCTTTGAGGATTGCGAACACGGACCATGGGGAGGGCGAGGCTCTGCCGAGCCGATTGTGGTTGCGATGACACAATTGGCTCGGCGGGAGCCTCGCCCTCCCAACCCCGTCACTTGCGCAGCTTGATGTAACCGTGCTCGACGCACGCGAGCAGCGCTTTCTTGCCGACGGTGGCGGCGGTTTTTCCGCCGCCGCCGCCGTACTGGACTACGACGGCGATCGCGACCTGCGGGTCGTCCGCCGGCGCGTAGCCGATGAACCACGCGTGGTCGACCTGCTCGCCCTTCTCGCCCCAGCCGCGGTACCACGGGGTGCCGGTTTCATGCTCGAACGTCGCGGGCTGGCGCAGCTCCCACCTGATGTGGCCCTTGTCGTCCCGCGCGATGCTGCCGTCCGGATTCTTTACCGGGTCGCGCAGCTTCGGCGCCTGCGCGGTGCCGGTCTTTCCGGCGACGAGGAACTCGCTCATCCGCGCGTAGCTCCCTGATCCGGCGCGGCTGTTCACCACCCGCAGCATCCCCTCGCGCGCCGCCGCCAGCGCCGCCTTGTCCAGATGAAGATCGACCACGTCCGGCACCTTCCCGCCGTCGCGCGTCTTTATCGGCGACGTCGGCACGTCGCCCTCGACGAGTCTGGGCCGCATCCAGATCCCGTCGCGCGCGATGGTGGCGGCGACGTTGGCCATCTGGATCGGCGTGACCTGCACGCCGACCTGACCGATCCCGCTGAACCACGTCACCGACGGCTGCCGTCCGGGCATTGCGTTGGGCAAACTCCCGCGCGCCTCGGCGATGCCGATGCCGGTCTCGCGGCCGAGCCCGAAGTGGTAGTACCACGCGCTGAGCCGCTCCGGCCCGAAGGCGTCGGCGACGGTCTCGAAGTAGACGTTGCAGCTCCGCTCGATCGCGTCGGAGAATTCCAGGAAGCCGTCCGGATTTCCGTCCACGCCGTGATGCGGCGCCTCGGGCGGGATCTGATGATGCTTCACGTTCGCGACGCCTTCGAACATGCTCGCGACCCAGCACCGCCCGGCCGGCATGCGTTTTCCGCCGAGGACAAGATAGCCCGTGCATTCGATCCCTGTATGCGTGGTCATCTCACCGATGCCCGGGACGTTAAGGTGATCCGTGATCGCGCTGATGCCGACGACCGGTTTGATCGTCGATCCCGGCACCATCTCCGCCTGTGTTGCACGGTTCATCAGCGGCGCGATCTTGCTCGCCTCCTCGCCCATCAGGTCGAGCTTCTTGTACACCGCCGGCATGTCGTTGGGGTCGTAATCCGGATACGAGACGAGCGCGCGGACGGCATTGGTCTTGACGTCGAGGATGACCGCCGCGCCGTGCATGGTGATCGGCTTTTTGCGTTCCGGATCGATGTTGCTCGGCACCGGCATGTCCACGAAACTTTTCTGGATCTCGTCGATCAACTCGATGTCGATCGTCGTGCGCACATCGCGGCCCGGCGCCGGCGCGGTGTGCAGCTCGTCCTCGCGGCCCGCGGTTTTGAACACCTCGCCGCGCGTTCCTCTCAGCGCGGGCTCACACAACGCTTCGAGGCCCGTCCTACCCATCATGTCGTTGAACTGGTATTCGCGCAGCGGATCGACGTCGAAGTTCGGATCGGCCTCGAGGTCTTCCTTCTTCACCTGCGACAGCATCCCGATGACGTGACACCCCGCCGCGTGGAACGGGTATTTCCGCGTCGTCCCCGCGCGAAGCTCCATGCCGGGACAGTTCGGCAGCGCGCGGGCGAGCTGGAGATACTGCTCCGGCGTGATGTTCTTCACCACCGGATGCACGCCGATCTCTTCCTCCTCAGTGTCGGCGAAATCGTCTAGCTGCGGGCCTTCCTTGCCGCCCTCGACCAGCCAGCGGCGATACCACGGCGGCGTCGGCAGCTTCTCGTGCTCCTCGTCCGCTTTCTGGTACCGCCGCCATTGCAGGCGCCGGCTGCGCATCGCAATTTTGAGGTCGATGTCGTGGCAGGTCTCTTCGATCTGCTCGGGCGTCTGCCCGGTCACCTTCGCCAGCAGCTCGAACTCGCGATCGATATCGGCTTTAACGTTCTCGGCTTCGTCATCGAGCATCGCCTCGCGCGTCTCCTTGTCCGCCGACCTCCATTGATCCGGCCGCCGGTTCAGCAGGCGGTCTTTCGCGACGCCTCGGATCCACTTGTCGTCGCGGCTGATCGCACGGTAATCGACGCAGGCGTCCATGCACGATTCGTCGATGGCGAGCTGAAGCCCTTTGCAGTCGAGCAGTGAGCCGCGCGTCGTCTCGACCAGCACCGCCTTCTTCTTCAGCTCCTCGGCGGCCGCCACCCATTGGCCCTTGGTCACGACCTGGAGCTGGAACGCGCGCACGAGCAGCAGCGCGACGATGAAGATCAGGATGCTCAAGAAGACTTTGAGTCGTCGCTCGAACATGGTTCAGACCTCCGTGTCTGAATGATCCGGGGCTTCGGTGCGCTCAGCACCGGCGTGTCGAACTTCTAATACGCCCGCGCCCGACGACGGTGCGGGGAAAACGAGAACGCGCGGCGCGTGAGATTCAGCAGCCCCAGCACAAACGGCGCAAGGATCGCCGTGTAAAGCGCGCACGCGAGGACGTCCGTGATCGTCGCGCGGGGGCCGTGAATCCATCCGTGGACCAGCACGACCATGCCGGTGATCAAACCCCCGGAAAAACCGAGCGAAAAATGCGTCAGCGGATGCGCGCGGTACACGATCTCCTGCGTGCTCACCACGAACATGCCCAGCAGCGAGTACGCCAGCGCGTAGAGACCCAGCGGATTCAACGCCACCAGGTCCTGGATCGCGCCGAGCCCGAAACATCCGAGCAGCGCCGCCTCGCGCGGCGCGTGGATCGCGATGAAGATGACCGCGAGCAGCACGAGATCCGGCTTGGCGTCGCCGATGCGCAGGAATTCCCCCGCGCCCGCCTGCAGGCCGACGGCGACGTACGCGAGAATGAGATAAGGCATCCAACGCATCGCGTTATTGTCCGCTCGCCGCCGCCCCCGTCGGATAACTTTCGCCGCCCTTGTTCATCACGCTCACCTCGCGCAGGGCCGAGAGCGTGTACATCGGCGTGACCGTGATCTCCGCCGTCTTGGGCGCGCTGGTCTGCGGCATGATTCTCTCGACGCGGCCGATGAGCTGCGACTTCATGTTCGGCGGCCAATCCGGATCATCGAGCGCGACGACATCCGTTACAGCGACGCGCCCGTCGTTTTCGTCGAACTTCGGCAACGAGTATTGCGTCTCGCTGAGGGGGATATTTCCGATGACCATCTGTCCGTGACCCGCGCCGCGAATCCACGGCTTGGACGATTGCAGGTTGATGAGGATGGTCTTCCCCGCTTCGTTTTTCGAATACCGGCAGAATCGGCCCGCCGCCTGAGAGGCCGGATCGGTGATGAGCTGAACCTGCGCCCCCCCGACGCTCACGCGCTCGATCCGCCCGACCACGCCGACCGCATAAAGCACCGGCATCTTCTCGACCAAACCGTCTCGACTCGACGCCGCGAGGATGAGCGACTCGCGATGTGCCGTCGGGTCATTCCCGATCACGCGGAAGGGCGTGCAGAGCGACCGCAGCACGTCCGGCACGAGATTCCGATCGGCGATGATGCGCTGCATCTCGCCGATCTCGCCGCTCATCTGCAACACCATCGCCCGAAGCTGCGCGTTCTCCTCCTTCACGTCGCCGACCGCGCGGTCGTCCTGCACTTTTTTCATCGGCGACCAGCGTTCGCGCGCGGACGAAGCGATCTTCCGCGCCGGCCAGGCGATCGGCGCGAACAACCCCTGGATGCCACGGACCGGATTCGTGTAGCGCGGCGGAATGACGAACGCGCTGAGGAAACTCAGTGCGAGGAGGGCGACGAAGACTTGATTGAAACGCACGATCGCCGTCCCTGGCTGCTACTCAAAACTTCCTCGATTGTCATGCTGAGGTACTCCGAAGCATCTGGCTATGGGCACGCAGATCCTTCGGAGTACCTCAGGATGACATTTGCCCGGCCCACGTTCGGGTTGCGGAAAGCTCACTGCTCGTCCATGTCGCTTTCCATCGTGTCTTTCCAGAGTTCGAGGTTCTCCAGATACACGGCGGTCCCGCGCGCGACGCAGGTCAGTGGATCGTCGGCGAGGCGGGTATCCAGGCCCGTCGCGTTGCTGATGACGGTGGTCAGGCCGCGGAGCATGCTGCTCCCGCCGGCCATCGTGATGCCGTTATCGACCAGGTCCGCCGCCAGCTCCGGCTCGGCCTGCTCCAGCGTCTGCGTGACCGCCTCGATGATGTTGTTCACCGGCTCCTGCAGCGCCTCGCGGATTTCCTCGGCGGTGACTTCGGTCTTTCGCGGCAGGCCGCTGATCATGTCGCGTCCGCGGACCTCCATCGTGTTCTGTTCCAGCTCGCCGTTGCATGGGGCGGCCGAGCCGATGTCGAGCTTGATGCGCTCGGCCATCTGGTCGCCGATCGCCATGTTGTAGGTCTTCTTCATGTGGTCGACGATCGACGAATCAAAATCGTCGCCCGCCGTGCGGACGGAGTTGGAGACGGAGATGTCGGCCAGCGAGATGATCGCCACTTCTGTCGTCCCGCCGCCGATGTCGATGATCATGCTCGCCGTCGGTTCGGTGACCGGGAGCCCCGCGCCGATCGCCGCCGCCATCGGCTCTTCGACGAGGAACACGCGCCGAGCTCCCGCGCGTTCGGCGGAATCGAGCACCGCGCGCTTCTCGACCGCCGTGATGCCCGACGGCACCGCGATCACGACCCGCGGGTGAATGAAGTGCTTTCGCCCCTGCGCCCGGCGGATGAAGTACCGCAGCATCGCCTCGGTGACTTCGAAGTCGCTGATCACGCCGTCCTTGAGCGGGCGAATGGCGGTGATGGAGCCCGGCGTCTTGCCGATCATCTCCTTGGCGACGAGGCCGACGGCATTGCCGTCCTGGAGGACGCGGTTGGTCCCCTTCTTCACCGCGACGACGGTGGGTTCGTTGAGCACGATCCCTTCGCCCTTGATGCACACGAGCGTGTTGCACGTGCCCAGGTCGATGCCCATGTCGACGCTGAACATGCCGAGGAAGGAATCAAAGATCACGTGGCGCTTCTCCTCTGGGACTTTCGTTCCCGCAACATCGAGCGTCGTGCTCGACGTGGCTTCCATGCACCGGTATACCGCGGCCTCTTGCGTGCGATTCGTTCATGCACTTCGCGCGCTCGAGGCTGCGTGAGCCAGACCGACCGGACCAACCAACCAATTCGTGCGGACGCGAGAGAAACGGCGTGATCGTTCGGAAATGCGACGATCATCCCCGCCGGCGAGCAATGGCGACTTGGCGGTCGCCACTCCCACCGCCGCGGGCTCCGCCCGCTGCGAAGACGCTATCTTCCACCGCGCAACGCTTATCCCGGTTGCGCCGTCTGACGCGAACAACAATTCGTCAGACCTGCCCGATCCATCGAGCTTCCGCCGGGCCCGTCCACATCCTGTGCCCATTCGCGACGCATGTCGGTCGCCCTTAAGACCCGTCCCAAGGTCACTTGCGACCGGCACGCGTGCCCGGTTGGCCGCTTAAAATACACGCCGGCGCGCGCCCCTGCAATGCGCCGGACGTGCCGATCCGGCAATTTCCGCCAGCGCGAAATTTGACCACAAGCGCGCAGCGCAAAACCCGGGTCTCTGCCCCCGGGTCCTGCCGCGGAGCGGTGGGCGTTGAGCTTCTCCCCGCCGGCGCAGGCGCATACCGCGGCAAAGCAACGCGCCTCACACCCGCGCATGGTATTCTCCCGTCATCGTGCTGACGCGCCTCATCACCCGACCCATCACCGCGCTGGGCGCTTATGTCCTGGACACGCTGAGCTTCACCGGCGGCGTCGGCTATCTCTTTCGCGACACCGCCGTCGCCGCGCCGCGCGCGCTGCTCCATTCCCGCGGCCGCCGACTCGGGTGGTCGAACCTCTGGGCGCAGATGGTCCGCGTCGGCGTGCGCAGCATCCCGATCGTCTCGCTGGTGATCTTCTGCATCGGCGCGATCCTCTCCTTCCAGATGGCGCCGATCCTCAAGGAATACGGCGCGCTGGCGCAAATCGCGGACATCATCGGCATCGCAGTCTTCCGCGAGCTCGGCCCGCTGGTCGCCGCGATCGTGCTCACCGGCTTCGCAGGCGCTTCCATCGCCGCCGAGATCGGAACGATGGTCGTCTCCGAAGAAATCCAAGCGCTCGAAGCCAGCGCGATCGCCCCGGTGCGCTTCCTCGTCGTCCCGCGCGTGCTCGCGACGACCGTCATGATGGTCTGTCTCGCGGTCGTCGCGGACCTGGTCGGCTCGGCGGGCGGGATGTTCGTCAGCCGCTACTTCCTCGGCATCGGCTACCTCCAGTACGCCCAGCACACGTTCACCGCGATCAAGCTGCAGGATTTCAACACGGGCCTGATCAAATCCGCCGTCTTCGGCGCGCTCATCAGCGGCCTGGCTTGTTTTTTAGGATTGAATGTCACCGGCGGCGCGGAAGGCGTGGGCAACGCGACGACGCGAACCGTGGTGCTCACCATCGTCGCGCTGATCATCGTCGATCTGATGTTTACGTCCGTGTTTTACTACTTGGGTTGGTGACGACGACCTGTAGGGGCGACACTGGTGTCGCCCGCACTCGCGAGGGAGACGAGGGCGACACGAGTGTCGCCCCTACGAAGATGCCGGAAATCGCCATCGAGGTTCGCGACGTCACCAAACGGTTTGGCAGCCAGACCGTTTTGAACGCCATCCGTCTCGACGTGCAGGAGGGCGAGACGCTCGTGATCCTCGGCGGCTCAGGGTCCGGGAAATCCACGCTGCTGCGCGTGATGATCGGCAACCTCCGGCCGGAAAGCGGCGACGTGATCGCCTGGGGCAAGAGCATCTGCACGATGAGCGACGAACAACTGGCCGACTATCGCAAATCCATCGGCGTGCTGTTCCAGAGCGGCGCGCTCTATAACTCGATGTCGGTGGCGGACAACGTCGCGCTGCCGCTGCGCGAGCACACCGATCTGCCGGAAGAAACCATCGACATCATGATCAAGATCAAGCTCGAGCTGGTCGGCCTGCGCGAGGCGTCGACGAAGATGCCGGCGGAGCTGTCGGGCGGGATGAAAAAACGCGCCGGGCTCGCCCGCGCGCTGGCCCTCGATCCGAAGATTCTTTTTTACGACGAGCCGTCGGCGGGGCTCGATCCGGTCACCAGTGCGGAGATCGATGAGCTGATCATCGACCTGAATGAAAAGCTCGGCGTCACCAGCGTCGTCGTCACGCACGAGATGGAGTCGGCGTACCGCATCGCCGACCGAATGGTGCTGCTCGACCGCGGCCGGTTCGTCGCCTCCGGCACCCCCGAGCAGATGCGCGACAGCGAAGACCCGCTGGTGAAACAGTTCGTGCACGGACTGACGCACGGCCCGCTGACCGACCGCCGCCGCGGCGGACAGTATGAAGTCGATCTGCTGGGCGGAGAGGTTTGACCGAGCGTCGACGCGAGAGTTCGTCATGCTGAGGCAATCCGAAGCATCCGCGTGCCCTGGCCCGGATGCGTCGGAGCACCTCAGCATGACACATGAACGAGAGACCTGAGCGCCATGCCCAACCACGAACGCAACGCCTTCAAAGCCGGCCTGTTCATCGTCATCAGCATCGTGCTGATCATCGCCGTGATCGTTGCCATCAAGGGGGCGGATCAGTTCATCGAGCCGGACCAGATCCGTACCGCGACGTTCACGCTGGCCGACGACGTCGGCGGGCTCCGCCGCGGGGACGACGTGCGCGTCGGCGGATTGAAAGTCGGCATCATCCGATCGATCAACGTCGAGACGCCCGACGACGGAAAGACAGACCCGCGCGTCATCGTCACCTTCAACATCCCCAAGCGCATCCCGCTGCGTCAGGGCGCGCGGATCGGCGTGCAGAACACCATCACCGGAACGTCGTGGCTCAACTTCACCAGCCTCGGCGCGGGCGCCGCGCTGGCGGATGACACGGCGCTCAAGGGCGAAGCCGGCGCTTACACGCAACTGTTCAACAGCATCGGCGAGCTCGCGCCCGAGGTCCGCAACCTCGCCCACGACATCCGCACCGTCACGCTGCCGAAGGTCAACGACACCGTCGACAACACCAAGGTTGCCACGGCGTCGCTCCGCGCGCATCTCGAGGACATCATCGCCCGCTACAACCGCCTGACCGATCGACTCAGCGAAGTCTTCGTCAACCTCCGCGACATCCTGGGGGATTCCAAGCGCGACATCCGCGGCCTCTTCGCCAACGTCAACGCCGCCAGCGGAACGCTCAAGGAGAAACTTCCCGCCATCCTCGACGACTTCGACGGTCTGGTGAAGAAGATCAACGTCGAGCTGCAGTCGACGACCGGCGTGCTCGCGGAGGTGAAGACGACGATCGCCAACACGCGCGACGCGACCGGATCGGCGCGCTCCATCCTCGTCTCCAACCGCGGGAAGATCGACGACATGATCAACTCGCTCAAAACCGCCGGCGACAATCTCAAGTTCGCGACCGCGGAGATCCGCCACAGCCCCTGGCGGCTGCTCTACAAGCCGCACCCGGGCGAGATGGCGAACCTCAACCTCTACGATGCCACCCGCCAGTTCGCCGAGGGCGCGAACCAGATGTCCGACGCGGCGACGGCGCTGCGCGATGCGCTGTCGGATCCGAAGGCGGATCAGAAGAAAATCCAATCACTTGTGCAGCGACTGGACGAATCGTTCGGTGAATTTCAGAAGGTCGAGAGCGATTTGTGGAAACGCGTGAAGGAATAGTCCTCGTGGCTTGGGCGTCCTCGCCCGAGCATTCGCGGCGTGAGCCGCTGACATGAAGATCGCTCCGCGAGAACGCTCGGGCCGCAGGCCCAAGCCACGCTAGTCCGCGACGATCACGTCGATCTTCCGCCGGCCCCACTCGAGTGCTTGCTGGTGGGTCGGGAAAAAGACGTCGAGCCGGTTGCCCTTGATCGCGCCGCCGCGATCGAGCACTTCGACTTTCTGCTCGGCGGCGTAACCCGGAATGATCAGCTTCGTGTGGAACGGCAACACCGTCGTGTCGGCGGCGACGAAGCGGCCGCTGTTGTGCGAGACGCGCAGGCCGCTGGCGGTCACGCCGTGCGCGCCCTTGCCGCAGCATTTGCTGCACGGGCAGTACGCGGTCACTTCCATCCTGATCACGCGCGGCCTGCGCGCGACCGGCGCCGCGGCGGTGGAAAGCGTGACGGCGGCGGGTTTGGAGAGGTCGAAGAGCAGCTCCGTCGGCGACTGGTCCCGCCGCGGCGAATCACCGCGCGGGACGGGAACTTCCACGCTCGTCGCCAGCAACAGTGAGCGAGACGCGGCGGCGCTGGCGGGGCGATGATCATCCGCGCGGCCGATGGTGCCGAGCATCAGGCCGACCAACACGCACATCAACGCAATGTAGAAGTGAATCGCGCTCCGTCGCATGGCAGGCACCGCGGGAAAAATTTGTTGAAGCTCAACGGCGTCCGTTGCCGATGATCAGTTCGTCCGCCTCTGTATCATTTTAAATCCCTAACAGTCAACGGCGATTGCGCGCGCGGCCCCGCGCAGCCCGCGCCGCGCGCGATTCGTTTCGCGCCGATCAAACCTGCAAAATCTGCCCGCCCAAAAAAAATCAGCCGGTGAACCTACCGCGGTTCACCGGCTGCGCTTTCCAACGAGATGTCAATGTCGCGCTTTTCTCCATCGAGCCGCCGAGAAGAGTGTGTGCTCTCGACGGCCCGCGCTCACAAGCGTCCTATAACATCGTCGTTGACGAACTGCTGTCCGCGTTCACGTTGTTCTGGCCGTTCGACGCCGGCGCGATGCGCTGGCTCGGACGTCGCACGCGGCGCGAGCGGCCGACCGTCTGCTGCTCGTTGGTCGCCTTGCGATCCGGGTTATCACGCGCGACCGTCATCGCGGTTGCGGCGTCGGGGGCATAAAGATCCGCGCCGATTTCTTCCGCTAATCCCTCGGCGCGTTTGTAAATTCCGCCGCAGCACATGATCTGCATCTGAGGACAGGAGTTCACCTCGCGGAGGTAATCGATGAGCTTGCGCACGCCCGGCACGGCGCTGGGCAGCGTGCCGAACATGACGAGAAGATCAGGGCGCTCGCGGCCGATGAGGTTGAGGACCTCGTCCTCCGGCACGCCGCCGCCGGCGAATTTCACCGTCCAGCCGTCCGACTCGAACATCTCCGAGCAGATCTGTCCGCCCAGTTCTTCCGGCTCGTCGTCGCCGCAGAAGATCAGGACTTTCTTTCCGTTGCTCTCACCCTTCGACAGCGACGCGCAAAGCTGGTCGGAGATGCTGCGATTCAACCTGGTGCCCAAGTTCAGGTTGCTGACGCTGATCCGGTCGTCGCGGAACAGCTCCTGCATCAGTTCCATCGTCGGCCAGACGAGTTCCGCCAGCAGCTCGCGGGCGGTGTGGTTATGTTGAGCGACGGCGGTGTCGATGACCTTGCGGGCAGCGGTGCGATCGCCCGCCAGCAGGGTTTGCAGATACGCTTGCGAGATGTTGGAATTGACGCGGCCCATTCGTTCGGTACTCCGTGGCGATGAGGCGCCGGCGACTCCTGCCGATACCCAAAGCCTGTTAAAGTGCGGAAGCGTCCATGCCGCCTTAGTAACCGCCGCGTGTTAATATGGGTAACATGCGACAATAGAGGTATCGGAGGGCCCGGCAAAGTTTCTTTATCTATTTTAACAGCCTCGGCTACACGACATCGGCAGTTATTGCGCATCTTCTTGAACCAGCTTCACTTACGGATACACTCACAACGCCAATGGGGCAGTCGAGAAGCCAGTTTCTCTCCCACGTCCGCACCGCAGTCATCAAGCTGGGTACCCAGCTATTGACCGACAAGAGCGGGCGGCCGGACGTGGAGTTCGTCGCCTCGATCGCCCGGCAGGTCGCCGCGCTGCGCGAAAAAGGGATCGCCGTCACGATCGTCTCCTCCGGCGCGATCGGCGCGGGCGTGGCGGAGCTGAGTCTTCCGAAGCGGCCAACCGATCTGGCGCGGCTCCAGGCGGTGGCGGCGGTGGGGCAGCGGCGGCTGATGGACGGCTGGGCGGACGCGTTCTCGCCCTTCGGCATCCACGTCGCGCAGGTCCTGCTCACGCGCGAAGACATCGACAACCGCACGCGCTTCCTCAACGTCCGCAACACGATTCATGCCGCCCAATCGTTCGGCGCGGTCCCGATCATCAACGAGAACGACACGATCTCGACGTCGGAGCTGGTGAAGATCACCTTCGGCGACAACGACATCCTCGCCGCGCTCGTCGCCGCGGCGCTGCGCGCGGATCTGCTGGTGCTGCTGACGGTTGTGGACGGATTGCTCGATGCACAAGGTAAATCCGTGCGTCTGGTGGAGAACCTCGAGCAGGCGCGCGCTCTCGTGCGCGTGGAAAAAACCGCCGCCGGCAAGGGCGGGATGAACTCCAAGCTCGAAGCCGCGCGGATGGTGACCGACGCCGGCGAAGTAATGGTCGTCGCCAACGGCCGGGATGCGAACGTGCTCGATCGCATCATCCGCGGCGAAGAAGCGGGGACGCTGTTCGTCCCGTCGCCGAAGAAACGCTCGAGTCGCAGCCGCTGGATCAACGCGGTGCGGCCGGCCGGATCGATCGTCGTAGACGCCGGCGCGGTCAATGCGCTGGTCGAGAAGAACCGCAGTCTGCTTCCCGCCGGCATCATGCGGGTCGAAGGCACGTTCGCGCCGGGCGATATCGTCGCCATCATCGCGCCCGACGGCCGAACGACGGTCGCGCGGGGCCTGAGCAATTACGCCGCCGCCGACGTCGATACGATCAAAGGCAAGAAAACCGCCGAGGTGAAAGAGCTGCTCGGCGAAGCCGCTTACGACGAAGTGGTGCACCGCGACAACCTCGTCGTCTGCGTCCGCGACGCCGTAACCCCCGCCGCCGACGCGGTTTAGTAAAACTCGCGCAATCGGCGCTAACCGCGGGCGGCCGTGGCTGTCTAAAATGATGTAAGTCTAGCGCAGAGGAGTGCGCCCATGAAACATGCCCTCATCGGTTTCGTCGCGCTGGCGATCTTCGCCGCCGTTCCGTCCGCAGCCTCCGCACAACATCGCGGGACGAGCTACCACTATGGTGGCTCGTATCACGGCGGCGGCGGAGGATGGCACGGCGGCGACTGGCACGGCCACGATCACCACGACGGTCACAGCCACAGCTTCTTCGGCCTGTCGTTCGGATTCGGCGGCAGCAACTGGATCGGAAGCGTCGGCTACGGGTCCGGGCCGTACTCCTTCGGCTACCGCGGCGGCTATTGTGGCCCGACGTATTATGCGCCGCCGGTCGTGTACGCTCCCCCGCCGGTCGTCTACTCCGCGCCGACCGTCATCTACGCCGCGCCCCCGGTCGTTTATTCCGCGCCCCCGGTCTATTACTCGACGCCCGCCGCAACCGACACCTACAGCGCGCCGAGCAGGTACTACTACGGCGGAGCCGTGGCGGTCGCGCGCTAAGCGCCTGCCGTCGACTCTTCAACCTGGCAAAACAGAACCGCCCGCACGACTCGATCGTGCGGGCGGTTCTGTTTTGATGGATGAAGCGAAACCGCGCGGCGGCGATTACTTGGTCACCAGGTCGCCCTTGTTATCGCCGACGATCGTGGTCGTCCCGAAAACTCCCGCCTTGACGATCGCGCCGTCCTCGAAGTCGCCGCCGATGATCAACTGCTGCAGCGTCTTGTTCACGTCCAGGACGGCGCTGGTGACGAAGTCGCCGTTGGTGACGAACTTGGTCAAGCCGCCGCCAGAGTGCGTGCCCTGCGACCCGTAGACGGTACCCACCCGGATGGTTCCGATGCTTTGCGACGCGGAAACGTTCCCGTAGAGCGAGCGGCCGGTGGTGAAGGTGCCGATGGTTCCGCTGGGGCCGCCGGCGGCGAGACTGGAGGTCCCGCGGAAGGACCCGCCGACGTACACGTTGCCCACCGGGCCGGAAACCACCAGGCTGTTGCGCAGGGCGTCTTTGCCGATGGCGATGGTGTCGACGCGACCGGCGGTGAGCTGAACGCTGTCCATGTAGTCGTCGGTCGAGATCGAGCTGAGGTTGTTGCCGATGTTGAACAACGCCGCCCGCATGGTGTTGGCCTTGATCGTTCCGACGTCGCGTGAGACGAGCAAGGCGGTGAGGTCGATCGACCCGCCGGCGCTGACGCCCTTGCGCTGCGGGGCCTGCGGCGTCGTGCCGGTCATGACATACAGATCGGTCAGCGGATTGGGCTTGGTGCCGAAGAACGGATCGATCGCAAGCGACCCGCTGAGCAGGACGCCCGGCTCGAAAGCGCTGGTGGTAAGGCGGTGCCCGTTGCCCAAGGCGGTCATGCTGTCGATGGATTGCCCGCCGCGCCAGAAGCAGCCGCGAATGCCGTAGCCGTCTGCCGTCACCGCGCCGAAGCGCCCGTTGCCCAGGACGGTGAAGGTGCTGTTGGCGATGCCGAACCCGCCGGTCGAGGTGACCGCACCCATGTTCGCCGCGCGGGTGAGCAGCCCGATGATTCCGCCCGATCCCTTGGTGACGATGTTGTCGATCGCGCCGTCCAAAGTGATGACGGCGAAGCCGCCAAACTCCAGCGACGCCGACAGGTCCGCGCCGCTGCCGGTGTGGACGGCGGTCTGTGCGCCGCTGGCGGTGAGCACCTCGATGTCGGAGTTGATGATCGATCCGTCGGTCAGAGCGATGGTGCCGACGCCTTGTGAGGCGACGATGTCCCCGCGGATGTCGGAGTTGAGGCCCTGGTTGGTTACTTTTTCGACGCGTCCCAGCCCGGTGGTCGCCGAGCCGGCCTGCGCGGCGCAGTAGATCCCGGCGCGGCCGAGGTTGCCGGTGCCGCTGGGCATCAGCCCTTCGCCGACGTTGACGCTGCGAAGCTGTCCCTTCGCGTAGATGGCGCCGACGATGCCTTCGAAGACGCCCTTGACTCCCGCGCCGTCGGCGTTGGCGGTGATGTTCTGCGCGCGGCCGACGATCATGACGTTGCCGATCGATTGCGTGGCGCGCAGATCCACCACGGCGGGATTCGCTTCGGTGCCGCCGTTGATCACGATCGCGTTCTTCGCGTGCAGGAAGGGGAAGGTGTCGCCCTCGACCTCCGAGCTGCCCGGGTTGTCCGCCACCGCGGTTCCTTCCACGTCCATTCCCGGCCGCAGCGAGCTGTTGGCGATGCCGAGCGTCGTTCCTTCCAGCAGGCCGACGGTTCCGATGCGGGTATTGACGATTTCGCCGGGCGTGCGGTTTCGGATGCTCTGGAAGTTGGTGCCTTGGATCATGAACACGTCGATGCGTCCGCCTTTGAGATCGACGCCCATGGTATTGATGCTGTTGGGATCGAGCTCGAAGGGATCGTCGCCGGTGCCGACGATTCCGTCGGGGCCGGCGTCGGGGTTGAGCGTGTCGCCGGAGACATTGAAGACAAGACCGGGTCCGGGGTCGGCGGTGCCGGCGTTGATGGTGCCGATCTCGGCGCTCCCGCCGCTGGTCCGCACCTGCACGCCGCGCGTGCTGTCCACGCGGACGATCACCACGCCGCCGCCGCCCGTGTTGTTCACGCTTCGCGCGATCGGGTAGGTCAGCACCGTGAGCGTCCCGGAGTTGTTCAGCGGGTTGCCGTTGGCGTCGAGGATCGGATTGCCGTTGACGTCCGTTTCGTCTTCGATCGTCGGGGTGAGCTTGACCTGCGCGCCCGAGTCGTCGGTGATGTTCGCCGCCTGGCCCTGCACGAACGTCGTTTCTTCCGGCTGGCTGCCGCCGA
>JAICTV010000005.1 GCA_025936175.1 Phycisphaerae bacterium
CATCGACGCGAACCACAACGGCGCGCTCGACTCCGGCGAATCCAGCACCACCACCGCCGCCGACGGAAGCTACGCGTTCACCGCGCTGCCGGACGGTTCGTACGACGTGCGCGAGATCACGCCCGCCGGATGTGTCAGCGACCTCGCTCCCGATTTCGTCATCGGCGGCGGCGAGGTCTATGCCAGCGGCGGAGACTTCGGAAACTTCCCCATCGTCTACACCGGCAGCGCGGGCGACGACACGTACACGCTGCGGCTCAAGAGCGGCGACGCTTCCACCGCCGAGATCGTGCAGACGCTGGGCGGCGGAAGCGCCGTGACTTACGCCGCGCCCAAGAGCCTTCTGCCCTCGCTCACATTCAACGGCGGCGACGGAAACGACACGCTGACCCTCAGCAGTGCCATGCCCTTCGCCGTCAATTTCAGCGGCGGCGCCAACGCCGCGTACACCGATCACCTCAACGTCAACGCCGGCACGTTCACTTTCAGCGCCGATGCCAAGCTGGCGACGGCGAACCTCGCGCTGTCGGTGGGCAACGCGTCGGCGGCGGTGATCTTCAACGCGACGCAGCACCTCAAGTCGCTCTCGATCACCGCCGGCAGCGCGACGATGTCGAGCAACGGCGATCACGTCCTCTGCACCGACACCGTCGCGATCACCGGCGGTCACCTCGACCTGCGTGACAACGACATGATCGTTCACAGCGGCGCGATCGGCTCGCTCGCCGGCGACAGCTATAGCGGCGTGCAGGGCCTCATCCAACTCGGTTACAACTTCGGCACCTGGGACGGCGACGGCCTCACCACCACCATGCCGGACGCGATCAACGCCCGCACCATGCTCGCCGCCGCAACCGGCGCGGACGTGCTCGGCCTGGGCGGATCGCAATCGGACCTGTGGGAGGGTCAGACCGTCACCGGCGACAGCGTCCTGGTGAAGTACACCTACGGCGGCGATGCGAATCTTGACGGCGTGGTCAACGGCGACGATTACTTCCAGATCGACTCGGCGTTCCCGCAGTTGACGAGCAACTGGTTCAACGGCGACTTCAATTACGACGGCGTCGTCAACGGTGACGACTATTTCGTCATCGACAGCATGTTCCCCTCGCAAGGCGCTCCGCTTTAGCCGCACGTTAAACGCTCGACCACAGCCGCGCCGAAATCGAAGCACCCCGGACCCTTGCCTGTTGCAGGCAAGGGTCTTTTTTTTGGCCGGCGCGTCGTTGCCCGATTGAGCAGCTCATACGGATCCGGATTCATCCGGTTCTGCACTGCTGCACGCCCGCAGAAATCACGTGAGTTGCGCCGCTGCCACAGCGACCCCGTCTCGGTTAGCCGCTTCCGGCTGATACAGGATCGTGTCGATCCTGATCGAGCGCGGCCCGGCGGCGCCCGCGATGCGCACGACGTCACCCTCGCGGCAACCCAGCAGCGCCGTGCCCAGAGCCGATAAGACCGACAGGCGGCCCGCGCGCAGGTCCATTTCCTCCGGGTAGACCAGGGTGTGGATCTCCTCCTCGCCGCGCGCCAGATCGACCAGGCGCACCTTTGAATGCATGGTCACCACGTCAGGCGCAACACGGTGGGGCTCGATTAGTTTCGCAGAGTTGATTTCCCGCCGAAGCTCATCGATGAACAGCGCCCATCGCAGCGCGTTCGACTTGGTCGCTGTCACGTCGATAAGGCGGTCCCGGTCCGCACGGGTGATCGTCGTCTTTCGCCTGAACATGTCTCACGTCCTTTCTCGCTAAGTCACACATAATCGCCTCACCCCAATCCTGTCCTTCCCGCCAGCCGAAGCGACCGTCTCAATGCAGCAGTTGAAGCTCACAAGCTTCAGGTTCCGCGGGCTGCGCCGGCTCCAGCACATCCTGAAGCGCACCGTCTTCGTCCGTCCATAATCCCAGCACACCGGCGGGAAGCAGGAGCGTCCGAATACGATCGACGATCGCGCGCACCTGCGCCTTGCGCTGCTCGACCGCGGCGGGCGTGTCGTTCGCCGACGGGTGCCCGATCACCGCCATGAGTTGCGGCTGACTCACGTAGAAGCCGATCAGAAGTTTTCGCTCCAGCGCCTCCCAGATGGCGGCCTCTCCGGCGGCCACCGCGTCCCATCCGTCGCCGGAAAGGACCATCCAGTCGCTCTCATCCACGTGGTACTCCGTCTGGAGCCATGGCATCTCGACGACGTTTCGTCGCGTGCCCACGTGCGTGATCACAATCGCAAAGCTCTTGTTGTTCATGTCGTCCCTTTCGAATGGTCTGCCGCCTCTCAAATCCTCGCCGGCTCGATTCGGCGCCGCCGTCGTCCTCCCACGCGTGCAGCGCGAGCCAGTCTCCGGGCACCCGCTCGTTCAATTCCGCGCTAAAGGCGACAGGTTCGTCGTGTACAGCCGACGCTCGCGTCGCGCGCGGGGAAAATCTCATCGTCATGACTTGGATCAAGCCTCCGTGTTTCAGCAGCATGGGTTCCTCCTGGAGTTCACTGTTGTTTGTTGGTCTTCAGTCGCTCGTCAGTCCTGCGTACAGCTCTTCGTCCTCGTGATGACGCGCGGCGCGGCTTGCGGGAGGCGTCAACTCCTCGGACTCGATCAAACAGTCGTCCGCCGTCCAGTGCTCGTCGACCCAGACGCCCAGGACATCGACCGGCAGATCCAGCGCGCCAAGCGTTTTGACGATCCGCTGCACCTCCGTGCGCGTCTGCGGCGGCTCATTCCACGAGGGCTTCGGCACCGCGCCACCGACCACGATCACGGCCTGCGGCTGCCCGAGCCCGGCGAGCGCGAAACGGTCCTTGAAGCGCTCGAGCTGCGGCGACTCCACCTCGCCGGCGACAAGTGCATCCCACTCCGGCCACGCGAGTGAAAGCGTATGAAGCTGCTCCACTCCGTAGCGGGCCCGGAGCCAGGGGATGAGGCTGAGCCGCGGGCGGGCGTCCGCCGGCGCCACGACCACCGCGTATCGCGGATCGCGCTTCGCCGGCCGGGAAGCGCGTGAACGCGATTGTTCCGGGCGCGTCGGAACCTGCCCCGCTTCGCGGAGCCTGCGAACCAGCGCCTGCTCGAGCCGTACCGCCGCACAGTCCACGGCAACGTACGGGTTCGTGTCGATGTGCCTGACGGTCACCAGGCCCAGGCCACGCATCCAGACGTCGAGCTGGCACGCGACCCGCGCGTTGCAAGCGCGATCGCCTTCATGCAGGAAGCGAACGCCGACCCACGACAGGCGGCTTGCCGCCCGTCGCAGCGCGGCTCCGACGCGAGATTCGGCGTAGCTTCGCAGGGCGTCTGAAATCTGAACGTTGTTTCCAAGCACTTCAATGCGCATGACGTATCTCCTCTCGTGTGTAAACCGTCTTCTGAATCGTTGAACCCGCGCGCTACCGGTTGTGATGGCCGGCCGCCTCCGGCTGGTAAATCAGCCGCTCCACGGTCGCGACCGCAGGGCCGGACGACGACATCCAGCAGACTTCCTCCCCGACTCTCGCGCCGTAAAGCGCCATGCCCATCGGGCTGAGAACCGAATGCCGCCCGGCATGTGGAGCCTCCTGTTCCGGGTAGACCAGCGTGTAGCGGACGGTCTCGCCCGTTTGGTCGTCGCGAAGCGCAAAGCGGCTGTTCATGGTGATCACGTCCGCCGGCACCTCGTCCGGCGCGACCGCTTTCGACTGCCGCATCCTGCTGCGAAAGAACTCCAGGAAGGGCGCGTAGGTCGCCCAGGAGCCCAGCGCCTCGTCGAGCGCTTTGAGCAACCGTTCCTTGTCGTTCGAAGGCGCCGATGGAGTGCCAGCCAACATGTTGAAGCTCCTTTCTTTGACATTCAGTTACCGTCAGCGGCACCGACCACCGTGGCTGCAGCGCAGCGTCATACGGACCGTGCGCTCGCCGGGCGGTGGGCGGTGCCGCGCGCGTTCGCTGCGCGACTAGAGGTGGAAGTCACCCGCCGCCTCCGGCTGATAGAGGACCTTCTCGACCTTCAGCCGGCGCTGGCCTCCGGGCGCACCGAACTTCACCACCTGTCCGACCTTCGTCCCCAGCAGTGCGATCCCCAGCGGCGCCAGGACTGAGAGCTTGGCGTTGTTGATGTCGGCTTCGTCCGGGTAAACCAGCGTGTAGGTCTCCAATTCGTCCGACTTCAGGTCTCGCACCCGCACCCGCGAGCGCATGGTGACGATGCCGTGGGGCAATTCGTCTGCCGCGACGACTTGCCCGCCGTCGAGCTCGCCTTTGAGCACCATGACCGACGCCGCGTACCGCGAGCGGTAGTGCGGCGAATCGATCAGGCCCCGCAGCCGGTCGAAATCCGCCTGGGTGATCATGGTTTCCTTCGCCGTCATGACGTTCTGTGCAATCATTTTTCACTTCTCCTTTACTGTTGGCGTTAAAGACCGAACGTACCCGCCGCTTCGGGCTGAAATACGATTTCCTCGATCCGCAACCGTCGCGGGCCGCGGCGAGTCTGCCACTCCACTTCGTCCCCGACGCGTGATCCCAGGACGGCTGCGCCGAGCGCCGAAACCACCGAGACTTTCTCTCCGAACAGGTCGGCATCACTGTCGTACACCAGGGTCAGCACCTGCTCTCGATCGGACGCATCGCTGACGCGAACCCGCGAGTTCATCGTCACCACGTCCGCATCCACGTGCTCCTGCGACACTGTCGCCATCTGGCCAAGTCGCTCCTTTAGCCCCGCTAGAAAGCCGCGGTGCGGCGCTCCGTTGACGGGAAGGGCCGCGCAGAGCGAATCGATCATCTGTCGCAGCCGTTGCCGATCCGACCTTGTCACGACCCCGTTTTCCGCAATGACCATGTCAAATACACCTCCAACCGGATGGCTTGCGCGCGTACGGCGCGCGCGCACGACGTGCGCTGCTGTCCGGATCAATGCGTTGTTCCGATCTTGAACCTGGCGTGTGGCCGGCCCGCCTGCCGGCGGGTGGCCGCTGGGCGGGATCAGGCGCGGGGCAGAAGCACCTCGCCTGCGTTGCTGATCATGACCTTCACAAGATCAAGCATGCAGATTCCTCTTTGCATGCGGCAGCATTGTCATCACAGTGCCACCCATGCGCCTGGACGTTGCGGGTCGCGACGCTCGCGAGCGAGGCGCCGCTTAGAATGTCGTGACACGGACTTGCGGATGCGGCTCGCGGCCTCATCGATTGCCCGGTACAAATCCTCGTCGATTGCTTCGGCGACCTCGAGGCCGTGCCGTCGCATTGCAACGACGACGGCGCAGCGCTTGTCGATGCCGCCGCGGTCGGCGTTGACGTCGTCAACCCGAACGGTGGTCTTCAGGATCCACCGCGAGAACGGCCCGAGCGCCGCTCCCAGCCGCGCTTCCACGCGGCCGACGATCGCTTCGGTCAGCTTGAACCCGATCGCTCTGGTATCAATGAACATCGAAATCCTCCTTAACCGGACAGCTCTTCCTCGCCGGTCACAGGAGTTATACGTCTGAAAGACACATAGGTAAAATATGAAATATCAACGTAACACATAGGATATATCTAACTATAATTCAGATATGAAATGGCTCAACTACAACCACCTCTACTACTTCTGGGTCGTCGCCCGGCAGGGCGGCATCGCCCGCGCCGCCGAGGAGCTCATGGTCTCGCAGCCGACGATCAGCGTGCAGCTCAAAGACCTCGAAACGTCGCTCGGGCACCGGCTCTTCGAGCGCGTCGGCCGCGGGCTGGCGCTGAGCGAGTCCGGCCGGATCGCATTCAACTACGCCAACGAGATCTTCTCGGTTGGCCGCGATCTGATGAACGCGCTGGACCGGCAGCCGGGGGACCGGCCGCTCAAGCTCGCGGTCGGGATCGTGGACATTATCCCCAAGCGCGTCGTGCGCCACCTGCTGGAGCCCGCGCTGAACCTCAAGCCGGCCGTGCGGCTGATTTGCCGCGAGGACAAAGCGGACAGGCTGCTGGCGGATTTGGCGGCGCGTCGCGTGGACGTGGTGATCAGTGACGCGCCGATCGGGACCGGCGTCCACATTCAGGGCCACAATCACCTGCTGGCCGAGTGCGGCGTGTCATTTCTGGCGACCCGCGCGCTCGCGGCGAAGTACCGCCGGGGGTTCCCAAAATCCCTCAACGGAGCGCCGCTGCTGCTGCCGTCGGACCACACCGCCGTGCGGCAGGCGCTCAACGCCTGGCTCGACTCCAAGCGCATCCATCCCGTCGTCGTTGGCGAGTTCGACGACACCGCGTTGATGATGTCAATCGGGCAAAACGGGGCCGGCATCTTTCCGTTCCCTTCGCTGGTCGATCAACAGGCGGAGAAGGAGTTCGCCGTCGCCCTGGTGGGACGCACCGACGCCGCCCGCGAGCGGTTCTATGCGATCTCGGTGGACGAGACACCCCGGCACCCGGCCGTGGCCGCGATCTGCGCCGGCGCAAGGGGCAAAGCGCACCGCTGATGCGCCGGCAGCCGAGGATGGCGGGTGTGATTCTAAATCACGAGCGATGGCGCCGCCCGCTCGACGGGGTTTGACGCGACTGCCGTGGAAGACGGGCGTGGAATGGTGAAGACAAAGGTGGTGCCCTCGCCGGGTCTGGACTGCACGTTGATCCTGCCTCCGTGCCGCTCCACGATGCGCTTGCAGGTGGCCAGGCCGAGGCCGACGCCGCCACGGCTGCGGCGGTCGCTCCCGGGCTGGTGAAAAGGCTCGAAAATGTGCTCCACGTCCTCCGGCCGGATTCCGATTCCGTTGTCGCGCACCGAGAACAGCCACCCGCCTTCGCGCTCCGCGCAGGAGACGTGAATGCGCGGCGGCAAATCGCCGTGATACTTGATGCTGTTCTCGATCAGGTTTTGGAAGAGCTGTGCGATCAGTACCGGGTCGGCGTGGACGACCGGCAGCTCCTCAATTTCGATTTGCGCGCCGTTGCGACCCAGATCCGCCTTGAGGTTCTGCCGGGTGTCCCGCAAAATCGCCGCGCAATCACAGGCTTTCATCTTGAGGGCGCCGGATCCCACGCGCCCGTAGGTCAGCAGGCTTTGGATGAAGCCGGCCATTCGTCCGAGTTCGGCCCGAATTGTCTCGACATTCTCCCGGCACTCGCCGTCGGCCTTGATCGAGTCGCAGCGCGACAGGAGCTGCGCGCTCAAGCCGACGGTGTTGAGCGGCCCGCGCAGATCGTGAGCGACGACCGAGGCGAAGTTCGCCAACTCCCCGTTGGACCGTTCCAACTCCTGTGCCGTCTCTTTCAGCACCTTTGTCTGGTGCAGGAGCATGCAGAGGACCGCCGCGCGGCGCATCACCAGCAGGAGTGCGAACCAGACGATCCCGGTGACCATCGCCCGGTCGAATGCGGACTTCCAACCCGCCTCTCCCGGGGGCTCGACAAAAAACGCAATCCACGTCAGGACCGTGCAGACGGCGGTCATTCCCAGGACAAAGCCGCGCCGCCGGGTTCCCGCAGCCACCGCCGGCACGACGCAGTAGCCGATCGCCACCGTTGCGCCGCGCGGCAGGAGCAGGTCCGCGACGAAGAAGATCGTCGTCAATATGCCGCTCAGCACGTAGGGCGAATGCCACGACCACCCGAATTGCCCAAGCATCCCTTGACGCGCGGCGCCGCTTCCACGCATGTCGTTCGTGTCCAGAACAATCGCATCCTCCATGTGTTCTCCGTTCGGTTTAACGCGATTCCAGACATGCCCGAACGCACTGCCGAATCTCATTTTAACGTGGCGAGATTCGGGAACCAGCTTTTCAATTCCGCCACGCGGAGCGACAGGCCTGGGCGCGAGGGACGAATGCGTTGACCGTCATGACCCGGCGGAGGCACTTGGCTGCTCCACGGCAAAACAGCACTTTGATCGCTCGCCCCGCTCGCACTGTTCCCGGAGCTCGCGGCCGAGCAATTCGCCAACCAGCGTCTGCACGATCAGGCAGAGCTTCGGATGCTCATTGACGAGTTCCGAGAAGGGGCAGCCGAAGCCGATCACGAACGTTTGCCGGTCGCGCTGCCCGAGCGCGGCCGCGCCACCGAAATCTTCGATGATTTCCAGCGTCCTGGCGATGCGTTGCTCGTCCGACAAGTTCTGCATCGACGGCAGGTGCGAAGCGGCCAATCGCCGTCCGGTTTCGCGCAGTCCGGCATCCAACTGCTGCTCGTCGAGTTGCGACTCGAGCACCGCGAGCAAAGTCTCGAGCACCGGCGCGTACGACTTGGCAAAGAGCCGCTCCGCCTCCGCGGTGATGTCATAGATCGACTCGGGCTTTCGAAAGCCAGGCCGCTTGCCGACCTGACTGATCAAGCCGTCGCGTTGAAGTCTCGCCAGGATCTCGCGCACGGCGTTGTCCGTCACGTCCAGGGCCAACGCTAATTCGTTGACGGATCGGGGGGCGCGACGCAACAGGCGCAAGATCTCGCCTCGACTGGATTTGAAGACCTCGGAGGGCATGCAGATTCTACGGTTGTTGATGCCGATCGAGTTCCATTTAATGAACCGCATCAAGAAAGTCAAGTTATACCTTGACTTATTCCGGAGCCGGAGGCTACGGTCGGACTGAACACTTCACAGGAGCCTGTATGAACCACGCAGTCGTCTCACCCACCGTCGGATTGACTTCCGCCCGCAGCGAAAGCAGTTTCAGCGACCCGGCGTACCAAGCCTATCGGCTGTTGCAGGTCGGCTTTGTCGTCGCACCGATCATCGCGGGGGTCGACAAGTTCTTCCATTTGCTCGTCAACTGGGACAACTATCTGGCCCCCGTGGTGAACAGTGCGCTCGGGGGACACGGCCACGCGTTCATGCTCGTCGTGGGGGTGATTGAGATTATCGCCGGCATCGGCGTAGCCCTGCGGCCGCGAATCTTTTCGTACGTCGTCGCGGCCTGGCTGCTCGGAATCATCGTGAACCTGCTTCTGATTCCTCCCTCAAACGCAATGCCGCACTATGACGTGGCGTTGCGTGACCTGGGACTCTTTCTCGGCGCGTTGGCGCTGGGACGACTCAGCGGAAGCTTCGCGCGGACCGAATGACGGGTCGCACCGTTACCGAGCCTCCCGCGAGCACTCGAATCGAAGGGACCTGAAGGGGATGAGAGGTGAAGCAGTGACACAAGTAAAAGCTGAAGAGCTCGTGCGGCTGATGCAGGATCTTCCCGAGTTGGGACTCCATCGCGGCGACTTGGGGCTCGTGTGCAGCACATGGTTCGAGCCGAGCACCGCATTTGAGGTGGAGTTTCAGCCTGCCCATGCCGGCCGCGTACGCGCTTTGCTGATGCCCAATCAGATACAACGGCAAGTGAAGCCCTCGCCGAACTGAAGTTCTTTGACCCGATCTTTGAAGATGCCTGAAAGGAGAATCTCATGCGTGATCATTTCACCGGGGACAGTGTTGATGTTCGGGTGAACGAGAAGTGCGGCGCCTACATCATGATTGAACCCACCCGAATCGGGCCGACGGAAGAGTTGCTTCATAAGCATGGCATCTCCTTCACGCTCGAGGACGGCGCCAATTCGTGCATCGGCACTCCCGAAGCGGCGGTGATCGAATTCGGGAAGGACGCCGATCTGGAAACGATCCAGCGCGTGCTCGACAGCGTCAATTAGCGGCATTCATTCTGATCGAATGACACAGCCGCCGGGAAGGCCCCAGCCATGACCAGTCAATCCTATCGCTATCTCATCGTCGGCGCCGGCTTGGCCGGCGCTGCGGCGGCGGAAGGGATTCGCCAGGTTGATCAGCAAGGTCGGATTCTGCTTGTGGGAGCGGAGACGGACCTCCCCTACGATCGACCGCCTTTGTCGAAGCAGCTCTGGACCGGCGGCAAGACGGTCGCCGAAATCGTTCTGCACGATGAGATGTTTTACAAGACCAGCGCGGTCGACCTGCGCCTTGGGACCAAAGTTGCTCAAATCGACGCGGCCGCGCACACGATCCGCGACAGCGAGGGGAACGTCTATGGCTACGAACGGCTGCTGCTGGCAACGGGCGGGGCGCCGCGCCGGCTGAGTATTCCGGGCGGCGACCTGGACGGCATCAGCTATTACCGAACGCTCCACGATTACCGCGCGTTGCGCGGCGCTGCCGGCGAAGGCAAATCGGCGTTGGTTGTCGGGGGTGGGTTCATCGGTTCGGAGATGGCGGCATCGCTGCGTACGAACAAGCTCGCGGTTACGATGATCTTCCCGTCGCCGTGGCTCGTGTCGCGCGTCTTCCCCGAATCCCTGGGCCGCTATCTGACCGAACAATATCGCGCCAAAGGCGTCGAGGTCCTCGACGGCGATGTCCCGCTTTCGATCCGGCGCGACGGCGGCGGCTACCTGACGCGGACGCGCGCCGGCCGGGAAGTCCGAACAGATCTCGTGGTTGCAGGTATCGGCATCACGCCGAACATATCGCTGGCGGAATCTGCGGGGCTTTCAACGGGGAACGGCGTCATCGTGAACGAGTTTCTCCAGACGTCCGCTCCGGACATTTACGCCGCCGGTGACATCGCACTCTTTCCGGCGGCCGGTTTCGGGCCGCGCCGCATGGAACACTGGGACAACGCGGTCAGCCAGGGCAAACATGCCGGCCGCAACATGGCCGGAGCGCGCGAGCCCTTCACGTACATCCCGTTCTTCTTCTCCGACCTGTTCGAGTTCGGATACGAAGCCGTCGGCGACATCGACAGCCGCCTGACCACCTTTGCGGATTGGCAGGAGGAGAACAGGACCGGTGTCGTGTACTACCTCGACGGCGACCGACTGCGCGGCGCCATGATGTGCAACGTTTGGGGGAAAGTGGACGAGGCCCGCGCGCTGATTCAGAAAGCGCAGCCGGTTTCCGCGGCAAGCCTGCGCGGCGCGATCCAGTAAGCCGGCGGAGATCAGCGACCTCTGGTGCCGGAACGTTCCTTGTTCCCGCGCGAGGGACGCAAAACCAGGGAAGGAGGTTCGATATGAAAACCAAAGTCGCGATCAACGGTCTCGGAAGGATCGGCCGTGCAATCCTGAAACTGGTCACGGATGAGCCCTCGATCGAGTTGGTCGCGGTCAACGACTTGGCAGATGTCGAGACGCTGGCGTACCTGCTTCGCTTCGACACCGTGTACGGGCGGTATTCCAAGTCAGTGGCGGTTGACCAGGGCGCCCTCGTGGTTGCCGGCCGCAAGGTGCGAACGCTGAAGGTCCATGATCCTTCGGAGCTTCCTTGGAGCGAGCTTGGCGTCGAGCTTGTGTTCGAATGCACCGGCGCGTTCACGCGTCGGGAGGACCTTGAGAAGCACGTTCGCGCAGGGGCACGATTTGTCCTGCTGTCGGCGCCATCGAAAGGTGAAGGAGTAGAAACGGTCATCCACGGCGCGAATGTGCCGCGAGGCAATCCGGCCATCATCTCTTGCGCAAGCTGTACGACGAACTGCATCACGCCGATCGTCGAAATTGTCGGCCGCCGCATTGGCTTGAAGAAGGCAGTGATGACGACGATCCACGCGTACACCTCTTCCCAGTCGCTGGTCGATGGTGCAAACAAGCGCGTCCGTCGTGGTCGGGCCGCGGCCGCGAACCTGGTGCCGGCCACGACGGGCGCCGCGCAGGCGACGACACGCGCGCTGCCGCAGTATGCGGGCCTCTTCGACGGCATCGCCATCCGAGCGCCGATCCCGGTCGGATCGATTGCGGACATCACGTTTGTCGCGTCGCGGAAAACAACCGTCGATGAAGTGAACCAGATCCTCACCGACGAGGCCGCCACGGACCGCTACGCCGGGGTACTTGGCGTGTCGCGCGATCCGCTTGTGTCGTCGGACATCGTGGCCGATCCCCGCGCGTCAATCGTTGACCTCGAGCTCACCAAGGTCATTGACGGGGATCTCGTCAAGGTGATGAGCTGGTACGACAACGAGTGGGGCTACGCGAACCAACTGCTCCGCGAGGCCATGTCGGTCAAATCTTGACCCAAGGTTCCCGCGATCATTGCTGAATGTCAGATGAACGGAGATACAGTCGTGATCAATCGCAAATCGACGCCATCGCACCCTGGGCTCATCCCATGAGGATTGCTCACGTCAGTGGTGTTTTCATGATTGCCGCACTGCTGCTGGCCGCGGGGTGCGCGAGGACGCAGGAGCAACGCCGCAACCCGAGTCGAGATCACCGGGCTCCTGAGCCTGACGCGTCCGCCGCGCCCACGCATTCCCTATTGTCAGTGCCGCCCAGCGTCAGAGCTGAGCACGAGCATCTGCATCACGAGTTGGAAGCGGCGCTCGCGTCTGGCGGAGCGACCGGCGCGCAGGCGAGGAAAGTTGTCGCGGTCCTTCTCCCTCATTTCCAGGAGGAAGAGGCCTATGCCATGCCGCCGCTGGGCCTGTTGAAATCGCTGGCCGATAACGAGCCGGTCGATGAAACTCAGGCGCGGCAGGCGATCCAAATGGCCGAGCGCCTGCGGCACGAGTACGGGAACATGCTCCAGGAGCATCAGACGCTGACGGTTGAACTTCGCGCACTCGCCGCGGCAGCCAGACAGGAAGCCAAACCCGATCAAGCGCGATTCGCCGACGAGCTCGTCGTCCACGCGCACAACGAGGAGCAGGTCCTCTATCCTGCGACGCTCGTGATCGGCGAGTATCTCAAACTCCGACAAGACGGTCATTCCGGCCAATAAGTGTCGGGCCGGAGGAAGCCGCACGAGGATCCGCTCAGGCGGAGCACCGACAACGGCGGTTCTACAGACAATGAGGTAATACGAGAGACACGCCCATGAAGCAGCCCGACGCGAACAAACTGGCCGAACATTACGCGGCAATCCTCCAGGAAATCGGCGCCGACCTTCATTCGGAAGGCATGCGCGAGACTCCGATGCGCGCAGCCAAGGCGCTGGTCGAAATGACCGAAGGTTCCCGCATGGAGACCGATGCGCTGACAAAGCAGTTCAAAGCCGAGTGCCAGGTGGCGGTCTGTCACGACATGGTCATCGTGGAAGGCATACACGAAGTTGGTCTGTGCGAACACCATCTGCTCCCCATCATCATGAGCATTACCATCGGCTATGTTCCGGACAAAAAGATCCTCGGCCTGTCCAAGCTGGCGCGCATCGCGGGGTACTTCGCACGCCGCTTTCAGAATCAGGAGCGGACCGCTCACCTGATCGCTGAATTCATCGAGAAAACGGTTGAGGCCCTGGGCGTGGCGGTACTGATCGACGGCACGCACCTGTGCGCCATGGCGCGGGGGGTCCGCGACACGCATTCGGTCATGAAGGTGAACGTCATGCACGGGGTTTTCCAGAGCGATCCCGACGTGCGCAGGGAATTCCTGTTGCGATTGGAAAGAAGATAAAGGGATGAAGGCAAGGAGCTGGACTCAATGATTTTACTGAAGCGCGCGTACGAGCAGCCGTCACGAGACGACGGCTTGAGAATCCTGGTAGAGCGACTGTGGCCTCGAGGCGTGACCAAGGCGAAAGCGGCGCTGGACCTGTGGCTGAAGGACGTGGCGCCGACGCCGGAGCTGCGCAAGTGGTTCAATCATGATCCGGCAAGATGGAAGCAGTTCGAGCAGCGCTACTGGAAAGAACTGAGCGCCCGTCCGGCGGCGGTGGCGCTGCTGCGGCAAAAGATCAAGCAGGGGACCGTCACCCTCGTCTATGCCGCGCACGACGAGGAGCACAACGGCGCTTTGGCGCTCAAGAAGTTTCTTGAGCACGGAAAGGGTTGAGTGACGTCATGGCGAAGGCGCAGGGTCCGCGCGACGGAGCACGTCGCAACCGTCAGCCAAAACGGGGCGAGCCTCCTCCGCATGCGGGCGGCAACCCGTCGGCCGGGAGCCCGAGGCGCCGAGCCGTGGATTCACCTCAGCCGCCGCAGAACCAGCGGCCCCCGGAACCGGTGGAGGAGGCGTCGATGGAGTCGTTCCCGTGCAGCGATCCACCGGGATGTGGGCACGCTTGAGCACCGGGCACCACGCGGGTTCGTGCGACGTCCGCGTCGCGAGTCGGGAATCAGGTGACACGCATGAGCGATCAATTCCATCCAGAGCCACCGGTACTTCTGCGCATTCGGCGCCAGGACCGGCCGGATGCTTCCCCGCGATGGGAGGAGTTTGCCGTCCCGCGCCGGCCGAACGCGAACATTATCTCATGTCTCCAATACATCGCGGCACATCCGGTAACGAGCGATGGGCATCGGACGACTCCTGTCGTTTACGACAGCGGTTGCCTCGAAGAGGTGTGCGGTGCCTGCACGATGCGGATCAACGGCAAAGTGCGCCAGGCTTGTTCGGCGCTGGTCGATAAGCTCGAGCCGACCTACACCCGTCAACCGTCCGCGCGGGATCATCCGTTATATAACGCGGTCGATTACGGCGAGCAGCAGCCCGTGCGCGGACGAGAGCGGCGCGCGGTGAGCGCCCCGATCACGCTGGAGCCTCTGAGCAAATTCCCAGTCGTCCGCGACCTGTTCGTCGATCGTCAGCGATTGTTTGACGACCTCAAGCGCACTAAATCCTGGGTGCCGATCGACGGCACGTACGACCTGGGCCCCGGGCCGCCGATGTCGCGGGAAATGCAGGAGCAGCGGTACGTGCTCTCGCGCTGCATCAGTTGCGGATGCTGCCTTGAAGCGTGTCCGCAATACACCGCGACCAATCATTTCGTGGGCGCGGCGATCTTCAGCCAGGTGAAATTGTTCAACGTCCATCCGACCGGCAAAGCGCTCAAGGACGAGCGGCTGGACGTGATGATGGGCGAGGGCGGCATCGCTGATTGCAGCAAGGCCGGCAATTGCGTGGTCGTGTGTCCCAAGGACCTGCCCAACCTGAACTCCATCGCAACCGTCGGCCGGCAGACGACGCTGGCGGTCATCAAGAAGTTCTTTGGCGGATGAGTCACTCATGTCAACAACCCACATATTCAAGGCAGGCGATCACGTGCGGTGGAACTCCGAGGCCGGACGGGTTTCCGGAACCATCAAGGAAAAAATCACCTCCGAGATTTCTTTCAAGGGTTATACGGTCCACGCTTCGAAAGCCGAGCCGCAGTATCTGATCAAGAGCGACAAGACCGATCACCTGGCCATGCATAAAGGGTCGGCACTTACCAAGGTCCGCAAGAGAAGGTGATCTCCGCCGGGACAGGTCTGGCGAGCGGAGAATTGAAACGCGGAATGAAACGGTCGAAATCTCCAAATCTCCAGCCGGCCTCCGACGATGACGCTTCCACCGTCGCGCGGCACGCCGCCGAGCGTTCCGGCGCAGCCGCCGCATCCCCGCGCATCCGGTTCTCCACGCTTTTGCCGCTGGTCTTGCCGATGGTGCTGGCCGTGATCACGGCATACGTGCAGTGGGCGGCGATCGGTCTTCCCTCTGTTCCCGCGCCGCAGCAATTCACACCCCAGACCACGACATTGCCGTACGGCTTTCCCGCGTGGATCGGAATCACCCACTACGTCAACCTTCTTTTCATGGTCCTGCTGGCGCGCAGTGGACTTCAGATCCTGATGGATCATCCGCGACTGTATTGGAACGTCCATTGCACGCCCGGCAGCGAGTGGGTCCGTTTCACGCCGATTCAGGTGCCTCTGGATCGGCTGTACACCGCGAAGGATGACGCGCGATATCTGAGCCCGTGGATCGGCCTGCCCGGCGGCCGGCACACGCTGGGGTTGGCGCGGCATTGGCACTTCGCCAGCGCGCTGTTCTGGGTGCTGAACGGCGCCGTGTACATCACGCTCCTGTTTGTGACAAACCACTGGCGGCGCATCGTGCCGACCTCCTGGCGAATCTTTCCCGACGCCTGGGCGATGTTCGTCCACTACGCCACGTTTCACCTGCCGCCTGAGCCCAACGGCTTTTACCAATACAACGCGCTGCAGCAACTGAGCTATTTCGTGGTGATCTTCGTCCTGGCCCCGTTGTCGATCCTGACCGGTCCTGCAATGTCGCCGGCGCTGGTCAACCGCTTCAGTTGGTACCGCAAACTGCCCGGCAACCGACAGATCGGCCGGTCGATTCATTTCCTGTTGCTGTGCGCGTACGTCCTGTTCGTCATCGCTCACGTGTCGATGGTGTTGCTCACGGGCTTTGCGCGGAACATGAACCACATCGTCATCGGCACCGATGACCTGCTGCGGTTCGGCATGTACATCGGCCTGAGCGGGCTGGTGATCCTTCTCCTGCTGAACATGATGGCGAATTGGGCGACGTGGCTGTTCCCGCGCGCCATTCAGCGCGTGGGTGACGCGCTGGTCAATCCCGTCCTGCGGCTTCTGCTCGCGCGGCATGCTCCGCGAGCCGAGTACACCGTCGAGGAGATCTCGCCGTTCATGTGGCCCAACGGGAAACTTCCGACGTCGGAAGAATGGAAATCGCTGGCTGCGGGCGGCTTCAAGGATTACCGCCTGAAAGTGTGCGGGCTGGTGGAGAATCCGGTCGAGTTGTCTTTGGAAGAACTTTTGGCGATGGGCAAGCGCACTCAAATTACATTACACCACTGCATTCAGGGCTGGTCCGGCATCGCCGAATGGGGCGGCCTGCCCGTCGCGGAGTTGATGAAGCTCGTGCGCCCTAAACCGGACGTGAAGGCGGTCGTCTTCTATTCCTTCGGCGAAGGCCTGGAAGGCGGCCAGTATTACGACAGCCACACGATCGACAACGCCCGCCGTCCGCAGACGCTGCTGTCGTACGAGATGAACTTCAAGCGGCTTACCGACGTCCACGGCGCGCCCCTGCGACTGCGGGTGGAGAACCAGCTCGGCTTTAAAATGGTCAAGTGGATCAAGTCGATCGAATTCGTGGCAGACTTCAAGCACGTCTACCAGGGCGAAGGCGGCTACAACTCGGACCACGAGTTCTTCGACACCATGGCCGACATATGAAGAAGGGATCTGAACACGATGTCTGAATCCGAATCACAAACGGGAAGGTTGCGACAACATCCGCAAGAACGGTTCGCGGTCCCGCAACTGCCGGTTGATCTGGAAAAGGTGATCAGCAAACTTCGATCCGAACCGCAAGCCGGCGAGCGCGGCCATCGACAGGAAACCTTGTATCGTCGCGACGGTTACACCGTCGCGCTTTTCGCCTTCGACCGATTCACTGGCTTACCCGCGCACAAGGCGAATGGCATCGTCAACATTCATATTTTGCGCGGCTGCATGAAGATCACCGCCGCTGATCAGGTCCATGAACTGCGAGCAGGACAAATGCTCATCCTCGCGCCCGCAATCGAGCACAGCGTGGCAGCGGAGGAGGAAGGAGAGATCCTGGTCACGGTTCATTTGACGGCAGGCCCCGCCGATCCGCCATCTCCCGGCCTACCCGCGCGAGCTGATCCGGGCTGAGGATCTGCCCGGCCAGAGGGAAAACCTCCCGCTCTTCGAGATCGATGTGCCGCTGATACATCTGTCTCAATGCACTGAGCACTTGCGCGAGTCGTTGCCTCTGGGGCTCGGCGAGACTGCCCAGGTCCAGCCATTGCCGAAACCACCGATCCGCCTCCGCATGCGCCACATCGGCGGCGGCATGGTCGTGTTCGAGCGCATCGAGCATCCGCAGCGCCTCGCGTGCCTGCGGCAGCTCTGATTCACGCATCAGCGGAAACAGAGAACGCTCTTCGTCCTGCGTGTGCCGCGGCGACGCGGTCTTGAAATAACTCAGCGCCGTTTCCACCGCGCGCCGCTGTTCGTCGTTCAACTCATTCCCTTGCGCCTTTTCGATCACGCGCTCGAGGACCGCCAGAAAATGCTCGATCCGCCGATGGCAATCGCTCATCAACCCTAAAGGCTCGTTAAAGCCGTGTTCCGCCTTTGCTCCGACTTTCACCGGCATAGGTAGTCACCTCGATACGGATGTTAGGCGGCGCGAACGGCTGGAACGGCTCAAAATCGATCGGCCTGATACAATTCGCAAGTACCCCGACCGCTCGCGCCGTGTTCAGTATTGGGCCGGAGGCGGACGCGGCATCAGGGGTTTGCGACACGACGGCTGGCGGAAGGAGCGCGGGCATGGCCGAGGACGAACGAGCCGCCGGCGATTCGATTCCATCCAACTGCGTGCGGATCGAAGTTCACGTCGCGGAGTTGAAGCAGCTTTTCAACGCGATGGACCCCTCGCCTTTTCGCGAGCGCGACCTGTACCCGAATGCCGAAGAGTTCATCGTCGGCTGGGCGCGCGAGTCGCCGCGGGATGCGCCGCTGGCGCTGCTGGTCCGGCTGAATCGCGGCGCCGGCCCGCCGGGAGAGCCCGCGGCGCTGCGGGAGGCGATACGGGATTTCTTCAGCCAGCGCGCGCGGGTGACCCGGCGGCGGCTTCGCGAGCTCTTCCGCCGCGGGAGAATCAGCCTGTTGATCGGCCTGGTGGCGCTGACCGCGCTGACCTTTCTCGGCGACTTGATTGCCAAATCGATGCCGGGGCACGTGGGGGACCTGCTGCACGAGAGCCTCTCGATTGGCGGTTGGGTCGCGATGTGGCGGCCGATGGAAGTGTTCCTCTACGACTGGTGGCCCGTCCGCGCCGAAGCGCGGCTGTACGACCGGCTGAGCGCGATGCCCGTGCGAATCGCCTACACGGACGCAACCAAACCCGAGGCGTGGAGAACGGACTGGCCGGCCGTGGCGCCAAGCGAGAAGACCCCGCCGGAGCCGGCGACATCCGGCGGCGCGGTGAACGATCTCCTTGGACAGAAGGCGTCTCGTGTGTCAGGGTAGCGGCCATGGCTGCGACGCCGCAGACACTTGCACCTCCGGTCGACCTCGAGCGGGATCACGTCCTTGGGCCGCCGGATTCCGACATGACGCTCGTCGAGTACGGCAGTTATGCCTGTCCCCGCTGTCATGCCGTTCACGAAGTCGTCGAGGGATTGCGCAACCGGCTCGGGGACCGGATGCGATACGTGTTCCGACATCTCCCGATCGCCGGCAACGAAGTCGCGGCGCGAGCGGCCGAACTCGCGGAGTACGCGGCGCAGAAGACGGGGCGGTTTTGGGAAGTCCACGAGGCGCTGATGGAGCGCGGGACCGAGTTCAGCGACGGCGACTTCGGGCGGATCGCGGCAGAGATTGGCCTGCCCCGTGACGCCGGCCACGAGGGCGCCTTCGCCGCGGCGCAGGCGCGCGTGCGCGAGGACGTCCGCAGCGCCGAGCGCAGCGGCGTTCAGGTGACTCCGACGTTCTTCAACAACGGTCGCCGCTATGCCGGCACGTGGGACGAAAGCTCGCTGGCCGACGCGATGCTCGGTTCGCTCGGCCAGCGGGTGCAGACCGCCGCGTTCGAGTTTGTCCGCTGGGGGCCGGCTTCGGGCCTGCTTCTGGCGCTGGCGGCGCTGCTGGCGCTGGCGCTGAGCAACTCGCCGGTGCGTTCGGCGTTCGGCGCGTTCTGGGCGACATTGCTGGGATTCCAGTGGGGCGGCTCCGCGCTGGTGCTGTCGCTGCTCGACTGGGTCAACCACGGGCTGCTGACGATCTTCTTCGTCGTCGTAGGGCTTGAGATCAAGCGCGAGTTCACCGTCGGACACCTGGCGACCCTCCGCTCCGCCGCGCTGCCGGTGATCGCCGCATTGGGTGGCATCTCCCTGCCGGCGGTCATCTACGCGGTGATCGCGCCGCCGGGATTGAAGCACGGATGGGGCGTTCCCATCGGGACCGACACGGCGTTCGCAGTCGCGCTGATCGTGTTGCTGGGCGCGCGGGTGCCGGTCGAGCTGCGCGTGTTCTTGACCGCGGCCGTCATCATCGACGACATCGTGGCGATCGTGGTGATCGCCCTGTTCTACACCGGGCAGATCGACACGCGTTACCTGGCCGTCGCAGCCGTGGTGACCGCTTTGCTGGTGGCGCTCAACCGCGCCGCCGTTTACCGCACGCTGCCGTACGCGGTGCTGGGCGTGGTTCTCTGGTTCGTCCTCCACGAGGCGGGGCTGCACGCCACGCTGGCCGGCGTCATCCTGGCCGTGCTCATTCCGACGCGACCCCCGGCGAACCTGAACGCGCTGCTGGCGCAGGCCGCGACGGTTATTCGCCTGGAGGACCGCCGTGCCGGTGAGGCGATGCGCGCCGGGCCCTCAGAGCCGGCGATGCGAGCGCTCGACGCGATCCACGACCGGATGGAGTCTCCCGCCGACCGCCTGCTTCGAAACGTCGAGCCGTGGTCGAGCTACCTCGTGCTGCCGATCTTCGCCCTGGCCAACGCGGGAGTCGCGTTGTCACTCGCCGTGTTCGAAGGCCGCGGACGGCTCACGCTGGCGATCGTGCTGGGACTGGTCGCGGGGAAGCCGCTCGGGATGGCGGTGGCCGCGCGGCTGGGGGTGCTGGGTGGCGTGGCGGCAAAGCCCGACGCCTATTCGTGGCGCCAGTTGTACGGTGCAGGTGCGCTGGGCGGTATCGGATTCACGATGTCGTTGTTCATCGCCGGATCGGCCTTTTCCGATCCGTCTGACTTCGCGGCCGCCAAGATCGCCATCTTCCTTGCCTCGCTGACCGCGGCAGGATTAGGCGCTGTGATCCTGTGGCGCGCGCCAAGAGCAGTGTGAAGGGCCGGCGCCGTCGGCGGTCGCGGGCCGCCACCCTCGTGATGCTCGCCGGCATGATCGTGATCGTGACTGTGCGATGTCATTCCCACGACGCATCGCTAACGCCGCGCGAGTCCGCGCGTCCGTGCGTATGTGATGGAGTTGAAAAGCGTTCCCGGCGGGGCTCGAACCTGCAACCTTCGGCTCCGGAGGCCGACGCTCTGTCCAATTGAGCTACGGGAACGTGATCCATGACTCTACACCTCGGCGGATCGAGTGTCCACCGCGCCGGAGCCGTCGTCGCACGCCGGCGGAGATCAGTGTGGCGGCGACGAGGTACGGATTCGTTCGTTATGTTGGTCGTTGCTGCGATTACGGGTGATTCGGCGCGAGCTGCGCCAGTTGCCGCGGCGGGGCGCGGTGCGCCGCGGCGCGGGCGAGCCGCTCGACCTGCACGGCCTCGTTGAAGGCGCGTTGACGGCGCCAGGTCCAGCTCCGCCAGTCGGACAGATCCTTCGCCAGCTCGCCGCGGAAGTCGCGCGCGATCTGGTCGGCCTGTTGTTGTCGCCAGAGCAGTGGGATCTTCGGCCGGACCGATTCGAGCGACGCCAGCGACGCCGAGCCGAGCGAGCGAAAATAGTCGATGTCCAGCGGCGAGCCGCCGCCGCCGGCTTCTTCGCAGTGACGCACGTTGAAGTCGGCGATGAGACGATCGAAGTTGATGAAGCAGCACGGGTACAGCACGAGCAGGGCGGTGACGGCATTGACGTTGATCAGCCAGCGGTTGGAGCGGCCGGCGACGATCCGCCAGATGATGTAGAACAGCCCGGCGGCCACCAGCGCGAACCAGATGATGCTGGCGACGCGGAGGCGCGTCAGCTCGGACATGTCGATGTAGCGGTACAAGCGTGCGGCGGCGGAGAAGGTGAGGAAGATCGTCTGGCCGATCCAGAGGTAGACGAGCGCGCGCGCGGGACGCGAGCGCTCGGATTCGCTGCGCGGGCGGAAGGTCATCAGCACGAAAGCGCCGGCGAGGAGCGCGGCGGCGACCAGCGGATACGCGCCGCGACGAACGTAGGTGCGGTAGTCGAGGCTTGTCATCGTCGTCGAACTGTGTCCGTACAGGTAGACGACGTCGAGGACGTTCTCGACCGCGAAGATGAGGTTGAAGAGGATCAGGCAGCGGATGGCCAGTCCGAGAGGAATACCGCTCGGGTGCGCGGGCGCGGGCGCGGGCGCGAGGAAGAGATCCGCGGATTCGCTGCGCTGATCCACCGGCGTGCGCGGGTGTGGGAGGGTCCAGCGATGAACGCGTCCGCGCAGGAGCATCCACGCGATCGTCGCGAAGGCGATCCAGAAGATCAGGCGCAGCGGGTTGATCAGGTCGGGGAGCCTGTCGATCAGGTTCCCGATCGTTGTCCCGAGGTTGGCGATCCAGTCGGAAATGATCGGGTTGGCCCAGGCGAAGAGGCCGATGAAGACGGTGCTGAGCAGCGCGGGAAGGATCCACGCGGCGATGCCGCGCGCCAGGCGCGGCGAAAATCCGCGGCGGACGAGCCAGCGCGTCACGATGCCGTTGTCCACGAACAGCCGCGTCCAGCCGATCAGCAGCCAGGTGAAAAACCTGCCGAGCCAGCGGAGAAAATCGTTGTCGAACCCCTCGGCGTTGATCAGCGCCAGCGCGCTGGTGCAGAGGATCGTGTAGGTGACGTTGAGCCAGGTCGGCTCCTCGACCATCGAGGCGATCAGGCCCACCAGCGCCAGTGCAAGGACGCGGCCGGGGAGGGTTTGCAGGAAAGTCGAATCGCGCGCGGCGAGGAGGCAGAACATTACGCCCGACAATGCGGCGGCGGTCCAGCCGATCGGGTGGCCGTAGAAGAAAAAGTCCGCCGCCGCGACGAAGAGGAGCGTGGCGGCGAGGATGAAGGCGTAGCTGCGACGGAAGGTGGTTTGTGATGCCGCGAGCATGTGAATCCCCGTTCAAGGCGCGATGCGATGGATCGAATGCAGACAAAACCAACGTGGGTCCGCGGCCCGGCCGCCGCGCGTCAATTCATCACGCGGTGGAGAGACCGCGGCGCGGCTCCGGTTCCGAAGCGTCGCGCGGCTGCGCGGCGTTCGACACGACTTTTTCCAGCTCCGCGATGTACTCGAGAAACTTTTTACGGCCGGTGCGCGTCAGCCGGCACATCGTCTGCGGGCGGTTGCCGGCGGTGCTCTTTTCGATGTCGAGAAAACTCGCGTCCTTGAGCACCTGGAGCTGGCGCGAGAGGTTGCCGTCGGTCAGATTGCACAGGTCCTTGAGATCGTTGAAGGTCAGGCCGCTCTCGTTGGCGGCGAGCGACGACAGGATCGCGAGGCGCGCCCGCTCGTGGATCAGGCGGTCGAGGCCCTCGTAGGCGTAGCGCCCGCTGCCGGACTTATTGCGACTGCTATTGTCGCGCTGATGATTGCCTGCCATGACGACGCTCCAGGTTCCAGTACAACACCCCCGCGGCGAGTAACTGTCCGATGCCGAAGGTGAGGGCCATTTCCCACGGCGAGAAGCAGTGCCCTCCGCCGTGACCGCAGATCAGGCACACGCACCCGCCGATGAGGTAATACCCCGCGACGCCGCTGATTCCGCGCGGGAGCAGCGAGCGCGACGCGAAGATGCCGAGGCTGAAAAAGATCGACCAGAACCCCGGCAGCATCCACGAATACTCGGCCAGGTAGCAGTAGAAGACGATGGTGACGATCGTCCCGGCGGCGAGGGCGGGCACGAATCGTTCCAGCGCTTCGAAGGTCCGCTCGTTCTGCAGCGGCGAGGCGAGGCGGCGGCAGCGCGTGTACTGCTCGATGCCGAAGATCGCGACGCAGACGACCGCCAGCCCGCACCACAGCGCGAAATACGCCGGCATATCCTGCCACGGATCCGGCACGATGCGCGACTGGACGGCGGCGACGACCAGGGCGAGCATGCCGGTGATCGCGGTGGTCTGCGCGCGGTACCCGCGGAAGACCTGGCTGCGGACCATGGTCCGGCGGATCTCGGAGATCTGGTCGAGGGCTTGTGAGAGATTCGAAGGCATCGTGTGTCTTCCCGCCCGAGTTACTTTATACCATAAAGTTATCGTCCGCAAGTTGCGGCGGCCATGAACAAAATCGCGCGCGGCGATCAGCGTGAAGTCGCGCCGCCCCCGTCGGCGGCGGGGCCCGCGCCGGCGGAATAAGCGGACGGCGCCGTGCAGCGGAGCCCCCTGGCGGCGTATTCGGCGCGGCGGCGCTCCCGTTCCCGCTCGCGCTGCTCCTCCCGGACTCGGAAGGAATCCCGGTGGCAGCGGAGCAGCTCCGCCGCGAAGGCCGGCGTTTGGTTCTTCCATCGACTGATCGTTTGCGGCGTCACGCCGACGAGTTGCGCGACGACGACTTCGCGCTTGCCCTCCAGCAGAAGCTGGACCGCGCGAAGCTGGCGTGCATTGAGGCTTCGCGGGGACGTGGCAGGCGTTGGGTTCGTTTTGCCATTTCGCGTGTTGGACTGAAGATTACTGAAGATTTCTGAAGAAAACTGAAGGTTGACGTCGCGCACTGCTGCCGCGGCGGCGGCGTGGATGGGCGAGCCGTTTGGCTTGGACATAGCGCCTCCCATGGGTTGGAAACCAACCCGGCATCGTACCAAACGGATACCGAACGAATCAAGGAAGAATCAGGCGAGGATGCCTTTGACGACTTCGCCGTGCACGTCGGTCAGGCGGTAATGCCGGCCCTGGAAGCGGAAGGTGAGCTTCGTGTGGTCGACGCCGAGGCAGCGGAGGATCGTGGCGTTGAGGTCGTGAACGTGGACGGGGTCTTTGACGATGTTGTAGCTGAAGTCGTCGGTCTCACCGAAGGTGATCCCGCCCCGAATTCCACCGCCGGCCATCCACATGCTGAAGCAGCGCGGGTGGTGGTCGCGGCCGTAGGTGTCGTTGGTGAACTTGCCCTGGCCGTAGGTCGTGCGACCGAACTCGCCGGACCAGATGACCAGCGTGTCGTCGAGCAGGCCGCGCGACTTCAAATCCTTGATCAGCGCGGCGCTGGGTTGATCGGTGTCCCTGCACTGGCCGCGCAGGCCGTTGGGGAGATCGTCGTGCTGGTCCCAGCCGGTGTGGAAGAGCTGGACGAAGCGAACGCCGCGCTCGCTGAGCCGCCGGGCGAGCAGACAATTGGCGGCGTAGCTGCCGCGGCGGTGGACGTCGGGGCCGTACATCTCCAGGACGCTCGCGGGCTCCTTCGACAGATCGGTCAGCTCCGGGACCGCGGTCTGCATGCGGTAGGCCATCTCGTACTGCGCGATGCGCGTGGCGATCTCGGGATCGCCCATCGCGTCGAGGTGTTGTTGATTCAGCTTCGCGAGGTCGTCGAGCTCGCGCCGGCGTGAAGCGGCATCGACGCCGGGGGGATTGTTGAGGAAGAGGACCGGATCGCCCACGCCGCGGAATTTCACGCCCTGATACTTCGTCGGCAAAAAGCCGGAGCCCCAGAGTCGATCGTAGAGGGGCTGATCGAACGGCCGGCCGGAGCCGCGCGAGATCATCACGACGTACGCGGGAAGGTCCGAGTTTTCCGATCCGAGCCCGTAGCTGGTCCACGCGCCGATGCTCGGGCGGCCGGACTGCTGCGAGCCGGTGTGGAAGAAGGTCATCGCGGGATCGTGGTTGATCGCCTCGGTGTGCAGCGAGCGGATGACGCAGATGTCGTCGGCGACGGATGCGGTGTGCGGGAGCAGCTCGCTGATCTGCATGCCGCTTTTCCCGTTTCGCGAGAACTTGAACATGGAGTTGGCGACGGGGAAGTGGGCCTGGCCGGACGACATTCCGGTGAGGCGCTGGCCCATGCGGATTGATTCCGGCAGATCGCTGCCGCGAAGCTTGTCGAGCTGCGGCTTGGGGTCGAAGAGCTCGATCTGCGAGGGCGCGCCGGACTGGCAGAGGTAGATGATGCGCTTGGCGGTGGGGGCGAAGTGAGTCTGACCGAGGACGCCGGGGACTTTGACGGGTTGCGTCGATGCGGTCGCGCCGAGAAGCAGCTCGGGGTTGAGCAGGCTCGCCAGCGCCGCCGCGCCGATGCCCCCGGCGCTGCGGCGGAGGAAGGTGCGGCGTGTGAGATGTCTTGCGAACGTTTCTCGGTCGATCATTTGGGTTTCGCTCGCTTTCGTAGCATGGCCGTCCCGGCCATGCCTTCTCGACTACGGAAACGGCATGGCCGAGACGGCCATGCTACGAGAAGAAAACATCACTCCTTCGTGATCGTCTGGTCCATGTTGAGGATGACGCTGGCGGTCGCGGTGTAGGCGGCGAGCTCGCGGGCGTCGAGTTTGCCGCTGCGCTTTGATTCGCCGACGGCGAGCAGCTTCGCCGCCGCGTCGGGATCGTTGAAATACGTCGCCAGGTGATAATTAAAATCGTCCACAAGGATCTTCAGCTCCGCCGCGCTCGGCTTGCGCGCGATGGCGAGGCGGAAGGCGTCGGCCAATCGATCCGCTGGCTTGCTGCCGCCCTCGATGATCGTGCGCTCGGCGAGTTTTCGCGCGGCCTCGACGTAGATCGTGTCGTTCAGCAGCGCCAGCGCCTGCAGCGGCGTGTTGGTGCGCGACCGCCGCACCGTGCAGATCTCGCGCGACGGCGCATCGAACACGCTCATGGTCGGCGGCGGGACGGTGCGCTTCCAGAACGTGTAGAGGCTGCGGCGATAGAGCGACGCGTCGTGATCCTGCACGTACACCTGCCCGTTGAGGCCCGGCAGGTTTCCGGTCGTGACTTCTTCCCAGATGCCGGGGGGCTGATAAGGCTTGACCGACGGGCCGCCGACTTTTTCCACGAGCAACCCGCTCATCGCCAGCGCCTGATCGCGGATCGCTTCGGCGCCGAGCCGCAAGCGCGGCATGCGCGCGAGAAGGCGGTTGGTCGAATCTTTCTCGAGCAACTCATGCGTCACGTGCGAGGACTGGCGATACGTCGCGGATGTGACGATGAGCTTCTGCATCGCCTTGACGTCCCAGCCGCTCTGGATGAAGTGGACGGCGAGCCAGTCGAGCAGCTCGGGGTGGCTCGGCCAGTCCGATTGCACGCCGAAATCCTCGCTGCTTTTGACGATCCCCGCGCCGAAGTACATCTCCCAGAAACGATTGACCGCGACGCGGGCGGTGAGCGGATGCGACGGCGCGACGAACCATTTCGCCAGCGCCAGACGATCCGCCTTCATCCCCGCCGGCAGCGGGGGGAAACACGCGGGGACGCCGGCGGTGACTTTGTCGCCGGGCTGATCGTACTGGCCGCGCTTGAGGACGAAGCTGTCGCGCGGCTTGGCGTCGCTCATCACCATCACCGTCGGGATGGTCGCCAGCAGCTTCGCGTGCGCGTCCTTTGCTGAGTCGGCGCGCGCGACGGCATCCTTCTGATCCTGCGGAGCGGCGGTGTCGATGTAGAGCTTCTTCACCGCCGCCGCCTGCTCGGGCGAACGATCCTTCGCCGGAATGTGCGCCGCCATCACGCGCGTCCCGCCGAGCTGGTCGATCTCGTCGGCGCCCAGGACGCGATCGTACATGCGCACGTCGTCGATGCGGCCCTTGAAGTGCTCCTTCTGGCCGCGGCGGGAGGCGATCTGCAGCGGCACATCCGTCAGGATCGAATTGGTCAGGTGATCGACGCCGACCTGCATGTCCAGCAGTTTTCCGTCGAGGTAGCACTTGGCGCCGGATGCCTTGCCCGAGCCGTCGCAGGTGGCAAAGACGTGATGCCACTGGTTGGCGCTGGCGGCGGACTTGCTCACCAGCGTGATCATGTCGTCCGGCACGTGGTGCATGAACTGGAGGTGGATCATGCCCTTCTGCCAGTAGAGGTTGTAGCCGCGCTCGGCGTGGGATTCGTCCATCCGCGCGATGATCGCGCCGTCGCAGTCGTCGGCGGGGCGGACCCACGCGCCGAAGCTGAAGGGCTCGTCCTTCTCGAACGAGCCGACGTCGCCGACGGCGATGACGCGCTTGCCGTCGAAATCGGCGGCGGTGCGATGGAGCAGGCCGGCGGCGAAAGTGGGATCGCCGTCGAGCCAGCCGGCGACGCCTCCGCATTCGTCAGCCTCGTCGTCGAGCCGGCCGTTGAGCGGGAGATGAACGAGCAGGTTCTTCTCGAACGATTTCGCCAGCGGCTCGGGTTTGATCGACGCGTCGAACCTGGCGAGCCCGGCATCGATCGCCGGCTGCACCGCCGCGAGCGTCTTCTCCGCCGCCGCGAGTTTCGCTTCCGATTCGTCGAGCTTGATCTTCTCATCCTTGCGCGGCGCGGGGATGAGCGGGACGGAGTTGAAATCGCGGCCGTCGATCCCGTTTTCCGGGACGTTGTTGAAGAACGCGAAGAAGGAATAAAACTCCTTCTGCGTGATCGGATCGTACTTGTGGTCGTGACACCGCGCGCAGCCCATCGTCATGCCCAGCCAGGTGGCGGCGGTGGTCTCGACGCGGTCGAGGACGTACTCGGTGCGGTACTCCTCCGGGATCACGCCGCCTTCGAGCGTGATGCGGTGGTTGCGGTTGAAGCCCGACGCGATCTTCTGATCGAGCGTGGCATTGGGAATGAGATCGCCCGCGAGCTGGTCGATCGTGAACTGATCGAACGGCTCGTTGCGGTTGAACGCGTCGATGACCCAGTCGCGATAGCGCCACTGCGCGCGCTCGGTGTCGTTCTGATAGCCGTTGGTGTCGGCGTAGCGGGCGAGGTCCAGCCAGCGCAGCGCCATCCGCTCGCCGTAGCGCGGGGAGGCGAGCAGGCGATCGACGACCTTTTCGTACGCATCGGGGGATTGATCGGCGACGAACGCATCGACTTCCGCGGGCGTCGGCGGGAGAGCGGTCAGATCGAGCGTGACGCGGCGGATGAGCGTAACGCGATCCGCCTCGGCGCTGGGATGCAGATCTTCCTGCTCGAGCCGTGCGAGGATGAAGCGATCGACCGCGTTGCGGCCCCACGATCGATCCTTCACGCTCGGCAGCGTCGTCGCTACCGGCGCGATGAGCGACCAGTGCGGCTGATACTCCGCCCCCTGCGCGATCCACCGCTTGATCAGCTCGACCTGCTGCGGGGTGAGCGACAGGCCCGACTTGGGCGGGGGCATTTTTTCCTTCGGATCATCCGACTCCATCCGCCGGACGGCTTCGCTGTCTTCCAGATTCCCCGGCACGATCACGCCTTGCCCGCCGCCGCGGTCGGCGGTCGCGCCTTTGAGCGAATCGAGGCGAAGGTCCGCCTTTCGCGCCGCCGAATCCGGGCCGTGGCATTTGAAACAGGTGTCGGAAAGGATCGGCCTGATGTCGCGATTGAAGAGGACCTTGTCGCGCGGCGTGATATCGCCGCCCCCGCGCGCGGACGCGACGCCGACGACGGCGCTGATGAGAACGCAGGCGGCAACAGTCTTCCACATGCGCGACGGATCCCTCGCGAGAGATCGAGCAAGAGGAAGGTCGATCAACCCCTGCCCGCTCTTGTGTACAACTACCGCGGCGGCCGGCGAATGTGGGAGGGAATTCTTCCGGATTCGGACGCCGCTGTAATGATGCTAACATGGCGCGAGCTGTAAAGCCGCGTCTCTGCGGTCGTGCGGGAATTGACCAGGGATCGAAGCAGCTTTGTGATCGTGATCCTACGTTCGACCGGCGCCAAGTAAGCGTGAGCGGCAACGCGCCGGCATCGCGCGGCACGATCGGGTTCGGCGATGGCCTGCGAAGGCGCCGTTGCCGAAATGACGGGCGAAGTTATAAAAATGACATGCCGCGCGATCGGATTTCGATCGGGTAGCTTCCCGCGGCGGATCAAAGGCCGGAGGGAGTGCGTCGATCCGACGCCGGTGATGCATCGCCACATGAGCTTGGCCGTCATAGCCTCCACGTCGCCCGCGAACGCGTACCGATTACGGCCCGCGCTGGCCGCGATGGTGGTTCTTCTCGGCACGACGCTGTCGCCCGCGGCAACCTATTATGTCGCGCCGAACGGAAGCGACCTCGCCGCCGGAACATTGGGTCAGCCCTTCGCCAGCATCACGCGCGCCCAGCAGTCGGCGGCGTCGGGGGATACGGTGTACCTCCGCGGCGGGACGTACAGCAACTTCACCGTTGCGGCGACGGACGCGACGTACCAGTACGTCATCAACATCAGCAAGAGCAACATTCACTACGCCGCCTACCCCGGCGATCCGCGACCGGTGCTCGATTTCTCCAACGTCTCCCCGGCCCGCCTGCGCGTGTGCGGCGTCCAGGTGACGGGATCGAACAACACCTTCGACGGCTTCGACCTCACCGGGGTTCACGCGGGAAGCCAAAAGCAGTGCGACAACTGGCGGATTTCGGGGAGCGGCAACACGCTGCGTCGGATCACGAACCGCGACGATCAGGGCAACGGCATCTACCTCCGCGCCGGCGCATCGAACACGCTGGTCGAGAACTGCGACTCGTACAACCTCGTCGGCGTGAATCAGATCTCGGCGGGGAACACCGATGGTTTTGGCTGTCACTCGAGCGGCTTCGGCAACGTCTTCCGCGGGTGCCGCGCGTGGGGCGACAGCGACGACGGGTACGACTGCATCAACAATTACGGCGGCGGGGTAACGTTCGACCACTGCTGGGCGTACGACAACGGGCGGCTGGACGGGAACAAGAACGGGTTCAAGATCGGCGGGTTTGGTGTCAGCGGCGCGAGTTTTCCAAATCCGCCGGCCGTGCATCGCGTCGAGAACTGTTTGTCGGTCAACAACGGCGCGAGCGGCTTCTACGCGAATCATCAGCCCGGACAGGCGGCCGACTGGTTCAACAACACGGCGTACAACAATCGCACTGCGAACTTCAACATGCTCGAGGCGATCGATACGACCGCCGCCAACGGCAGTGTCCCCGGCACGCGCGAGGTGCTGCACAACAACCTCGCGTATGTCGGCGCCGGCGTCACCAATCTGGACGAAACGGGCGAGATGATCTCGAACAACTGGTTCACGCTGCCGGTGACGGTGGGCTCGAGCGACTTCCAAAGCCTTGACGCGACGCAGATGACATTGCCGCGCCAAGCCGACGGCAGCCTGCCCGACATCAGCTTCATGCACCTCGCCGCCGGCAGCGATCTGATCGACCAGGGGATCAATGTCGGCTTGCCGTATTCGGGCGGCGCACCGGATCTGGGCGCGTTCGAGATTCCCGAGCCCGGCGCGGGCGCGGCGGCGATGCTCTTTGCGCCGCTGCCCGCGCTGGCGCCGCTGCTCCGCCGGCATCCGCGCGGACACGATGTCATCCCCAAAGCCCCAACTCACAACCTCCAGGTTCCAAACAAGCTCCGAAGCGAACAAGGCAAATCCCAAACGACCGCCGCACCCGCCGCGGTTTGAGATGTGCCCTTTGCTTTTTGAGATTCGTCTGGAGCTTGGAACTTCGAATTGAGCTTTATACGCCGTACAGGCCAAGGCACAGGCACGGCCCGTCCGCGTGCGCGCTCACGGCGCCGCCGGCGTCGCGGTCAGCCGCAGCAGCGTCAGCGAATGGGGCGCGAGCGTGCGCTCGATGCTGGCGGCGGCGGTCGTGAACGGCTCGCGCTTCGGCGCCACTTTCGTCGGCTGCTGGACGGTGTTGACGTCCTTCGGTGCGCCGCTCAGGACGATTGCGACGGCCTGCGGCTTGACCTCCGCGACGCCACGCAGCTTGATCGCCGCCGTGACCGGCTCGTCGGCCATGTTCACGATCTTGACGATGACTTCTTGCGACGCGTTCACGTAGACCGCGGAAGCGAACAGGCGCCGGCCCGGCTGCGTCACCGGCTCGTCCGCCTCGCTCACGAGCTTGTCATCGATGAAGCAGCGCGCGTGGCGGTCTTTGATCTCCACCCGCAGGTCGTACCACTTGTCGGGCTGGACGACGAACGATGAGGGCTGCCCGATCGCGCGGCTGCCGCCGTGTCTATCCTCGATCTGCGTTTTCGTGTTCCGCCAGCCGCCGATGTTCCACCACATCAGGTCATCGCCGTCGATGGCATGATAGAGGACGAGGAAGCCTTCGTCGCCGGCGATCTTGCGCGCCTTGAGCGTGATCGTGTAATCGGTCCATTTCGGATCACCGAGGATTGCCCACGTCTCGGCGGTGGTGCTGCCGGAGCGGACGGTGTTGCCGTCGACCTTCCATTTTCCGTGCATGAAGTTGGCGGCGGAGAGGGCGGCGGCGTCAGCGTCGAGAAGGCGGGTCCCGTCGGCAGACGTGACGACGATGTCCTTGTATTCCGCGTCGGTGTGCCACGAGCCGATGCCGATCGCGCCGTGGGGCGGTGGGGGCGCCGTGTTCGTTGCCGGCTCCGCCATCGACAACTTCGTCGGCAGCACGACGTCGCCCTTGTTCTGTCCGAGCATCGCCTGCGCGTAATAGCTCGGCGAGCCGAAGGCGCTCATCGCGTCGTAGCCGATCAAGTTGGTTCCCCATTGCCACGCCTTGGGATACCCCCTGGCCGAATCGGCTTCGTTCACGTTGACCAGCAGCGGCGCGTAGCACTCCATCGGGATGATGTCGGCGTTGCGCTCGAGGCCCATGAGCCAGGCGGCGTCGCCGAGCGCGGCGTTGAGGTCCGGCGTCGGACGTCCTTCCTCGCTCGCCCATTCGCCGATGAAGTATTGCGGTCCGGTGCGGTCGAACGTGCCGTTGAAATGCCCGCCGGCGAACCGCAGAGGCCCGTGATCGCCGGGATCGTAATGCCCGCTGTCGTTCGCCATGGCCACGGCGCTGCGGTAGTAGTGATCGTCGTAGAGATCCGGCGTGCGGTTCTTGACCGGCGCGGTCGCGATGATTTTCAGCTTCGGGTACCTGGCTCGGATGGCATCGAACATCTGCGTGAAGCGGCCGTCGTAGCTGCCCGAGCGATCGAACCAGTCTTCGTTCCCGATCTCGACATAGTGCAGTGCGAACGGCTCGGGGAAGCCGTCTTCCGCGCGCCGTCGGCCCCACGTGCTGTCGGCGGGGCCGCTGACGTATTCGATCTCCTCCACCGCCTCGTCCACGTACGGCTGCATCTTCGCGCCCGCATCGACGTGATCGCGATTGAGCACGTAACCCGCGAAGAGCGCTAGCACCGGCTCGGCGTGGAGCTGCCTGCACCAGAGGAGATACTGCGGCATGCCGAAGCCATCGGATGATCGGTAGCTCCAGCAGCCCATGTGACCGGGCCGCTGCTCCGCCGGGCCGATCATCTGCTTCCAGTTGAAGCGCGTCTCGAACGTGCTCCCTTCGACGTAGTTGCCGCCGGGCAGGCGGATGAAGGCGGGGTGCAAGTCGGACATCAGCTTCATGAGGTCAGGGCGCAGGCCGCTCGGCGTGTCCATGTAGGTCGGCGGGAAGAGCGAGACGAGGCTGAAGCTGACCGCGCCTTTGCCGCTGGCGAAGAGGACGAACTTCGCCTTCGCGGTGGTCGGCGCATCATCGTCGGTTTGCAGATCGAGCGTGTACTTCTTCCATTCATTCGAGACGGCGGGCGAATCCGCCCTGGCGACGGTGACGCCGCCGTCGTCCGTGACGATCGCGGCGGTGACGGGACCGGTGAATCCCTTGGAACCTTTTGCGTAAAACGACGCGACGTACTTCGTGCGCGGCCGGACCGGAATTCCCCAGTACCCATCGTTCGCCGCGCCCGCGCGATTGCCGGCCAGATCGAGCCGAAGACTGAGCGGCAGCGCGGGCGTTACCGGATCGGACCGATCGACGGCGAGCTTCGCATCGGAACCTTCTTGAACGAGCGACCAGTGGATGGGCACATCGCCCGCTGCCGCGTCTTTTGGTTTGGGATCTTGAAACGTCCGGTTCTGAATCAGCTCGGCGAACAGCCCGCCGTCGTAGCTGTGATTGATCTCCTCGGTCATCAGTCCGTAGAAGGTGGGCGCGATCGGCGCGCCGGGTTTGTTCACCTCCACGTCAATCGTCGCCGAGGCCGCGAATGCGAATGGTGCAAGCGCCAATGCGAGAACAATCGCCATTGCCGCTCCGGTTGCATTTTGCTTGGTCATGCTGTCGGGTCACCTTGGCGGCCACTCCGGTTTACGTCAAGAGTGCGCCGCGGAACAACGGCGGCCGGATTCCTCAAGCGAGAGCGGCGCAGAGAGCGATGACGCGGATGAAGGATGCCGAGTCGGTTCTTATGCTGCGATGACCTCGTTGCCTCATTCCGTGATCTGAACTTCAACGGCGTGCGTCGGGGCTAACCCGGCGGAATAAAGTCAGCCTTGACTCCGTAGACGAACGGCGGCGTGCCGCCCTCCTGCGCGCCCGTGTCCGGCGCGGCGCCGTGAAAGACGTCGCAGAAGTTGGGGATGCGGATTCCTTGATCAATTCCCGGGCTGTCGGGCGCCAATTCGAACTTTCCGATCTTCGTCTCGAAGGAGAAACCCGCGCCCGGCATGTAATGTGGAGAGCCTTTTGCGCCGTGCTTCTCCTGACCGGCCGGGTATTTCGCCGAGAGCAGGTCATAATCGAAATCGTTGTCGGCGCTGCGCTTGGTGTCGGTGGAAATGGAATGCGTGTCGCCGCGCCGCACGCTGAGGATGTTGTTGCGGCTGACACAGTGCTTGATCGGCTTGGATTCACCACCCAGACCGCTCGCGCCTTCGCCGTCAGGCTGGTAGATCGTGTTGTTGAAGACGTACATGTGACCGGTCATCCAGCTCTCGTTGTCGGCGTATCCCATCTTCATGAAGTAGCCGTGCGTCAGGTCGTAGCTGCTGCCGGGCGGGGTGTAGGAGCGGCCGGAGACGTTGCGCCAGATGTAGAGCGGTCCGATCGAGGTGGCGGCGTTGCCGATGATCATCATCGTGTTTTCGATGTAGTTGTTCCAGATGCGGACGTTCTGGTTGCCGCCTTCGGATTCGATGCCGTCGTCCCAGCAGTCGGCGAAGTAATTGCCGTAGATGTCGCTGTCGGCGCCGGGGAAGCCTCGATAACTGCCGTTGTGCGCGCCGCCGATCACGTCGTTGTAGTAATGATCCTTGTCCGACCAGCACTCGTTGTAGCGGATGACGTTGTTTCCCTCGCAGTCCCAGAAGACGATCGTCTGCGGCCCGTCGGGATGGCGGCTCTTGCGGTCCTTGAAATGGTCCTGCGCCCAACTGTTGGTGTTCCACGAGGGATGATGGAACTTGCAGCGCTGGATGACGACCGCGTGCAGGTCCTTCTGGTTGCTGAAAACACACGCCTGCTGCTCGAAGCCGAAGCCGTTCTCTTCTTCGCTGCCCCATTTACTGACGTCACAATCCTCGATGACGACGTGGTGCCCGGTGTTGATGCGAATGCCGTGTTGCTTGACGTTCTTAATGGTGAACCCGCGAAGGATGACGTAGCTGGCGTTGACCGAAATGCCCAGGTCGGATTTGTTTTCACAGTCGATCACGCATCCGCTGCCGTCGTAAACGACGTAGCCCTGCGGGGTGCCGGATTTCTTGACGTTGAGCGTCGCGGCGGCGCTTTGGCATTTCACGGTTGAGGCGATGGGGAACTGCTCGCTCCATGTCGTCGCCTTCAGCGACGTGCGAACGTCGCTGCCATCCAACGTCAGCTCGATCTCATAGGAAGTGCCCGGCTTCAGATTGACGATGCTGCCGCGGTAGTCGCCTTTGCATTCGGGCGTCTTGATCGGGTTGTAGCGCAGCGCAAGCCCGTCGCGCCATGGTTTCTCCCCGACGGCGCGAAATTTCACCGAGACGTTCCTGTCCGCTTGTCCGTTTTCGGGCGACCAGTAGATGCTCATGCAATGGAACGTCGCGACGCAAGTCGGCTGGGCTTTGGACGCGGGCGCCGGCGGTTGCTGTGCGCCGGCGGTTTGTCCGGCGACGACGAAGGCCCAGGCAATCAGCGTGGCCGAGAGTGTTCGAAAGCCAATCATTGATTCGTTTACCTTACGGCGGCAGCCGAGCTTATTCTAACCGACCGGCTTGGGATCTCAGAACGAACTGGGTGATACCGACGTCGGGGGTTTCGGCTTCGAGCGCCGCGCGACACCGGCTTATCGGCGACGCGTTGCGGCGGCAGTGGTCGCAGGATGGACCGGATCGCCCACTTCGATGCCCTCCAGCCGCGAATCAAAAACCTCAATCGCGCCGAAGCCCTCGCCTGCGGGATGCACGATACGCACGTCGCTGCAAATGATGCCGCGGCAGTTGTGGAGGAGAAAATTGCCGTCCTTGAGATCGATATCCGTCAGCGTGCAGTCGCGGGCGCCGGCGATGTGAATCCCCTGGTTCTGCGCCGTAACGCCGCGCACGCGGACGCCGGCCGCATCGGAGATCAGCAGGCTGTCGCTCGTGCAATCCCTGGCGGTGAAACTGGAAAGTTGGATGTCGAACCGCCACCACTTGTCGTCGCCGCTCATCGGTTGATTGAAGTTGGCGACGTAAAAGCCGGACGTGCAGCCGATCGCCGTGACGTTGGAGATAGCGATCCCGCGGCTGGCGAGCCAGGACCAACTGTGCTTGTTGCCCTCCTTCTTCCCGCAATCCGAAATGACGCCGCGAAGTTTTCCTTCGACGGTTACGTTCGACAGTTTCACGTCGATCGCTCCCGCGAGGCGCACGCCGTTGGCGCCGCCGCCTTTCGCGCAGATGTCGGCCGCGCTGGATCCGTTGGAGTTCCATTCGCCCAGGTCCGCGCGGGCGAACGAGCCGGGCCCGCCGCGGTAGACGTTGACGGCATTGTCATCCTGATAGGTGACGAAGGAGAGCGCGTCGTCTCCGGTCTCGATGCCGGTGAATTTACGAACGTGGATGCGCCGGCAGGCGTTGAAGTGCAGGCCGTCGGCATACGTGCGGCTGACGCGGAAGTCCTCCACGTCGATGTCGGAGCAGCCCATCAGCACCGCGCCGGTTTGCGGGCTGAACTCCGCGCTGCAGTGGATCATCTTGATGTTGGAGATGCAGCGATCGGCGTCGGGAAAGCCTTCGAAGCGAAACGCATCGCCCATGCTCCTGCCGCCGGGCTTTTTCGCCCATTTCACCGCGACATTGGTGAGCGTGATGTCATGGCACGGTCCGCGAACGAGGATGCCATGCCCACGCTCTCCCAGACCGGTCTGCGGATTCAGGTTGTCCATCAGCAGCACCGCGCCGGGGTCGAAGAGGATTGTTACACCGGAGACGCCGACGAACTCGATGCCGTTCTGCATCCTCTTCTGAGCCGCGCAGCGATAGACGCCGGCGGGGAAATGGAGCACGCCGCCCTTGTTCTGCGCGACAGCGTTCGCAGCGCGGGTGAGGGCGGGCTGATCGTCGGTGGTCCCGTCGCCCGCCGCGCCGAAGGCGCGAACGTCGAAGCTTTCGGACGCCTTCTCCGCGGCCAGCAGCGGCCCGCATGCCAGCAGAATCGCAAAGACGCACCGATACATTGTCTCTCCTCGGCCGGCTTGGTTCGGGCTTACGAGCCGCTCGTGCTTCCGCCGATGGTGCGGTACGGCCGCCGCCCGTGCACCTGGCCTCGCCAGGCGTGCAATCACCGATGCGCGTTCGGATTCGGTTGTGCGGCGGAATTCGACTTTGTACTTGAGTTCGACCTCGAGTTGTTTGCGGCACCAGCCTGCGTGGTGAACATCGCGGCGGCAGGGATCGGCTGCTCGCTCACGCCCGCGCCTGAATACTTCAGTCCCAATTGCGGATCGCCTTTCTCGTGGGTGTAGACCAGACGGATCGGATGCAGCCCCGCGCGCAGCGGCACGCTCGCGCTCAGCGGTTGTCCGGCCTGGCAGTGGTCGGCGTCGATCAGATGACAATCGTGCAGCCAGAGGTGCAACGCGTGGTCCGATTCGGCGGTGAAGGTGTACGGCCCGTCCTTTGGCACGGAGAGGTATCCGCGGAATTCCGCGCCGAAGGCATGATCGCTCGCCGTCGCGGGCAAGCTGACGCCGGCAACGACGCTGTCGCCGGCCGGCGGAAGCGCCGCGAAATCCGGCGCCCACGGCCAGGCGCCATCGACGATGGCGCGCGACCATCCGCCCGGGGCGGCGCGCTTTACATCGACGGGCGGCAGAGGCACGTCATCGTAGGGGCGCGGCGCGTCGGCGTCGGGCCGCCGCGCCGTCACGAGAAGATCGGTCATCCGGCGCAGCAGCTCGCCATGTTCCACGTCGGCCGACAAGTCCGTATCCTCCCGGGGGTCGGTCACGACGTTGTAGAGTCGCAGCGGTTTGTTCGCGTTCTTGATCTGCGTGCGCACGCCCGCGAACTCCCCGATTCGCACCATCTGCTGCTGTCCGCGGCCGGTCACGTGCTTGCGCGCGAACACGTCCGCGCTCGCGGCGTTTTTCCCGCCGTGGAAGTACTCGATGTAAACGTACGGATGCCGGCGTTGGCCGCGCTTGTCGAGCAACGTCGGAAGCAGCGAGACGCCGTCGGAATGTGCGGGCGGGACGAGACCCGCGAGCTCCGCCAACGTGGCCATCCAATCGTATTGCGCGCTGATCAGGTCGGACGTTCGTCCGGCGGCAATGTGCTGCGGCCAGGCGACGATCGCAGGCTCGCGCACGCCGCCCTCGAAACAGTCGCGCTTAAAACCATCGAAGGGTCCCCAGGAGTCGAACAGGCGCGGGTCGGCGCCGCCTTCGTTGGCCGGACCGTTGTCGCTGGTGAACACGACCAGCGTCTTGTCTTCGATGTGAAGATCCGCCAGCAGTTGCAGCACGTCGCCGATGCCGTCATCCAGACGTCTGGCCATGGTGGCGTAGCGCTTCATCTCCTTCGTCCAGGGTTGATGCTGGTAATCGGGATGAATCCAGGTGTTGCGGGTTTCGGGCGTCGGCACAAGCGGCCACTGGAGGCCGCCGTGAATCCCCGCGCCCGCCGGATACGGGCCACCGGGGACGTCAAGCGCGTTATGGATGGCGGTGTAGGCGAGGTACATGAAAAAGGGCTGATCCGGGTGCGCGCGGTGATGATCGACGATGAACTTTTTTGCACGGGCGGTGAACAGATCCGTCGAGTAAACGTTCTCGTGGGTGGCGCCGACTTCCCTCAGCCCGTCCATCAGCGGGTGCTGCGCATCGTGGTAATAAACGTGGCCGTACTTGTGCGCCATGAAGCCGAAGAAGTCGTCGAACCCGCAACGCATCGGATGTGCCGGCCATCCTGACCCCGGCTCGCCGCCGAGGCCCCATTTGCCGATGGCGACGGTGTGGTAATCGGCTTGTTTCAAGACGATCGGAAGGGTGAGAGCGCCGTTGGGCAACGGCTTATCGAACTGATTGTCGCGAATCGGGCAGTGGCCCTGCGACTGGCCGGTCATCAGCGATGCGCGAGCGGGGGCGCAGACGGGCGCCGCGCAGTAGTGCTGCCGCAGCACCAGTCCTGATTTCGCCAGGGCGTCGAGATTCGGCGTGGAGAACGCCGGCTTGCCGTTGGCGTGTCGAGCGTTCTGGTAAAAACAGCCGACGTCACCGTAGCCGAGATCGTCGGCGAGGATGAACACGACGTTCGGGGGTCGCTCGCCCGCGACGGCGAGTGCGGTACTGACACCAAGCACGAGACAACAGCACAATGCGCACTTCAATCGTCTGCTCCCATCGAGGCGACAACAGCGACTACCGATCGGGACTCATCCCGTTTCAATGGAGAGGGAAATTTCCCGCGGATAAACCCAGAGTCGGGCCCGCCCGCTGCGTCGCAAGCGGGGGGGCGTGTTCTCCAATGTCATCCTCCGAGCGTGCCTGTCAGATCTCGTTGTTCGCCCTTCACCAGAGCTAAATCTAACATCCGTTCGCGGTAGCGGATGCGCGTGCGCGTGCCGTTGACAGCTCTGATGCGGGCGGAGACGAGCGCGCCGGAATTCCAGGCGATGTCGATCCCGAATCCCCCGCGGGCCCGCAGTCCGCGGACTTGGCCGACCGGCCAAAGTTTTGGAAGCGCGGGCAGAAGCTCGATCTCGTAGATGCCGTCGGCATCACAGAGATGGCTCTGCAGAAGCATCTCGTTCACCGTGGCGGTCTGACCGAGATTGCCGTCGATTTGGAACATCGGATTGTTCGGAGCGTGGCCGAGAAAAGCGGAGCCGAGGTTGGGCTGCACTGCCTTCTGCAAGTGCAGGTCGAGAATGTTCAGCGCTGCGTCGCCGTCGCCGAGCCGCGCATAGGCGTTGGCTTGAAACGCGCCTTCCCAGCTCCCCAGGCACGGCCCCATCAGCGGGTCCGGTTTTTCTTCCCACCAGCGCTCGGTGTCGAAGATCTTCCTCAAGCCCGCGGCAAGCTCCGGCGTGCGGCGCGGGTGGATCTGCGCGCTGCAGATCGCGCCCCAGCTCGACAGCACCTGCGCCTTCATCCTGCGACGCCAGTCGTCGAGATACTCCTGGAGCTGGCCGGTCGTGGGGCTGATCTGCATGGGAGCCAGCCGCGGCAGCGCTGCTTCGAGCTCGGCGCGCAGGTCGGCGTCTTCGCCGAGGATTTGTGAGGCTCGAATCGCATTGGAGAAAAGCTCGCGCACCATTTGCATCGTGGGAGTTGATCCGATGCACAGCGAGCCGGTGTTGCCTTCTTGATCGATCCAGATGTTCTCGAAATTGATGTCGGGCGCGGTGACGAGCCATTTGTGTTTGGGCTCCTCGACGAGCATGTCGAGATGAAACTGCGCCGCGCCGCGGATCGTCGGCCAGGCACGGCGGAGATCATCGGGCTCAAGCGAAAACGCGTAATGCTCCCACAGGTGCTGCGCCAGCCACGCGTTGCTGACAACGAAGTTCGACCACTGCGGCTTGCTCCCGACCGGGCTGGCGTATTTCCAGATGTCCGTGCCCTGATGCGAAACCCACCCGCGGGCGCCGTAAAACTCCTTCGCGACGCGCGCGCCGTCGATGCTGAGCTCCTCCACCATGTCGATCAGCGGCTGATGGCACTCGGCGAGGTTTGCGGCTTCGGCCGGCCAAGAATTGATCTGCGCATTGCAGTTGATCGTCCAGTTGGACCCCCATGCGGGATTGATCGTGGCGCTCCAGATGCCCTGGAGATTCGAAGGCTGACTGCCGGGGCGCGAAGCGGAGATCAGCGCGTAGCGCCCGAACTGGTAATACAACGCCGCCAGGCCCGGATCCGCACCGGCGCCGGCTCGATATTGCCGGATCCGCTCATCCGTGGGCAGCGCTTCGGCGGCGGCAGAGTGGCCCAGGTCGAGCGAGACGCGATGAAACAGCTCCTGATAATCCGCGACATGTGCGGCGCGGAGCGCGTCATACGTTTGACCGGCGATCAAGTCCAGGTCTTCCCTGCACAGCGCGGACTCATCTTTGCCTTGGCGACTGGGGCTTCTGACGGGGCCGTTGTAGCTCGTCCGCGCGACCACCATCAAGGTCACCGCGTCGCAGTTCTCCGCGACCAGACCCTCGTCGGTGAAATGAAGCGCACCGCCCTGATTGACGGCGCCAAGCTGCGCTTCCCATCGCATGCCCTTTGGCTCCGGACTCTCGTCGTCATAGATCGGCGGCCTCTCCTTGCCGGAGTAGATGAAACCGCGCATCGGAGCGCGGCCCGTCATGCGCAGGACACGTTCGCCCGCCTTGGTTTCATATCGAAGCAAACTGGAGAGCGCCGCGGTGAATGAAACCTTGCCGCTCTTGTCGGCAGTGAGGCGCACGATGACGGCGCGGCCCGGATGCGAGACGAACACTTCGCGGGCGTAGCGAACCCCGTCATGTAGTAAGCTGATCCGCGCGACGGCCGTATCGAGATCAAGCTGGCGGCGATATTGCTTCGCACCGCTGGCGTGAAACGGGAACTGAATGCTCAGATCGCCCAGCGGCAGGTACATGCAGCATCCCTTGCCGCCAAGGTTCTCGCCGGCCATCTTCTCCGCCTGCGCGAACTCTCCCGCGAGCAACAGCCTGCGAACCTCGCTCAGCGCCGGCAGCGCCCGCGGATTGATCTCATACCCCGGCTCGCCCGTCCAAAGGGAATCCTCGTTGAGGTTGATCAATTCGCGATCGATCCCACCCCATAGGCACGCGCCGATCCGGCCATTGCCCATGAGCAGTGACTCCGTCCATCGCTCGGCCGGCCTGGTGTACCAGAGTTTCAAATCGGGATTACTCATAGGTTTTCTGGACACGGCGGAACTGTTCGGCGGAGCGGATGAGGTGGACGACGTACTGCGTCGTCGGCCGCTCGCCGAGGCGAAGCTCCCAGCCGATTTCGAGTCGGCGGCCCCGGATCGGTTCGCCGATCGGGCGGTCGGAGCCGTCGAGCGGGACGAGGCGGATCTCGACCGGGCCTTGCAGATCTTTGAGCACCACGCAGCCCCTCACGGGTTCGATCAGCGTGGGGCCGTGGCCCCAGGTTTCCCAGAGCGTGCGACGCGCGTTCCATCGGGTGCCGGTGTTCTCGATGCGCGAGCAGGCGGTGAGAAGGAGCGTTTCGCTGCGCGCGATCGGCTTGGAGTCGAGCGAGGAGAGCGTGATCGTGCAGAACTCGTTTTCGACGTCAACGGCGAGATGGCGCGTCGAGCGGTTGTTCGCTTTGATGAAGCCGACCAGAGCCTGCGTGCGATCGGTGTCGATGGTGACCAGCCCGCCGTATTCCTTCGAAACGTGCCACGCGATTTCGCCGGTGTCAGACAGATAGGGCCCGAATTCGTCGGGTGGGAACGATAAAGTTGGCTTGCCGTCGAGCGAATCGATGCGAACCGCATGACGCAGCGCGGAGCCGACGGGGAAGCCGGGCGTGAAGTACGGCCGGGCGGACTCCGGCAGGCGCATGCTCTCGATCACCTGCTCAGGCGAGTAAGAGCGAGTGACGGTTTCGCGGGCGCCCTTTACGTCCGGGCGGGAGAAGAGCAGCGCGCCGACCGACATCTGGATCATCTTCACGGGATCGAGCGTGATGTCGAAGTTGTCGGCGACAAACGGTTGGTGATTGCCGAGGGCCTTGGGCTCGAAGGTGTAGAAGAAGATGCCGTCCCAATCCTGAAACGCGCCGTAGGCGGCGAGGACCGGGATCATCTCGCTGGCGTATTCGTTGGGGTTGGGATGATTGACCTCGCTCACGGTGTAGGGCTTGCCGGCGACGGCCGAGCGGGCCAGCTTGACGATCGTGGAGTTGAGCGGGTCGTCGACCATCGGCGTGTTGCGCGCGCCCCAGACGGCCGGATGCTGCCAGTAGACGTGGCCATCGACGATGTCCATGTGTGTCATCGCCTGAAGCATCGGCTGGTTGGGGATCCAGTAGGTGTGGTCGGCGCAGCCGACGATGAGCGACTTTACTCCGAGGGTGTCGGTGAGGTAGCTCTTCATGCCGACGAAGAAATCGCGCTCGACGGCGGCGTAGAAGGAAGCTTCGGCGTGGAAAAGCTCTTTGGGCGCTTCGGCGAATTGTTCGAGGCGCAATCTCGGGATCCGCGCATCGGGCGCGACGCCTGCGAGCCTTCGCAGTCGCGCGAAGTCGTCGGCCGTGCGGTTCTCGCCCAGCCATTTGTTGTACATGTCCGTGAGCTGCCGCTCGTAGAACGCCGTGAAATCGAGCTGGATGTTCGGTCCGTCTTTCGTCTTCTCGCCGCGGAGCCAGTTGCGCAGCCAGAACTCGAAGAGGGAATTCTCGTTGACGATCTCGACGATGGCGACGGCCGGTTCATGGCGATACTCGGATTTCGTGTAGGGGTTGTAGTGGGTGAGCAGGTCGCGGGCGTAATCGCGTTGCAGCTCGATCAGCCGCTCGCCGATGAACGTCATGCCTTTCCAGATGTTGATCACGTCCCAATCGGGCACGCCGTCGCCTTCTTTGCAGGTGCGGCCGACGTTGAGGTTCAGGTTCGTGTAAATTCCGCGTTTCTTCAGCTCGGCGACGAAGAAGTCGAGACGGTCAATTTGCTCTGGATCGAATGACTGCGTGTGATCGTGATGGCGATCGATCAGGCCGCCCGGCCGGGCGCGCGCGATCTCGTCGGTGGCGGGGTCGCGCGTCGGCAGATCGAGGAAGTGAAATCGAACGCAGTTGATGCCGAAGCGCGCCAGCGTGGCCGCCCACAGGGGCGCTTCTTCCTTCGGCGGCAGGAGCGTGGACCCCTTCGTCCAGCCCGTGAGATTGACGCCCCAGATGCGCAGCCGCTGGCCGTTTGGCTGGACGAGGTGGCCATCGCGTACGCGAATAAAGCCGTCGCGGCCGGCGGGGGCGTCGAGGAGGAAGGAGACGTCCGCTTGGGAGGGTACGCGATGGTGGTGGTCGATGACGAACGGGGCGAGCGGAATTCGGCTCTGCATCGTCTCGGAAGAAACGGGCCGGTTCATTTCGAGCGAGTATACAAGATGGAACGTCAGCGTTGCGTGCAGACCCGGCGATAGAGCGCCTCGTACTGGGGAACGATGGTCTGGGCTGAGAAGAGGGCTTGCGCCCTTGAGCGCGCCGCGTCGCCGAGTGCCGCGCGGAGCGGTGGATCGGCGATGAGTTCTTCCACCGCGCGCACCAGGGCGGTGGAATCGCCCGGAGACACCAATACACCGCTGACGCGATCCTCGATCACTTCCGGAATCCCGCCGACGCGCGTCGCGACGCTGGGGCACGCGAAATACATGGCTTCCAGGATGCTCAGGCAGAAGCTCTCGGTTTCCGACGTGACGATTCCGACGTCGGCGGCCTGGAGGTATTCCTCGATCGTCTCCACTTTCTCGCGCACGATGATGCGGTCCTCCAGGCCAAGCCGCCGCACCTCCGGCATGAAGGGGGCGAAGTGCTCGCCGGCCAGAACGAGGAGCTTGAACGACTGACGCTGTTGGATACGCGACACCGTCTCCAAAAGCAGATCGATCCTTTTGAGCGGGCGAAGGTTTGAGCAATGAACCAGAAGCACTTCATCGTCGCCGACGCCCAGCGCCTCTCGGACCTGCCGGCGCGAGCGCTGCGGAGTTCTCGGTGAAAAGAAATTGTGAATGACTTCGATCTCGCGATCGATCGGGAAGAGGCGATCGGTCTCCCGCTTGAGAAATGCGGAAACGGTGGTCACGGCGTCGGAACAGCGCAGGGCATGATGAATCGCCGGGCTGTAGCCGGGGTCGTGGCCGAGCAGGGTCGTGTCGGTGCCGTGCAACGTCGTGACGATGCGCGGCTGGCGCTGCGGCGGGAGCATCGCCCGCGCGAGAATGGCCGCGGTCGCGTGGGGGACGGCATAGTGGACGTGCAGCAGATCGAGATCGTGGTCGCGGGTGACTTCCGCCATCTTGACCGACAGCGGCAGCGTGTAATCGGGATAGCGGAACAGGCCATAGTCGTTCACATCGACTGGATGAAAGTGCAGCCGCGCCGTATTCGTCGGAAGACGAAAGGGCCTTTCGTAACTGATGAAGTGAACATCATGGCCACGACTGGCCAGCGCTTCACCCAGTGCGGTCGCCAGCACGCCGCTGCCGCCGACCGAAGGATAGCAGGTGATTCCGATGTTGAAGGTGCGCTGGGCTGGCATGTCAGAATTGCCGCGCTCCGCGCCCGAGCTGCGCCAGCGAATTCACGACGATCGGGTCCCCGGGGAACAAAGCGATGGCGTGGCCGACGCCGCAGCGCAGGCCGTTCAGGCGCGCGCGGGTGAGCTGTAGCTCGACGTAGTTCCGCGTGCTCATCTGCGAAGCGTGTGCTTCCATCGCGGAAGTCCACGTCGCGATGAGTGGCGGCGCGGAAACGTCGATCAGGACGGGCGGAGTGTCTTTCGGCTCGCCTTCGCTCGTGCTGGCGTAGAAGAGCAGTTGCTCGATCGCGTGCGGTGGAAGATCGCGAAGCTCCTGCACTCCCCCGTAGCGCGCCAGACGGGCGGCGTCCCGCGCAAGCCGGCCCAGGACGGCGTGATCGGGATGCTGGTTTTCCACCACCGTGGGCGCGAGCACGATGCCCGGGCGCAGGCGACGGAAGATGCCGGCCAGCGTCATCGCATAGGCGGCGGAGTATTCGAAATGCGCATCGCCGCCGAGGTCGATGAATTCGAGTGTCGCGCCAAGGATGCGGGCGGAATTCTCCGCCTCGCTCGTTCGCTGGGCGGCAGTGCCGTTCGTTGCGGATTCGCCGCGCGAGCAAATCACGAAATGCGCCGCGCGACCGGCACTCGTTTCAGCAGCGATGACGCCACCGCAGCCGAACTCGATGTCATCCGGATGCGCGCCCAGCGCCAGGAGCGGCGAACGATCAGGCTGGCAATTCGGTGTAGGCTTCATCGGATCGATCGATCGTATCGCGAACGACGTAGGTTATCTCGGGCGCATCCGCCTTGCGCATGTATTCCTGTTCGCTCGCGCCGGCGACGTAGTGGGTGCAATGCAGCACGGACTGCATCCATGCAAGCCGCGTATCGCGCGTGGGGCTGATCTGCTCCTTGGTGAACTCGGTTGCCGGCAGGGTCAAATAGGCGTCGCCGCCTTGGTGGAGTTTCAGTCGGCCGTCTTGAAGACGGGCGCGGACGATTTCGCCCTGGTGGGGCACATCCACGTAGAAATCGCTCGTCTCGCAGGCGGCGCGACGAAACGCCGGGTCGCTCGATCGCGCGATTCGCAGCCCCGCGAGCAATCCCATCTGGCGGTACATCTCCAGGCAGAAGTCCGCGACATTCGTGGCAGGTGCATTGCGGAATGCCTGGACGTACTCCCGACAGACCTACGCGGGCAACTGCAAGGCAACCCTTCTTTGCCAGTCCGGCGAAACGCGCTTCAGATACAGCGGCGAATACTTCCTCTGGAGTTTGTTCTCAAAAACGAAGTTCAGCTCGAACGGTTCGCCGGAGGAATGATGGCGCAGCAGCGTCCGGGTTTCGCGCGGGTCGTGGTCGCTGTCGTGATAGAAAAAAACGATCTCGCCGCCGATCTCCTGCTGAAGTTTCCGCGCGGTTTGGATCTTGGCGAAGAGGAATCGTCGCGGGAAGAATCCGCACGGCTGCTGGCCGAAGCAGATGACAGGGGCGGCAGGGGTGGCGGCAGGGGGGGCGGTCATGATGCGGGAGATCCCTCATCGGGCCGCGGCCGCGCGCCGGCGAGAAGCTGCAACACCACGCTCAGCATTACGCACGCGAGGCAACCGATCACGTTGTACCAGAGATAGCTGATCTCCAGCCGCCAATACAGCACGAAGATGAGCAGTTGAGCGATGATGGCGGCCCAGAAGACGGCGGTTCCGCGGATCCACTTCAGGAAGAACGCCACGAGGAAGATCGCCAGCACCACGCCATAAAAAATCGACCCGACGATATTGACCGCCTGGATAAGGTTTTCGACGAGGTTGGCAAAAAGGGCGAACGCGATCGCGATGAGCCCCCAGAGCATCGTGAAGCACCTGGATGCGCGAACGTAGTGTGCATCGGTCGAATCGCGCCGGACGAGATGCCGATAGACGTCGATCGTTGTCGTCGAGCCCAGCGCATTGAGCTCGGCCGCCTTGGATGAAAGGGCGGCGGCGAAGAAGGTGGCGACCAGCAGGCCGATCAGGCCGTGCGGGAGATGCGAAAGGATAAAGGCGATGAAGACGTAGTCGGCATCGTTGGCCTTGGTGCCGGGTACGACGGCGGCGAGGGTTGTTTTGGCGTCGGAGCGAATGGATTGCACGCGTTTTTCCGCCGCCATCACACCGGCACGTGCGGAACGCTCCTCGTTCGCGTCGCCGTTGTGCTTGGCCTGGACCCATTGCCGGATCAGCTTTTCCTTTGCCTCGAACGCGCTGTCGAACTCGCGATCGAGCGACTGAAGTTTCTGCTGCGGATCATGTTGGACCGCGAGTTTCCACGCCGGCTGATTGAAGAAGAGCGGCGGACGTTCGAACTGGTAAAAGACGAAGAGCATCACCCCGAGCATCAGGATGAAGAACTGCATGGGGATTTTGCAGACCGCGTTGAACATCAGCCCCATCCGGCTCTCGCGCAGCGACGCGCCGGAGATGTAACGCTGCACCTGGGACTGATCCGTTCCGAAGTACGCGAGCGCCAAAAACATCCCACCGAGCACGCCGGTCCACAGCGTGTAGCGGCGATCGGGATTGAGCGAAAAATCGACGGCGTGAAGCTTGCCGAAACCACCGGCCACCGTCAGCGCGTCGGTGAATCGCAGCTCCGCCGGCAGCTTGTGAATCAGCGTGACAAACGCCGCGAGCATGCCGGCGAAGATGACGCCGAGCTGGTACTTCTGCGTGTGGCTGACGGCATCGCTGCCGCCGGCGACGGTGTAAACGATCACCAGCAGCCCGCTGCAGACGATGGTGAGATCGAGCCGCCATCCCATGACCGTCGAGAGCACAATCGCCGGCGCGTAGATCGTGATGCCGGCGCCGAGCCCGCGCTGAAGCAGAAAAAGCGACGCGCCGAGCAGCCGCGTCTTCGTATCGAAGCGCTGGCCGAGAAATTCATAGGCGGTGTAGACCTTCAGCCTGCGATAGATCGGAAGGAAGATCGCAGAAATGACGATGAGCGCCAGCGGCGCGCCGAAATAGTTCTGCACGAATCCCAGGCCGCTCTCGTATCCCTGCCCCGGCGTCGAAAGGAACGTGATGGCGCTGGCTTGCGTGGCCATGACCGACAGGCCGATGACCAGCCAGCGCGTGTCGCCCGCGCCTTTGAGATAGGCATCGAGACTTCGGCGGCCGCGCGTGCGCCAGATCCCGTACCCGGCGATGCCAAGCATCGTTGCGAGCAGCACGAGCCAGTCCAGGGCGTTCAACGAAATGCCCGCGAGAGAGCCGTCAGAAGAACGACCCAGGTCACGAAGATCAGGAGCACCGCGAGATACACGGCGCGCCAGGAGCGCAAGGCCGGGAAGCCCGTGCTCCGGTCATCGGCAGCGAGGGGATTCGGGTCGGTGGGATCGTTCATTTGCCCAGCGAGACCAGGTTTGAAAACAACCGGTACGCGCCCGGGACGCCGGCGGGAAGCTCGCGGAAAAAGACGAGCCCCGTGTACACGAAATATCCCTTGCCGTGCGGCGCGATGAGCAGGCTGCCTTTCTTCGCCCCTTCGCCCGGATCGTTGCACGCCAGGATCGGCGTCCAGTGCTCATCCCACTCACTCGGGAAATAAATCCCGCGCTCCTGCACCCAACCGTCGAAATCGGCGGGGGTGATCTTGTTGGGCGTGTTCAGCGCGGGGTGATCGGGCGCCAGAAACGTGACGGCGGCCTGCTCGTCGGTGACGCGCTCGCCCGAAAGCCGCAGGTCAAACGGCGCGAGCTTGTTCGTCTTGAGCCCCTCGGGCCGATTGTATTGCTCGATGACGTTGCCGCCGGCTTCAACGTAAGCGAAGAGTGCCGGCATGTGGTCGGCAAGGTCCGTGCGGACGTTGAACGCGCGCACGCCGATAACGACCGCGTCGAACCCCTTGAGCTTCTCGGGCGTGAGATCCGCTCCGGCAAGCTGCGTCACCTCGTAACCCATCTGCGTGAGGCACTGCGCGACGCTGTCGCCGGCGCCGGGGATGTAGCCGATCGTCTTTCCGCGCTTCGCCAGGTCCAGGCAAACGCTTTTCAGTCGGGCGTGCGGCTGGAGGAGGATCGGGGGGATGTGGTCGTATCGGATTTCGATGCGCTGGTTGTCGAAGCTAGCGTTGCCGACCTGCGCGCGGGCGGCGAGGCTCGCGCTGGCGGGTTGCGACGGCGCGGTGACGGTGAAGGTGAGCCTGGCGCGATCGCCCACTGCGGAAAGCGCGAACGGCAGCGATGCCGGCTCGACCTTCCACTCCTGCGGCGCCTCGAGCTTCAGCGTGCCCGATGCGTCCGCGCGGGATGTGACGACCTCGATCACCACCGGATGCGATGCGCCCGGCGCGAAAAGCTCAACCGGAGAGGCGAAGCTCAGCGAGACCGGCGGGATCACTTCCATCCGGCGGGGCGCCGGCTTTCTCTTCGCATCCAGCTCCATCGCGACCGGCTCATCGGGCAGGATCAGCGTCTGGCCGGAGATCTCGAAGACGAACTCGATCGGAAACGCCGGCGGGTTCTCCGGCCGGCCGATCAGATTCGGATCATCGACTCGAGCCATCCCCGCTGTGCCGTCTTCGCGAAGCCAGTAAGGCTGAGAGAGCGGAGTGTTCGCGGGCAAGGTTTGCGTGGATTCTCGGATCGCGGGTTGATTGCGCTTCAATTCGGCGCCCTCCGATCGGGCCGCCGTGACGGGGTAGCGCACCGCGGTCCAACGCACGGGCACATCCGCGTGCAGGTTCACGGTGTGCCGCATCATCAGCGCTTCGCCGGGAACCACCTCGGAGTTAGCGATGGTCGTCTGCACGGTGAGCCCGAGACACGCCGCTACGATGCGATCGAGCAGTCTGCGTTTTTCATCGATGATCACATCGCCGGGCAAGGCCGCGAGACGCTGGCGCAGCTTCAACAACGCAGGCACACTGCCGGCCGGCTGATCGGGATCGAAGTGTGCGATGACGTCGTCGGCGAGCGTGCCGATCTCGGCTCCGCCGCCAGGGACGCGCGCCCAGGTGGTGTCAACATCGTCGAGAATGTCCTTGGTCGCCGCCTCGCCGCCGAGCAGGGTAAACTCCGCGCGAGCGCCGCCACCACCACCGCCGCCCCCGGTGAAATTGCCGAAGCCCTGTGACTTGTGCATCGCTCGGCTTCGCGCGGCGAGTTTTCCGAAGCTCTCGCCGGAGACCGGATCGTTTCCGCCGATGTCGAGAACGACGGTTCCCCCTCCGCGGCCATTCAGGAGGATGCGCTTGGGCTGCCAGGGCGTGAGGCTCTTCAACTGATCGGCAAACGCCTTGGGATCGCCGCACTGCTTGAACGCTTCGAGCGCGAGGATCGCGGATGCGGTGTGGTGCCCGTGCGTGCTGCCGCCGCTATCGGGTGAAAATCGTGTGATGACCACGTCAGGCCGGAACGCGCGGATCACGCGCACGATGTCTGCCAGGACCTGCTGGCGATCCCAGATCCGCAGTGTCTCCTCCGGCGTCTTGGAAAAGCCAAAGTCGAGCGCGCGGGTGAAGAACTGCCTGCCGCCGTCGATGCTGCGGGCGGCGAGCAGTTCGCGGGTCCGGATGACGCCGAGTTGTTCGCCGAACTCCGGTCCGAGCACGTTCTGTCCGCCGTCCCCGCGCGTGAGCGAAAGATACGCCGTGCGATAGTGCCGCCCGCGCGCCAGGTAGGTGATGAGCTGCGTGTTCTCATCGTCCGGATGGGCGGCGACATACAGCACGCTTCCCATCTCGCGGAAATTCTGCAAGTCCTGAAGGATCGGCGAAGCCGCCACCGGCGCCACCGTCGCCGCCGCGCGGATCATGCTGCCCGTCCTGCCGACGAACAACACGACCAGCGCGATCCATCGCCCGAGCTTTCGAGAGCTAAGCGGCATCACTTCTTGACCGCGTAGGGGACGGAATACATCGTGTCCTCCCACATCAGCTTCAGCACGCCGCCGCCGGCGGGGTCCTTGCCCACCGAGATGGTGAACTGATCGAGCGGCTTCTCCAGCGCGCCCTTCTTCAAGTCCACCCGCGCCTGGTCCCTGGCTTCGTCGTAGACCTTCTTCATGTCCTTGTAGTCCTGGCCCCACTGTCCGACCTGCTTGTTGATGATCAGCTTGGCCGAGCCATCTTCGTTGGGGAGCGTCCAGAGCGTGTACGCGCCGGCGGGAATGGTGGCGTCGCCCATTTGAATGTCCTGTTGCGTGATGAAGAGCGTGGCTTCGTCGGCGCCGGTGCGCCAGACCTTTCCGAAGGGAACGAGCCCGCCCCAGATTTTCCGCGGCTCGCCGGTCTTGGGGTCTTTGGTGTACGGCCGCCCGTATACGACGGTCACGCGATTTCCATCGACAACCGCGCTGACGGTTTCGTGAGGGCTGACGCGCTTCTGCTGGGCCAGCAGCGGAGAGGCGCACACGGCGAGCATCGCCACAGGAACAAGAAGTACGGATCGGACGCTAAGCATGGCGTGTTCTCCTTGGAGGATTTGGGGGCACCGGGAAACGGTACTCAGCGAACCGGAGGTTGTCTAACCAGCCCCCGCGCGGCCTGTTACGAGACAAATCTCGAGCATGCAGCGAAGCGTATGAATCCAGCACGCGAGGACGGATTCGCAATGCTGTGACCGTGTGCGGATCCTTCACCAACGCACGATGACTGCGCTCGCGTCATCGGCGAGCGAGGTTGTCTTGCCGTACTCGACCACTCGCTCGATGAGGGCGGTCGTTGGCTGTTGAGCGTATTGTAGCTGCGAAACAAACAAGCCAAAAAGCGTCTCGCCGAACCGCTGCACGGCCGATTCGTCATCCGCGGCCGGTGCAGGCTGTTCCATGATCCCGTCGGAGACGATGACGAGCTGGCCTGAGGACGGCAGTTCGATCGATGCGAGACCGCCCGGCGGTTTGCATCGGGCGGGACAAGACTGATCTCCGGCACGTAGATCCTTTCAGTCTAGTACTACGCGATGACCACCCCGGCCCTGCGCCGAAAACTCAGACGAACTAAAGCGGTGCGCGCTCGAGTGTCGTGCGCGGGTCCACACTTACGTCATGCTGAGGTACTCCGAAGCATCTGTCTTCCACGGTGAGCCGCTCCCGCTTCGCGGCCAAATCCTTCGCGGAGTCGCTCAGGATGACGGCCTCACCGACGCTACAGGCGATCGCGCGCCGCTTCACAGAACTGGACGGCGGGGCGGAGGATCCTGCCATCAAAGGTACGCCAGACGTCCTGGCGGCCTGATTCATCGCACTCCTGCTTCATCCGTTTCAGCGCCTCGGCCAACAACTCGCGCGCCCACGCGAGGTTGTAGGCCTCCGACGGGTCATCATGTCCGCCTTGCAGTTCGGAGGCGGCCGGAAGTTGCTGGACCGGCTTGCTCGGAGCCCGCGCCGCCGCCGATCGACGTCGCTGCTCACTGGCGACGCGTCACCACGACGAAGTTCCGGAGCCGGCCGCGCTCCTTCTGCGCGCGCTCGAGCAGATTTTGTTCGATCACCTTGTCGGCGATGAACCCCTGGAGCAGATCGTCGGCGCGATCGGACGGGATGCGGCGCACTTCAATCAAATGCGCGCGCAAGGCCGGCAGATACCGCTTGAGCAATGCTTCCAACGCGCGGCGCTGTTCCTGCGGATTCGCCTGTTGCCCCGCGCGCTCGACGAGTGACCACTGCGTCTGCGGAAACGCCGACGGTGCCTGCGCGAAATCGCGATCGTTCCTCATCGAGGCGCCATCACAATCCACTTCGCGGGAAGCGGACGCCAGAGGCCGTGCCCAGTCGAGCCGGTACCGGGAAGTCTGCTCGCACAGCGATCGCAGCCATCGCAGCCATCATGTCGATAAGATTATCGGGGACCGGCGCAAAGCTCCCGTTTTGGATCTGCACTGCGCCCGCCGAGTGCGGCGAACCGTTAGCCGGCGCTTGGCTTTATCGGCGGCGCCGGCGGCGGAGCAGCGAAGAGGTTGTCAGAATCGTAAGCGCGACGGCGGAGGGTTCCGGGACGGCGGCGACGGAGCCCAAGCCACGGGGTGTCGAGAGGGTCGGACCTTGAGCGGAAAAGTTGGAGTCGATCAGGAAATAGTCGTCGCCGTTGATCACGCCGTCGTAATTGAAGTCGCCGTTGAAGTAGCCGGTCAGACCCTGGGGGAATGACGAGTCGATCTGGAAGTAGTCGTCGCCGTTGATGACGCCATCGAGGTTGGAGTCGCCAGCGTAGGTGTAGGCGACAAGGAGATCACCCGAGTTGACCGTCTGCCCGCCAAAGGTGCCGCCCGCGAGCCCTGCCTCGTCCGCGCTGGCGCTGCCGAGGGTGGTGAGGCCGAGCGCGGCGTCAGGTTCGCTCGTCACGATGCCGCTGCCGGTCCAGGCGCCCTCGGCATATCCCTTTTGGATGAGGCCAACGGTACCGCCGTAAGCCGAACCGTTCCAGGTGCTGTTCGGCGCGTCTCCGACGTGGATCAGCTTGTTGTTGGTCAGGTCAAGTTTGCCGCCGTCGGCGACGGCGATGGTGGTCGCTTTGATCATGCCGTCAAGGTTGGCAGTGTGCTCGAGCGTCGCCAGCCCGGCGGCGCCGACATTGACCGCCCGGAGCGTCTGAACGTTGACCGGGGTCGCGTCCAGCGTGGCGCGGAAGTTGGTGGTTCCGGCGTTGGCGTTGATGGTCAGGTTGCTGCCGCCGTTGGAGTGGATGTTGAGCGTGCCTTCGTTAACGGTAAGGGCGCTGCCCGCGGTGTCGGTGTGAGTCTGCGTGCCGGTCATCGTCAGGGTTCCGGGTCCCGTCTTGACCAGGGTACGGCCGAAGTCGGAGAAGACCTCGCCTGTAAACTTCAACTCGCCCGCGTCCACCTGAACGGTGGAGTTGCCAATGCGAAACTGCCCCGGGATGGTGACGGGCACGCCGGTGCGGAGGGTCGTCCCCGAACCGAGACTGAAGGTGGTGCCGGTGATGGACGTCGTCCCGCCGGAGATATGCAGGGTGCTGGTGTTAGCAAGCGCGATGTTACCACCGAACGTGACGGTGCCGCCGGAGACCTCGAGCAGCCCCGAGCCGGCGAGGTTGGTGGTTCCGCTGACGTTGTGCGTGCCGGCGGAAAAGGTCGCGATGCCGCCGCTGACCTGCAAGTTGGTGGCAATCGTCGAGGTTCCGCCCTCGAAATTGGCGCGATTGTTGGCGTTGGTCTGGAGGCGCAACCACATCGTATCGAGGTTGCCGTTCTTGAGGGTGTAGGTGCCGGAGGCGTTAAAGTTGCCGCTGCCCCCGCGGCCGATGTCGATGATCGAATCCGTCCGGTCGCTGCGCATGTTGAGATCAAGGTCGCCGCCGTCCTGGATGAAGGTGCCGGTTCCGCCGGCAGCGGCGCTGCTGTTGCCGATGGCCAGGATGGTCTGGTTGCCGGCGGCAGTCTTGTTGAGGCTGAGCGTTCCGCCATTGAGGTTGTAGGTTCCGTTAATCCCGGCGTTGGAACCGGCGCCGATGTTCAAGTTGCTGGTGACGGTTACATCGCCGGCGGATTGGGTGAATGTGCCTTTGCCAACGGTCGAACCGCCCGAGCCGCCGACGAAAAGCATCGAAACGCTGAGCGTGCCACCCGCCATGTTATAAGCGTTGTCGGAGCCGCTCCCGCCATTGCCGATGTTGATCGTGCCGGGGACGGAAACGCTGGTGCCACTCTTCTGCGTGAAAGTCCCCACAGCGCCGACACCGCTGCCGATGGTCAGGCTATGGGCGGTGGTGGTTCCGACGGTGAGCGATCCGCTGTTCAGCGTGTAGCTGCCGGTGCCCGCGAAGGTCGTGGAGGTGAGGCCGACGTTCATGTTCGTCTTCACGACGACCGGGACGTTCGGATTGGAACTGGTATTGCCCTGAGTGAAGCTGCCGCTTCCGCCGAGGCCGACGGACAGCGTGGTGTTGGAGGTGAGCGAGCCGCCGTTGATCGTGTAGGTGCCGCTGCCGCCGTTGAGCCCGACACCGGTGGAGAGGGTGCTGCTGACGTTGCCGTTGCTCTGGTCGAATGAGCCGGCGGTGCCGGTAATGGCGGCGTTGCTCTCACCGTCGCCGATGAGCAAGTCGGTCGCCGCCGTCAGCGTCGAAGTCGCACCCGACATCGTGTAGATGCCGGTCGCGCCGCGCCGCCCGACGATGACGCTGCCGGCGGAAGCGACGCTCCCATTCTGTTGGTCGAACGTGCCCTGCGCGCCGACGCCGCTGCCGATGACGATCTGATCGGTCGTGGCGACGCCGACGTTCAGATTGCCGCCGGTGAGCTGGTAGTTGCCAACGGCGGTGTTGCCGGTGCTAAGCCCGCCCTCGCCGATGTAGAGACTTTGCGTGGGAGGATCTGAAACGCCCGCATAGGTGACGTTCACCGTTCCACCCGACTGGATGACAAAGCCCGAGCCGCCGGAGTTGAGGGTGGTGCCGGCGGTCCAGTCGAGGAAGTTAGTCGGGATGGTCTGGCGACCGCCGACGTGCAGTTCCCCGAGGTTCATCGTGCCGCCGCTGATCAGCAGGTTGCCGGTCTCCCCGTTTCGCAGGCCCAGGTGAAGAAGGGCGCCTTCGTAGGTCGCCACACCGTCCACGATGGCCGTGCCGCCATTGCCGATCTCAAGGAATTGCAGCGCGGCGTTGCTCGGGATGCCGTTGGGCGTCCAGTTCGCGGCGGTGTTGTAGTTGCCGCTGGTCAGATTGTTCCAAACCACCTCGGGTGTGCTCTGCGCAAACGCAGTCGCGGACGCAGAGGCGACGGCAAACGCGATCGCCGCGTAAGCGCGCGGCGAAACTTTCAGCTTTGTCATTGGCTTCACTCTCTCCTCTTGTTGGCGATGGATTCCCCTCACGAGCTCCTAAAATAGTATACAAGATTGCAGACGGTTTGGACTCATTTGACCCCATTGCGCAATTTGGTTCGTTTTCGGCACGCATGAGTCGAACGCGCGCCTCAATTGTGGAGTAACTTAGCAAACGAGGTGTCAAGTAGAGATGGCTGGTAGAGCAGACCGAAAGGGGCGAGTCCGCCTCGAATACCTCGAGGGTCGCGCCCTGTTTTCCGGCGGTGCGCTCACGGCAATCGCCTGCCTGCCGGTCGTCGATCCGGAGCCGGTTGCCGCCGCCGACAGCGTCGCTGCCGCGCCGCCGTTCCCCATCGATCAAACCTTCCTTCTCCACAGCCATGCCAGCGCGAGCAAGGTCATTTACCTCGACTTTGACGGGCAAACCACCAGCGGCACGTCATGGAACACGACGTACAACGGCGGACAAGATTTCTACACGCCACCCTTCAGCTATGAAGGAGATTACAGAGACGACTACTTCGCCATCGATAGTAACTTCCGCGCCGGGAACAGTGGCTATTCTATCGGCGACTTCGACTACAGCGGGCGGATCGATGGAGACGACTACTTCATCATCGACTCGCACTTCGCGGCACCCGCCGGCGGCGGACCGCCGGGCAGTACGTTCCTTGCCAGCGGAGCATCGCAGGCGATGGAGATCCAGCCCGGCCGCCGGGAGTCCGCCTACGACCGGCTGATCGAGCCGGCTCAAGTTGAACAACTGCCGGTCGCGCAGAGTTGACTCGGCACTCGACGAAGGAGCAGAGGCCGGCATGTACATCACCAAAGTCGGCTTGTTCGGGATCGGGCTGGAGGCTTATTGGCCCCAGTTCACTGGCCTGAAGGAGCGGCTGGTGTCGCACCTGCGCGAGGTCGAGCGGAAGCTGGCACGGCCGGGCGTCGAAATCGTCAATCTTGGATTGATCGACACGCCGCAAAAGGCCTTCGACGCCGGGCATCAGTTCCGTCAGGCGGACGTGGACGTCATTTTCCTTCACGTGACGACGTACGCGCTGTCATCGACCGTGCTGCCGGTCGTGCAGCGCGCCAAAGTGCCGGTAATCATCCTGAACCTCCAGCCGGCGGCGGCGATCGATTACGCGTCGTTCAACCGGATGGGCGATCGCACGCGGATGACCGGCGAGTGGCTCGCCCACTGCGCCGCCTGTCCGGTCCCGGAGATTGCCAACGTCTTCAGCCGAGCACGGATCCGTTTCCACCAGATCACCGGGATGTTGCACGACGACCCGGAGTGCTGGAACGAGGTGGAAGACTGGATCGATGCGGTGCGCGTCGCCGGCATCATGTCACACAACCGGCTCGGGCTAATGGGGCACTACTACGGCGGGATGCTGGACATCTACACCGACGTCACCCGCCAGTGCGCTTACTTCGGCGGCCATGTGGAGATGTTGGAAGTCGAAGAGCTGGCGGACCTGCGGACGAGGGTGAGCGACGCGCAGATCCGCGACCGCGTCGCTCTGTTCCACGACATGTTCGACGTGCAGCCGGACTGTCCGCCGGAGGAATTGGCGCGCGCCGCGCGGACCAGCGTCGCGCTCGATCGGCTCGTCGAAGTGCACGACCTGGGCTCGATGGCCTACTACCACATGGGCACCGGCAGCGACGCGAACGAGGACGCGATCAGCTCCATCATCCTCGGCAACTCGCTGCTGACCGCGCGCGGAATCCCCGTCGCCGGCGAATACGAGGTGAAGAACGCGCAGGCGATGAAGATCACGGACAGCTTCGGCGCCGGCGGCAGTTTCACCGAATACTACGCCATGGACTTCAACGACGACGTCGTCCTGATGGGACATGACGGACCCGGACACATCGCGATTGCACAGGGCAAGACCAAGGTCCGGCCGCTCAAGGTGTATCACGGGAAGGTGGGTCGGGGTTTGAGCGTCGAGATGTCGGTCAAGCACGGGCCGGTGACGCTGCTCTCCGTCGTGGAGAAGGTGGACGGGTCGCTCGCGCTTCTGGTCGCGCAAGGCGAGAGCGTGCCGGGTCCGATCCTCGAGATCGGCAACACCAACAGCCGCTACCGTTTTCCCGTCGGAGCGCGCCGGTTTGTCAACGAGTGGAACGCGCACGGCCCAGCGCATCACTGCGCCGTTGGCGTCGGGCACATCTCGGGGAAGCTCGAGAAGCTCGCGTCGCTGCTCGACGTGGAATGCGTGCAAGTCTGCTAGCCTCGCCAAAGAACGAGGCAGCCCGGCAATTCAGACGAGGATGCACTTGTGGATGCGAACCCGTTCGTTGGGTTGATTTATCATTGGATCGGCGGGCTCGCGGCGGCGAGCTTTTACCTCCCGTTCAAGCGAGTGAAAGGATGGGCCTGGGAAACGTACTGGCTCATCGCGGGCGTGTTCAGTTGGATCCTGGCGCCGATCGTCCTGGCGGCCCTCCTGGTGCCAGACCTCTGGTCCGTCTTGTCCGCGACCTCCGGCCGCACTCTGGCGCTGGTGTACTTCTGGGGCGTGATGTGGGGCGTCGGCGGGCTGACCTTCGGACTGTCGATGCGGTACCTCGGCATTGCGCTGGGGTACGCGCTGGCGCTGGGATTGTGCACCGCTTTCGGCACCCTGGTGCCGCCGCTGTTTTCCGGGGAACTTGCCCGCGTCACGCACGATCGGGCGCTCCAGATCGTCGTGCTCGGCGTCGGAGTCTGTCTCATCGGGATCGTGTTCAGTGGAATGGCGGGCGTGTCGAAGGAACGGGAACTGACGCAGGAACACAAGCGCGAGGTGATTTCAGAGTTCAACTTCGTCAAGGGGCTCATCGTCGCGACGTTCGCCGGCGTGATGAGCGCGTGCTTCGCCTACGGGCTGGCCGCCGGAAAGCCCATCGGCGACTCCGCCGCGGCACACCTCGCGGCCGGCGGGCGCTCGGCGCTGTGGCAGAACCTTCCGGTGCTCGTGGTCGTGCTCCTGGGCGGATTTACGACCAACTTCATCTGGTGCGTGGTCCTCAATGCAAGGAATCGCACCGGCCACCAATACGCGCGAGCGGAGGGCAACGCGCCGCTTGCCGCGAACTACGCCTTGTCCGCGTCCGCCGGGGTGATCTGGTATCTCCAATTCTTCTTCTACAGCATGGGCCAGACGAAGATGGGAAAATACGACTTCTCGAGCTGGACGCTCCACATGGCAAGCATCATCCTGTTCTCCACGCTGTGGGGGATCATGCTCCACGAGTGGGCCGGCACCAGCCGGCGCACGCGCGTGCTGGTGGCGCTGGGGATCTTCACGCTTATCTTTTCGACGGTGGTGGTGGGGTACGGCAACTACGTCGGCGCCCATTCCGCGGCGGCGCATTGAGGTCGCGACGCGCGCCCACGTCACGACGCCTCGCGTGCATGACGGCTACGCGCTGAGACCTGACGTCGCCATTCCCTCGGCGCTGTCCCGACCCGCTGCTTGAACTGAGCCGACAGATGGTATGGCGAGTCGAACCCCAGGATTCCTGCGACCTCCTTCACCGATCTGCTGGTGTTGGCCAGCAGGTCCTGCGCGCGCTGAAGACGGATCTGAAGGTGAAACTGCTTGGGGCTGAGCCCCGTCCGTGCCTTGAACGTCTGACGAAGCCATGAGTAGCTCACCGAGAGCGACTCGGCCAATTCCCGCATGTCCAGCCGCTCCTGAAAACGCTCGGTGATTAACGCCTGCGCCTCCTGGATGACGTCGTCGCCGCGCGCGGGTGGTCGGTCGGTTGAGACGATGTTGTCCAGTACCGCCAGGAGGTGAAGCCCGAGCGAAGCCAAGGCTGCCGCCCGCGCGGAAGTGGCGCGCCGCGCCCATCGGTGGCACAGTTGAAACGCGTCGATCAGGTCAGGGCTAATGCCGACGCGGAGCACCGGCCGATCCCAATGAATCACACGCTGTCTCAGTGCGCGATCGAAGGCTGCGCCCGTGCATTCCATCCAATGCTCCGTCCACCCAGTTTTTATATCCGGCGCATATCGGTGCCAGACGCCAGGGAACAACAGGAACACCGTTCCCGGCTCTATTTCGTACCGCTTTTGCTGCGCTCCGCATTGCAATGCGCCGCGGCCACTCGGAATGTAGATGATCTGGAACGCGCGCAGCACCCGCCCATTCGACCATGTGAAGTGATGATCGACGGGGTGCCGGCGCGGCGGGTAGGGGGTGTGGGGCAGAATCCGCGTAAAGCCGGCGGCGGTAGCGACACACGGACAGATGCCGCGCGACGGCGCCTGCGGGAAATAGACGAAATAGTCGTCGGGCATCGTTTAGACCTTCAGTCAAATTTTATATGAAAACTGTCACTCCGTCCATTTTCGATTGCGCCGGGCGGCTCGTAGTCTCCTCACGTCGTCGTGGGCGGGGCCGGCGCGCCTTGTTGGTGGTCGCCGGCAGATCGGAGCGCTCATGTCTCTCGTGCTGTCGCAACCCATCATCGAGTTGCCTGACTCGCCACCGGTGCGGGTCGGGCCCAGGATGGTCTCGACCCGACGCGTCGCGCTGGCCGTGCCCATGCGGAGCCGGCGCTTCCACGAGATCGTCCGCGGCATTACCGACTGGGCCGTCCGGCATGCCGACTGGAGCCTCACGACGTTCTCCGGGACCGACTGCGATGGCGGCGCCGGCAGCGGCAGCGACGGTGACTGCCTCGCGCAGCTGGCTGATTGGCGCGGCGACGGGTTCATCGCTGCCATTCAGACCGAGCGCGACGCAAGCGCGGTGGCTCACGTCGGCCTTCCCTGTGTGAATCTGAGCAGTTCGCTGGCCGGCTCGGACCTTCCGCGCGTCACCGTCGACAACGATGCCGTCGGACGACTGGCGGCCGATCACCTCCTCGCCTGTGGCTTTCGCCGCTTTGCTTACTACGGCCCCCGCGGCGTCCGATTTTCGCACCAGCGCGAGGCGGGGTTCGTCCGCCAGCTCGAAGCCAAGGGGTTCGTTGCTGACGTGTGTGCTTCACCGTTCCGCAAGACCGCTGCGGGCGCCACCGACGCCGAACTGATTTCGCTATGCGCGTGGCTGCGCCGCAGCGAGCGTCCGCTGGCCGTGTTTGCCGCGAATGACCAGTTGGCCAGGAACGTGCTGCGCGCGTGCTTCGAATTATCGCTGCGCGTGCCGGAACACGTGGCCGTTCTCGGGGTGGACGACGACGTGCTGATCTGCAATCAGACGACGCCGACGCTCAGCAGCATCGCCTGCGACTGGCGCGGGGTGGGCTATCAGGCGGCGGCGATGCTGGACCGGCTGATGGGTTTCGACCCCGCGGCTGCGGCGGCG
>JAICTV010000206.1 GCA_025936175.1 Phycisphaerae bacterium
AACCGCAAGACCGATGTACGGTATCAGCGCGGACATTGTTGGCGAGCGCTTCTGCATTGGCATAACGTAGGGCCGATCAACGGCCGGAGCCGCGCTCCAGCCGCGTTCGAACGACAGAAACTATACCGCGGCTCCGGTCCGTTGCATTGGCGGGTTATCCGGCAGTCGGCGTTGCCAACGACCGCACTTTCGCCTTGCGGTGACGGATCCGCGATGTCATCGACAGCACCGGGCCGATACCCGTGATTGTCAGAACGGACCACCAAGGGATCAGGAATCGCGTGTCGGTCATTCCCGACCCCGCAAACGACTGGAGCCGAAAACCAAGCAATTGATGGTCTGCGTCCGGTTCGAGGCCCGGGACAAACATACTTCGGTATTGGTCGCCCCACACGAGACCCAGATTCACGTCAAGGCCCCACTGTGGGATCGTATCGGTGTAAGTCTGCTTCACGCACGCGATTCCCGCGGGTTCCGGCGTTGCCCAATAGCGCGTTCGGCCGCGGTTCCACATGATCTCTTGCGTTCCCCAACGCGTGTATATGCAGTCAGCACAAAGGACCAAAAAGGCGAATGCGGATGCGATTGTCAGCGCTGTGCGGAGGCGTCGACGTTTGCGGTTCGCGGGATGATTCGTCGGTCGTGCCATGCTCCCACGGGTGACGTGCTCTGCCGGATAACCACTATTCTCTGGCCCGCCTCGCCGTGGAACATCCGCGGGGGGGACGCGGCCAAACGGCGGTTAGTCTAGCCACCACAATCACCTGTTGAAAACCAGATCCCGTCTTGCCGTCGGCGGCATGTGCGCAGTAGGTTTGGGTTAAGTTCGGGTTAGAGTTAAGGAGGCTTGCCATGCCTTTGCTTCAACGCGTCGCCGATGTGGCGCTGCGGCGGCGCCTCGCCCGCAGCACGGTCGAATGCTACCAGGCCTGGATTAGCGACTTCCTCCGCCTCTCCAGGCGCGACGGCCGCTGGCGGCACCCGCGCGACTTGGTCGCCGCAGATGTCGAGGCATTTCTCACGCACTTGGCGCGCGACCGCAAACTCAGCGCTTCGTCACAGAACCAGGCGGTGTGCGCCATCGTGTTCCTCTACAAGCACGTGTTGGTCGATGAACTGGGCGCCGATCATCTCGGCCGCTTCCACGCGGAGCGATCCCGCCGCCCGGTGCGCGTGCCGACCGTGCTCAGCGCCGACGAGGCGCGGTGGATCATTGAGGCGATCCCGCCGCATTCACCGCACCGGTTGATGGTCGAGCTTCTTTACGGCGCGGGACTGCGCGTCATGGAGTGTTGCACGCTGCGGCTTCGCGATCTCGACTTCGAGCGCGGGCAGATCGTCATCCGCGCCGCCAAGGGCGAGAAGGATCGCCTCGTGATGATGCCGCGATCGCTCTGCGGACGGCTGGTTCAGCAGGCGAGGCGCGTCCGCGCGCTGCACGAGCGGGAGGTGCGTCGCGGCGGGGGCTTCGTGCCGCTGCCCGATGCGCTGGCGCACAAAGTCCCGTACGCGCAGCGTGATTGGCGCTGGCAGTTCCTGTTTCCCAGCGTCTGCCTCCGCCGCGACACGCAAGGTCGCGGATTCCGCTGGCATGGAGATGCGGGCGGCGTCGATCGCGCCATCCGCCGCGCCGCGATCGTCGCGGGCGTTTCCAAGCGCGTCACCGCGCACACCTTCCGCCACAGTTTCGCCACGCACGTGCTGGAGGCCGGCTATGACGTCCGCCAAGTGCAAACGCTCCTCGGGCACGCGAGTTTGAAGACCACGATGGTCTATACGCACGTCATGAACAAGCCGGCGATCGCAGTGGTCAGCCCGATCGATCGGATGACGGGCCCCGCAGTGGACGACCGAACGTCGCCGTCGCTCCCTCTCCGCGCGCGACCACGATGACGGCGCGCCACAAGAAGAAGGGCGACGCAGCCGTCGCCCCTACAGTAAATCGTCTCAGTGCACGGTTCTAGCCTTGCCCGACTTCGATCCGCACGTACTTCTCCAGCGTCACGCCGGCTTGCTTGAGGTAGTTCTGCACGCTGCCCTTGAAGACCTGGGCGTTGAAGAATTCCTGGTCGAGCAGGACGCGCTCGGCGAAGAAGGAGTTGAGCTTGCCTTCGGCGATCTTGACCGCGATCGCTTCGGGCTTGCCGGTGGCCTTGGCCTGCTCGACGGCGAATTCCTTTTCCTTGGCGACCAGTTCTGCCGGGACTTCGGCGCGCGTGAGCCCGATCGGGCGGGCGAAGGCGATGTGCCCGCCGATCTGCTTGATCAGGTCTTCGCTCGGGTTGCCGGTGAACGACATGATCACGCCGATCTTTCCGGTGATGCCGTAGAGATAAAGCCCGGCCTTGCCGTTGGCGGGGGCCTGGAGAACGGCGCTCTTTCCGACGCGGACGTTTTCGCCGGTCTGCTGCGCGAGCTCGGTCGCGGCGGAATTCACTTCCGTCGCCTGCGCGATGTCGATCGTCGGGTTGTGCGCCAGCGCCTGTGCGGCTTTCGCTGCGAGCTTGATGAACGGCTCACTCTTGGCGGTGAAGTCGGTGTTGCAATTGAGCTCGACGATGGCGGCGGTCTTGCCGTCGTCGGTGGTGGCGCCGAGCACGCGGCCTTCACTGGCCGCGCGCTCCTGCAGCGATGCCTTGACGCCTTTCTTGCGGAACTCCTCCATCGCCGCCTGCATGTCGCCGCCGGTTTTTTCCAGCATCTTCTTGCAGTCCATCATCGGCTGACCGGTCTTGGCGCGGAGCTCGTTCACCATCTTGGCGGTAATGTCTGCCATGTCGTCTGATCCTTTTGATAAAGCGGGCACCGTCGGTGAACGGTGCCCGCGCTGCGTTGGCTTTTAAAAAAGAGTCGCGGACGAAAAAGTTACTGAGCGGCGACGGGTTCGCCCTGCGGCGCCTGCTCGGCAGGTGCGTGCTCGACGGGGCCGCCTTCGGTCGGAATCTCGACCTGCTGCGCGCCGCCTTCGTCGGCGCGGAAGCTCGCGCGGCTGCTGCGACGCCGCGGCTGTTCGCCGGCGGCGCCTTCGCCCTTGTCGATCCCGCGGCCGGACTTGCCTTCGATGACCGCCTCGGCCAATTCGTGCGTGATCAGCTCGATCGCCTTCATTGCGTCGTCGTTGCCCGGGATCGGGAGGTCGATCAGGTCCGGATCGGAATCCGTGTCGATCAGCGCGATCGTCTTCACGCCGAGCTTTTTGGCTTCCTTGACGGCGATGTGCTCGCGGCGGGTATCGATGATGAACATGACGCCCGGCATGCGCTCCATCTTGCGGATGCCTTCGAGGTTGGCCTTGATCTTCTCCATCTCGCGGCCGAGGGTGGCCTTCATCTTCTTGGAATAGGTTTCGATCTGACCGGTTTCCCAGAGCTTTTCGAGTTCGTCGAGGCGGTTGAGGCGTGCGCGAATGGTGCGGAAGTTGGTGAGCGTGCCACCGAGCCAGCGTTCGGCGACATAGTGCATGCCCGAGCGCTTTGCCTCTTCCTCGATCGCGTGCCGCGCCTGGCGCTTGGTGCCGACGAAGAGCACGTCCTTGCCCGAGGCGACGGTCTGCTGGATGAGGCGCTTGGCCAGAAGCAATCCCTTCATCGTTTCGCGGACGTCGATCAGGTGGATCATGTTGCGTTTCCCGTGGATGTACGGAGCCATCTTGGGGTTCCAGCGGGAAACGCGATGGCCGAAGTGGACGCCGGCGTCCACCAGGCCTTTGACGAGTTCTGCTTGCGACTGCTGAGCCATGATATCTAATTGCCGATTTTCAATTTGCAATCTGCGATTGAAGGGCAGGTGGGCGAGTACTGTCGATCAATCGCAAATCGAAAATCGCAAACCGCAAATCCTTATACTCAGCCCGGTGCGACACCCCGGCGGCCAAGAAGCCGAATGCGCCATGCGGGCTTAGGTTAAACGAGGTTGTAAAACAGGACCGCTGCCGATGAACGTCCCAAGCGGGAAAACCGGCGGCGGTTGGCCCTTGGCGAGCCAAGTCCGAAACTGTAACGGCCCAAGCGCATGGTTGCAAGGCCCGCTTGTACAAAAGGACTTACGTCACGCCGGGTCCGACGCGCAGCCGACGCTTTCGGCGGTTCGGATTACTGGTACATCGGCACGATTTGCGCACGAAATGTAGGGCTTTGCACGAACAGCCGACGTAGATGGGACAGGATGAGGCAGTTCTCAAGTCAAAAACGATTTGCCCTCTGGGCGGCGGCGGCGGTGACGATTTATGTGACCGCGGCCGACTGGCTCGTCGCGCCGCTCACCGCCAGAGGCTGGTTTCCGACTTTCTTCACCGCCGTCACTTCTTTGGCCGCCGTTCTGGAGTTTCCCGGATACGCGTTCGTCTCCAAGGCCCACCTGCGCGACGGTCACTACACCACCGGCGGAGTCTGGGTGGTGATGGTGATCGTCAACGCGGTCATCTGGGCGGTGGCGCTCCGCATCGCGCTGCGACTCTTGTTCCCGCCGTCAAAACGAGGCTTGGACGTCTCGCCCGAGCAACCGCGGCTTGAGCCGCTCCGTGCGGATGCCGCTCCGCTCCAGCGCTCGGGCGAGACGCCCAAGCCACGTGAAGAGATTACGTCGCGCCGCCGGTTCATCGCCCGCAGCGGCCAGCTCGCCGTCGCCGGCGCCGCGGGGCTGGCCAGCTATTCGATGCTTATCGAGTCGCGCTGGTTCTCGGTGACGAATCGGACCTATCCGCTGCGCGGCCTGCCGCGCGAGCTGGATGGTCTTCGCATCGCGCAACTCACGGACATCCACCTCGGCCCCAACCTCTCGGTCGATTACGTGCGCGACGTCATCGCGGCGACCAACAAGCTGGAAGCGGACCTGATCCTGCTGACGGGCGATTACGTCCATCGCTCGGCGCGCTACATCGAACCGGTCGTGCGCGAGCTGTCGCGGCTGCGCGCCAGGATCGGCGTGCTCGCGACGCTGGGCAATCACGACTGGTGGGAAGGCGGACCGGCAAGCAAGCGCGCTTTTGCCAACATGCGCATCCCGCTCATCGACAACGATCGCATCTTCCTCACCGCCGACCGTACGCTGACGCGCGAGCGCGACAGCGGTTTGTGCGTCGCGGGCGTCGGCGACTACATGGAAGACGTCGCCGACTTCAACCGCGCGCTCAATCACGTGCCGGAGGACGTGCCGCGCATCCTGCTCAGCCACAACCCCGACGCGGCCGAGGACAGCGGCTTCGTCGCCTCCAAACTGCGCGTCGATCTGATGCTCTGCGGCCACACGCACGGCGGGCAAATCTGGATCCCCGGGCTCGGCACACCGATCGTCCCGTCCCGCTACGGACAGAAGTACGCGTCGGGTCTCGTGCAGGGGCCGGCATGTCCCGTGTTCATCAGCCGCGGGATCGGGATGACGATCCTGCCGATGCGCTTCTGCGTCCCGCCGGAGATCGCGGTGATCACGTTCAAGTCGGCGTGACGACTGACGTGGCTTGGGCGTCACGCCCGAGCGCTCGCGGCACGAACCGCTCTTTGAATGCGCCGCTCCGCCGGAATGCTCGAGCGAGACGCCCAAGCCACTTTTGTTCTGACTACCGCGACTTCGCCGCAGTCCAGACCTCGTCGTACACGCTCGTCGCGTCGCCGACGTCTTCGAGATAGCTCAAGCGCTTCATCTGATCCGCCGGCGGATAAATCCGCGGATTGCTGCGCGATTCCTCGTTGATCCGCGGCATCGCCGCGGCGTTGGGCGTGGCGTAATTGATGTAGTTCGAAAGCTGCGCGCCGACGTTGGCGTCGAGGATGTAGTCGATGAACTGATGCGCGCCGCCGGCGTTGGGCGCGTGTGACGTGACGACCATCGTATCGACCCAGATAATCGATCCCTCGTCCGGCACGACGTAATCGCACGCGTGATTCTTGTCTTCGCGCATCGCGTTGAGCGCGTCGCCATTGTAGACGATCGCCAGATCGGCCTCGCCGGAGGCGACCTTCTTCGCCGCGCTGGGGCTGCCGTCGAAGCCCATGAACCTGGGCGTCTGCTTGCCAGTCAGCAGCGTCTGCATCGTTTTCTTAAGATCGTCAGGCTTGCGCGTGTTGACGTCGCTGCCATTGAGCTTCAGCGCCGCGCCGATCGTGTCACGCATGGAATCGAGCATCAGCACGCGGCCGGGCGCGACGTGATCGGGATCGAAGATCATCTTCCAGCTCGGCTCAAAGCCCGCGAGGTTCTTGCGATAGATGATGCCGACGGTGCCCCATTGATAGGGCAGGCTGTACTCGCCCTTCGGATCGTACGGTGGCGAGACGAACTGCTTGTCCACGTTTTTCGCGTTGGGGATCTTCAGCAAATCAAGCTTTCGGATCAGCCCGAGCTTGGCGAGCACAGGAATCGCGTGATCGGTGACGACGACGACGTCGTACTGGCTGTCGCCGCCGGCGGCCTGCAGCTTGGCCATCATCGCTTCGGTCTCTTCGTAGACGTCGATCTTCACGGCGATGCCGGTCTTCTGCTCGAACTGTTTCGGGATCTCGGGGTCGATGTAGTCGGACCAGGTGAGGAGCTTGATCTCGGCGGCGTTTGCAATCGAACCACACAGAGCAGAGAGGACACAGAGAAGGCAGACGGCGGATTTCATGTTTCACACTTTCGCGTGAGCGATTGCAGCGCGACGGCGAGCATCGCGGTGACGGTAAAGATGATAGTCGAAATCGCGTGGATTTCCGGGGAAATGCCGCGCTTGAGCGAGGAGAAGATGTAGATCGGCAGCGTCACCGAATCCGGCCCCGACGTGAAGAAGCTGATCACGAAATCGTCCAGCGAGAGCGTGAAGGCGAGCAGCGCGCCGGCGACGATGCCGGGCCGGATCAGCGGCAGAAGAATCTTGGTGACGAGGTCGAACGTGCCGGCGTAGAGGTCGCGGGCGGCTTCCTCGATCTCCGGCCCGATCGTTTCCAGCCGCGCGCGGACCACCAGGGCGACGAAAGAGATCTGGAACGTCACGTGCGCGATGATCATCGTCTCAAGGCCCAGCTCGAACAGCCCCGTCAGCGCCCGCAGCGCTCGAAACGCGACGACCAGCGCGGCGGCGAAGATGATGTCGGGCGTGACGATGGGCAGGTGAATCAGCGTCGCCAGAGCGTGCTCGATCCGCCGCGGCCAGCGGTAACGCGCGATGCCCAGCGCCAGCATCGTCCCGAGCAGCGTCGAAAGCGCCGTCGAGCCGACGGCGAGCAGCAGCGTGTTCCACGCCGATCGCATCACGACTTCATCGTGCAGCACGCGCGCGTACCAGTCGATCGTGAACCCCTGCCACCCGACGCCGAAGCGCGAGCGGTTGAACGAGAGCACCGCGACGGCGAGGAGTGGAAGGTAGAGCAGCGCGACGCCGACGGCGGTCACGACACCGTTCACGTGAGACGTCGCCGCGCGTGTCATGCTGAGGTACTCCGAAGCATCTGGGTATGGTCGCGCAGATCCTTCGCGGAGTAAGACCCGACTGAGCTCGTCGAAGTCCGCTCAGGATGACAGTTGCCTGGGATTCGCGCACGGGTGGGAACGTTCACAACCCCGCCTCCTCCGCCGGACGGCGGTAAAGGCGCAGCGCGATCAGCGTCGCGATGATCAGCGTCAAGCTGAGCGCCGCGCCGAAGGGAAAATCGCGGCTCGGGCCGAACTGCTGCTGGATCAGGTTGCCCAGCAGCAGGTAACGCCCGCCGCCCAGAAGATCCGGCACGACGAACATCCCCAGGCACGGGATGAACGTGATGATCGCGGCGACCGCGAGACCGGGAATCGTTTGCGGCAGGATGCCGTGACGGAAGACGGTCCAGCGCGAGCCGTAGAGATCGCGCGCGGCTTCGGCGATCGACCAGTCGATGCGCTCGACGCTGGTGTAGATCGGCAGCACCGCGAACGAGAGGTTGCTGCTGATCATGCCGATGTAAACCGCGAGCGGCCCGGGATAGATCGCGCTCTTGCCAACGAGGGAGAAGACAAGCTGCCAGCCGTAGGTGCGAACGACGAGATTCGTGCAGAAGGGGATCATCAGCACGAGGAGCCAGAACGATCGCCAGCGCGGCTGCCGCGCGGCGACGAAGAGGGCGATCGGATACGCGACCATGATGCACGCGAGCGTGGTGGCCAGTGCGATCCAGAGGGTTCGCGCGGTGATCCACAGGTAATCCGAAGACCATCCGAAGATTCCAAACCCCGCGAGCTTCTTGAAGTTGTGAAACGTCGGAGTCCAGAGGATTTCCCCATACGATCCGCGCGTCGCGAACGCCAGCGCGAGAAGCAGGACGCTGGGAATTCCGAGAAACAGCAGCAACCAGAGAACCCCGGGCGCGATCCAACCGATTGCACCCGCGACGCCGGCGCCTGAGCGGAGCGAAGAACCGGATCGATCGCGCGCGCTCTCAGTCACGCAGCACCTCCAGGTGCTCCGGGGGAAGCTCGATCGCGACTTCATCACCCGCGCGGAGCGCGTTCGACGATTCGCACCACATCCTCAGATTTCCAGGTTCGAGGAAAACGTCGAAGTGGTCTCCCCGATAGACGACGTCTCTGGCGCGAAGACGCAAGCGATTGGGGGCTGGTTCACCAGCGCTGACGCGGATGCGCTCCGGGCGGATCGCAAGCGTCCCGCGCTCCCATGAGGGACCGCGCGAAAGCTTCAATGGTCCGTAACACGTCTCTACGCCGTTCTCTGTTCGCGTTGCGTCGATCAGATTTGCGGCGCCGAGGAATTCGGCGACGAAGCGCGTTGAGGGATGGTCGTACACTTCGCTTGGCGGTCCCGCCTGCTCGATCTTTCCGCCGTTCATGACGAGGATGCGATCGGAGACCGTCATCGCCTCGTCCTGATCGTGCGTGACGAGGACAAAGGTCTTGCCGAGGCGGCGCTGGAGCTGGCGCAGCTCGACGCGCACCTCCGCGCGGAGCTTGGCATCCAGTGCCGACATCGGCTCATCGAGCAGCAGCAGGGCGGGCTCGTTCACCAGCGCCCGCGCGAGCGCGACGCGCTGCTTCTGGCCGCCGGAGAGTTGGCTGGTGCGGCGCATCGCGAGCGGCGCGAGTTGGATCATGTCGAGCACGGCGCGGACCCGCGTCATCACCTCGGATTCAGCAATCCGGCGGATGCGCAGGCCGAAGGCGACGTTGTCGAAGACGTTGAGGTGGGGGAACAGGGCGTAGTTCTGGAAGACCATGTTGAGGGGTCTGCGGTTGGCGGGGAGCGGAAGGAGATCGGCGCCGTCGAGGACGATCGTTCCTTCGTCTGCGCGTTCGAGGCCCGCGATGATGCGGAGGAGCGTGGTCTTCCCGCATCCCGACGGTCCGAGCAGCGTAATGAATTCGCCGCGCTCGACGGACGCGTGGACATGGTCGAGGACGAGCGTCGAGCCGAAGGACTTGGAGATGTCGGAGATGCGAAGCTGCTCGTCGCGCGTCACGGTTGGTCGGATCCTACAGGAATGAAAAAGACGTGCCCACCGAAGGTGGGCACGCCGGGTTTGTGTCTTGGGATCGAACGTCGAGCGTTAATCGCGGCGCGGTCCGCGGTCGCGACCACCGCCGCCACCACCACCACCTCCGCCGCGGCGCGGTCCGCGGTCGCCGCCACCTCCGCGACGACCACCGCCACCGCCACCACCGCCGCCTTCGCGGCGCGGGGGACGATCGCCTTGATCGCGATGACCTTCGCCTTCCTCGCCTTCGCCGCCGGCGGGGGCGCCGACGGGCTCGGGATCGCTCTCGCCCAGCTCCTGCATCGCCGCCTTGCGCGAGAGCTTGATGCGGCCCTGGTCGTCGATGAGCAGGACCTTGACCTTGATCTCCTGGCCCATCTCCACGATGTCGTCCACGCGATCGACGTACTTGTCGGAGAGCTCCGAGACGTGGCACAAACCATCGGTCTCCGGCGCGATCTCGACGAAGGCGCCGAAATCTTTGATGCTGACGACCTTGCCGTTGTAGATCTTGCCGACCTTCACCTCGGCGGTCATCGCCTCGATGATGTCGCGGCAGCGCTCGGCGCCGGCGGAATCGACCGAGGAGATGTAGACGGTGCCGTCGTCTTCGATATCGACGTTGGCGCCGGTGTCGGCCTGGAGGGCTTTGATGTTCTTGCCGCCCGGACC
>JAICTV010000102.1 GCA_025936175.1 Phycisphaerae bacterium
CCTGCCGAAGCAGATGGCGCAGGAGCTGTTCACGCAACTGGCGCCGATGATCCCGCGTCGTTACGTCACGCCGGCGTCCGGCATCGCCAACATGGCGCTGAATGAAGCGGTCGCCCGCGCGGTGCGCTACGTCGACGATCATGGCGCCGATGCGGGACTGGAGCCCGCGTGCAAGCAGTGGTGCGCTGAGATCGCCGACGACCTTCGCGCGCGGATGAAGCAGTGGAGGATCGACTCGTGACGGTCGCGGCCGGCGACGAGACGCGATCCGCGCGCGAGGTCGAGGCGGCGGCAGCGCGCGAGCGGCGGCGCGAGCGCTGGTGGCGCTGGCAACACCGTGCGGCGCCGTACCTGTTCATCTCCCCCTTCGTCATCCTCTTCTGCTGCTTCCTGCTCTACCCGCTGTGCCGCAGCATCGTGCTGAGCTTCTACAAAACCGCCGGGCCGCGCCAGATGCAGTACGTCGGCTTCGGCAACTACCTGTTTCTCTTCAAGGACAAGCTCTTCCTCGCCGCCGTCGCGAACACCACCTATTTCACCGTCATGTTCCTGACGCTGCAGATCCCGATTTCGCTGGCGCTGGCGGTGATCCTGAACAGCCGGCGGGTGAAGTTCCGCAACTTCTTCCGCTTCGCGTTCTTCTCCTCACACCTGGTGGGCAACGTCTTCGTCGCGGTGATCTTCAGCATGCTGCTGGCGCAGCGGCACGGGCTGATCAACAAGGCGATCGGACTGGTGCTGCCGTTCGTCGGCACGGAATTGAACTGGTTCGCCAAGCCGGAGCTGGCCATGCCCGCCGTCGTCTTCGCGGCGCTGTGGATCAGCATCGGCTACGCGATGATCTATTTTCTGGCCGCGCTGCAATCGGTCGATCGCGAGCTCTACGAAGCGGCCCAAGTGGACGGCGCGAACAAATGGCATCAGTTCTGGCACATCACCATGCCGGGCATCCGCCCGGTGCTGATCTTCATGATCCTGGTCGGGACGATCGGCTCGTACCAGCTCTTCGAATTGCCGTACGTTCTGTTCTACGGCGTGTGGACGAACTACGCGATCACGATCGTGATGTACCTCTTCCAGATGGGTTTCGAGGCGGGCGACATCGGCTACGCGTCGGCGATCGGGTGGATGCTGGTGCTGATCATCTTCGTCGTCTCGCTGATCCAGCTTCGCGTGACGCACGTTCGCGAGGAGGCGGCGTCGTGAGCAAGACGGGCGTGTTGAACTACGAGCCGCCCGGCGCCGCCCCGCCCCCCCCGCTGCCGGCGCTTCCGCCGCCGCAGACGGATGTTTATCAGCCGCGCAGGTCGATCGCGCAGATCATCGGCTCGATTGTGCTGCACGTCGTGATCGCGGCGCTGGCGATCATCAGCCTGGTCCCGTTCTTCTGGTTGATCTGCGCGACGTTCAAACGGCACGAGGACATGTTCACCTACACGTTTCTGCCGTGGAGCGAGCCGAAACGGCTGACGTGGTCGAACTTCACCTGGCTGTTCGAGAAGGAGCAATTCGGCCAGTGGCTTTTGAATTCGCTGTTCGTGTCATCGTGCAACACGGTGCTGGTGGTCGCGCTCAGCAGCATCGGCGGGTTCGCGCTGGCGAAATATCAGTTCGCCGGAAAGAAGCCGCTGATGTTGCTGATGCTGGCGACGATGATGCTGCCGTCGCAGGTGCTGCTGCCGAGCAGTTACGAGCTGATGTACAAGATCGGCTGGCTGGACAGCTATGCGGCGATCATCGTTCCGGGCGCGGTGAGCGTCTTTGGGATTTTCCTCTTCATGCAGGCGATGAAAACGGTGCCGGACGAGCTGCTGCAGGCGGGACGGGTGGACGGGTGCAGCGAGATCCGGCTGTGGTGGGAAGTGGCGCTGCCGATCGTGCGCCCGATGATCGGCGCGTTCACGCTGCTGAGCTTCATGTCCGCGTGGAACTCCTTCCTCTGGCCGCAGATCGTGCTGCAGACGCAGACGAAGTACACGCTGCCGATCGGGCTGACCAACATGATCGGCCAGCCGAGCTACATCACGCCGTACGGCGCGCTGATGGCGGGGACACTGCTGTCGATCCTGCCGGTGGCGATCCTGTTTTTCATACTGCAGCGCGATTTCATCGCGGGATTAGCAAGTGGAGCGGTTAAGGGATGAGGATTCTGTACATCGACATTGATTCGCTGCGTCCGGATCACCTGGGCTGTTACGGCTATCACCGCGCGACCTCGCCGACGATCGACTCCATCGCCGCCGCCGGCGTGCGCTTCGACAACTATTACGTCTCGGATTCGCCCTGCCTGCCCAGCCGCACGGCGCTTTGGTCCGGCCGGTTCGGGATTCACAACGGCGTGATCAACCACGGCGGGACCGCCGCCGATCCGTTCGTCGAAGGCCCGAAGCGCGGCTTCCGCACCACGCTGGCGCGCACCGGCTGGATGTTCTGCCTGCGAGAGCGCGGGATGCGCACCGTCACCGTCAGCCCGTTCGGCGAACGGCATGCGGCGTGGCACTGGTACGCGAACTTCAACGAGATCTACAACACCGGCAAGGGCGGGCTCGAACGCGCCGACGAGATTGCACCGGTTGCGCTCAAGTGGCTGAAGGACAACGCGCCCGGCGACAACTGGTTTCTTCACGTGAATTTCTGGGACCCGCACACGCCCTACCGCGCGCCCGATGAGTTCTACGCGCCCTTCAAGGATTCGCCGCTGCCGGCGTGGCTGAGCGAGGACGTCCGGCAGGCGCATTGGAACGGCGTCGGGCCGCACTCGGCGCGCGAGGTCGTCGGGTATGACGATCAGCCTTACGGCAAGTGGGAGAAACAGCCGACGAAGATCGATTCGATGGAGCAGGTCCGCCGCATGTTCGACGGTTATGACGCGGGGACGCGCTACGCGGATGCTCACATCGCCAAGCTCCTCAACGCGCTGGCGGACGCCAACGTGCTGGAGGAGACGGCGATCATCATCTCCGCCGACCACGGCGAAAACCTGGGTGAGCTGAACATCTACGGCGATCATCAGACCGCGGACCAGATCACCAATCGCGTGCCGCTGATCGTGAAATGGCCGGGCGTGACGGATCGGGTATCGGAAGCGGCGCCCAAACCCGATACCCGACAGCCGATGCCCGAGCCCTCGCGCGTCGATCGCGCGCTGCACTATCACGTCGATTTCGCCGCGACGATGATCGAGCTGCTGGGCGGAACCGTTCCCGAAAACTGGGACGGCCGCAGCTTCGCCGGCGCGTTCGCAGCCGGAAGAGAAGAGGGCCGCGACTACCTCGTCCTGTCGCAAGGCGCGTGGAGCTGCCAGCGGAGCGTGCGATTCGACGATTACCTGGCGATCCGCTCCTACCATGACGGCTATCATTGCTTCGGCGACGTGATGCTCTTCGACCTGACGAACGATCCGCACGAACAACACGATCTTGCGCCGGACGAACCCGAGATCGTTTCGCGCGCTCTCTCGATGCTCGACCAATGGCACGCCGACATGATGCGGACCGCCACCCACGGCATCGATCCGATGTGGACGGTGCTCCGCGAAGGCGGGCCTTTCCACACCTGCGGAAATCTCACCGCCTACCTCGATCGACTGCGCGCCACCGGTCGAGAGAAATGGGCTCAAGAACTCCTCCGCAAGCACGCGGCGGAGTGCAAGTCATGATCATGTCGTTTTGATTCGTGGCACGGGCGCCTCGCCCGCGCGACAGCGGCTATAGCCCCGAATTCACGGGCGAGGCGCCCGTGCCACGGTCCAACCGCTACAGCGTCCAGCCGGCGCGGTACGGATAGCCCAGAAACTTTTCCGCCTCCGGACAGTTCGGAAAGCGCATCTTTTCCCCGTCATACTCCAGCGGCTCGCCGTTGCGGGCGCGATACGCGAGCGTGCCGAGGATCGACGTCTCGGTCATCAGCGCGCCGTAGCTGAACGGCGCGCTCGCCCTGGCCGGATCGTTCGCCAGGCACGCCTCGACCCAATCGCGCTGATGAGCCGGACTCTTGGGGATCGACTGCGGCGGCGGTGTAAAGTTCTTGAACTTCTCCGCCGGCAGCAGCGCGCGATCGGTGTAGTTCGTGCAGAGCATTCCTTTTTCGCCGACGAACATGATCCCCTCGTCCGCCAGCTTCGGATCGAGATTCCACTTCGCGTGATCCGCCGGCTTCTTGGGATTGTCGTACCAGTGGATGGTCACCGGCGGCTGGTTGCCGCGCGCGGGATACTCGAACTCCGCGGTGAGATAGTTGTTCACCATCTCCTCCGACGGCGGCTGCTCGCCATGGGTGGTGATCCTGGTCGGGTATTTCAAATCGAGGCACCAGAAGACCAGGTCGAGGAAGTGGCACGACTGATCGCCGAGCTGCGCGTTGCCGAACGCCCACCAATGCCGCCAGGAGTACGGATGGAAACCCCGCTTGAACGGCCGCATCGCGGCGGGTCCGAGCCAGAGGTCATAGTTCAGCTCCGCCGGCGGCGGACAGATCTCTTCGCTGTGCGGACGGCGGGTGCGGTTGTGCCAGATGTGCACATCGTGCACCGGGCCGATCGCATCGGACTTGATCAGCTCGACGACGCGGCGGTAGTTCTCGCTGGCGTGCATCTGGATGCCCATCTGCGTAACGAGCTTGGTTTCCTTCGCCAGCTCGACGATCGCGCGCGTCTCCTGGATCGTGTGACACAGCGGCTTCTCGCAGTAGACGTGTTTTCCGGCGCGCAGCGCGGCGGCGGTGATGACCGCGTGCGTGTGATCCGCCGTGCAGACAAGCACCGCGTCGAGTCCCGGCAGCTTGAGCATGTCGCGGAAGTCGGTGAAGACTTTCGCGTCCTTAATCATCCGCGCAGCCGTCACGAGCGTCAGCGCATCGACATCGCACAGCGCGACCACGTTGGCCGAGTCGATCTTCGAAACCTCCTGCACGTGGTTCATCCCCCGCCCGCCGACGCCGATCAGGCCGACGTTGAGCCGGCGAGGCTTGGTTGCGGGTGAAGACGACGCGGGCGCGGGCGATGCCGCTTCTTTCTCCGAAGGCGCCGCCGCAAGCTGAGCGGCGGCGAGCGCGGCGGCGGTGGAACCGATGAACATGCGTCGAGTGAGCGATTTCGACACGATTCGTCTGCCTTTCGTATATCTGGTACCCCCAGCTACCGAGTGAGACGAAGACGCGTTGTGCTTCAATCCCCGCTGGGGGAGGCGACGTCGCCGTCCTTCACGTGCACCTCGCGATCGAGAATCGCTTTCATCTCTTTCATCATCGCGGTTTGCTCCGCGGTCGGGTGCTTTGCGAGGTTGGTGTATTCCTTGGGATCATTCGCGTGGTCGTACAGCTCGACGCCTTTGGAAGCGTCGTCGCCCCACTCGGTGTAGCGATAACGCTCGGTGTACACGGCCTTGCCCCAGGTTTTTCCGTGGCGGACGACTGCGATCGCGGGCTTGTCGCGTGATGCGCTCGGATCGCGGAGCTGCGGGGCGATTGATGCGCCGTCGAGCTTCGGCGGCAGACTCAATCCCGCGAGCTCACAAAGCGTCGGGAAGAAATCGATCATCTCCACCGTTCGCGGCGACTGCGCATCGCGTGTCATTCCCGGCACAACCATGATCAACGGGATCCGCGCGGATTCTTCGAACAGCGAGACCTTTCCCCACATTCCGTGCTCGTCGAGATGCCAGCCGTGATCGGATGTGAACAGGACGATCGTGCTCTCCCACAGCTTCAGTCGATCCATCGCGTCGAGCAGTTTTCCGACCTGCGTATCCGCCTCGGTGACGCAGGCGTAATACGCGGCGATGGCTTTCTTGCGCTGCTCGTCGGTCATGTTCGGCGCGCGGCGGGTCAGTGCGATCTTCGGGATGTCGTCGAGATCATCCGCCGGCTCCCTGGGGAGCTCCATGGCGTGCCAGTCATATAGATCGAAGTACTTTTTCGGCGCGACCCAGAGCAGGTGCGGACGCCGGAAACCGGCGGCGAGGAAGAAGGGCTTGCCGTCGCTCGGCTTCGATCGCTCTTCCATGAGCTGCGTTATCCGCGCGGCGATGTTGCCATCGACGCATTGCTCGTCCGAAACGTCGAGCTTGGCCATCTCCATCCAGTAGTCGTAGGCGGGTTGGCCGGCCTTGTTCAGCAGCTCGTGCTCGACCGTGATCTTCTGCAGCTCGGGATGAGACTCCAGTCCCTTCGGGATGGAGGAGAACAGGACGCTGTAGCCGCAGGGGTCGATGTCAGTGCCGCCGACTTCGGAAACGTCCCAGCACGCCGGGTCTTCCAGCGTCTTGATCGGCAGGCCCGCGAAGACGGTGCGGGTGTGGAAGAGCTTTCCGACCCGCGCGGTGAAGTAGCCGTTCTTGCGGAAATGTTCCGGCAGAAACTCGACGTCGGGCACGCGCTCGCGGAGCAGGCCCGCCGCAGAGTATTTCGCATCGGGACGCCGGCCGGCGAGAAACGAGTTGCGACTCGGCAGACACAGCGGCCAGTTGCAGTAGGCGTGCTCGAAGCGCACGCCCATCGATGCCAGGCGATCGATGTTCGGGGTCTTGCAGACCTTGTTGCCGTAACAGCCGATGGCGGTGGTCGTCAGGTCGTCGCAGATGATGAAGAGGACGTTGGGGCGCGTCGTCGGCGCCGGTGCCGCGGCGCGTGCGGCGGTCGCGAAGACGCAAGCGGTGAGGCACACGAGTAAGGCAAGGCGGATCATTGTGTCTTTGCTCCGGCGCCGTAGCGCTTGTTCATTCGCGTCGTCGAAAGACGCTGGTCCTTGATCAGGAAAACGCCCTCGTCGGCGTGCTGTGACAACCAATCGTGCAGCTCCGCCGCCTTCTGCTTGACCTGATCGGGTGATGCGTTGCTCGCGCGCAGCTCCTGAATTTCCAGATCGCGCGCGGCATACGCGCACATGAGGCTGAGTCGATGCAGATTTCGTTTGATCGCCTTGTCGCCAACGCGCGCCTGCGCCGCGCCGAGCACTTCGATCAGATCGTTCATCACCGATCGGGCGCTGGCGATCTCATGATCGCTCTTGAGGCTCGTGTTGGGGATGCTGCAATCGACACGGACGATCTTCTCCAGCGCGGCGAGGACGTTCTTCGCGAGGTCCGCTTCGCTCCCGTAGCGCGCTTCGCAGAACTTCTTGATGACCGCGTCGACATCACAGTGCGGATCCCACGCCAGCGCCGCCAGCACGTAGTGATTCAGCTCGTAGGTGAACCAGTCGCCCGGCTCGGCGTACGTGGACACGCCCTGCACCGGAACTTTCGCATACCACTTCAGATCGTTCTGCATGTAGTGCGGGATAACCACCGGCAGCGAATCCCATGCGTACTTGCGGTAGTAGGAATAGATGCTGATGTCGCCATCGAAGGCTTTTCGCCACGCCTGCAATGCGTCGGCGTAGTTCTTGTTCTTCTCGGCGCTGGTGTCATCGATCTGATGATCGAACTGCTGATTGATCGGGCAGAAATCCACGAGCACGTTTTTATCGACCGTCTCGTGCTCCGGCGGATTGAGCGCGGCGGCGTAGCCGATGAACTCGAGGCGAAGGTCGGGATGAACCTCTTTGACGCGCTCCTGTATTTCCTCCACGAGAATGGCCTGACGATCGGATGGTGAGCCGAGCTTCTGGCACGCATCGCACTCGCACCACTTGGCGCCGTCCGGCGGCCAGAAGTCATAGATCTGGATCTCCGGGCGGTCCTTCACATAGGCGATGAAATGATCGATCAGGTAATCGACCGCCTTTGCATTAGACGTGCAAAAGACGCGACTCTGTGTGCGTTGCCGCCGGCCGGTCTTGTCCACGCCGAAGAACTCCGGGTGCTGCTCGAAGAGCTTCCCATCCTCCATGTCGGCGTTGAGGAAGTTCTGATAACCGTGCCCGCCGACCTCGATCGTGATGCCGCGCTTCTGCAGCTCCGGCGTGAGCTCGACGCGCCAGTTGTCCCACATGACGCGGCCGCGGCCCTGGTAGTTGGTCGGCACGACCAGCGTGTTGTAGCCGACCTTCGGCATCCACTCGACGATCTGCTTGAGGTTGTCGATCGTGTGGGAGTGGCCTTCTTCGACGTAGATCTTGCGGAACTTGAGTTTTGGTTTTGAGACGATGGGCTGGTCGATAGTTAAGGCGATCGTCTTGGGTGCGATCTCGGCGGACCCTTGATAGTGATCGAGTTTCGGTGCGAGGAAGCGAAAGCCGGCGCGATCGAGCAGCTCGTACGCGCCGCGCAGCGCCGTGAACTCAGTGCCGCCGACAATCCTGATTCGGTCGCCATCACGCGAGATCGAAAAACCGTCGGTCACAGACGGGTCGAGCGCGACGTCGATCCGATCCGCCGCGGCGCCCAGGTAGCGGTGCAGCTCGTCGGAAGCGAGATCCGCGCGCGCGATCGACGCGGCGGCGAGGATCAGCGCGGCGATCAGCCCAACTCTTCCCACTTGACCTCCCGTTTCTGATCGCTCGACAGCTCGCCGAGCCAAGCCGTCTTGCTCGACGCCATTGCCTTCTCGGCGTCCATCCACGGCTTCTTGTTGTTCTTCACGCAGTCGGCGAAATCTTCGTACATCTTCGCGACGGCGGTCTCTTCGCCGCGCGCGCCCTGTTGGCCGTGGATGATTTCCTCCGGCAGGTGCAGCGGCGTTTTCGTGCCCTGCGACTCCAGGACCAGCGACATGTCGCCGACGCTGATGGAGCGCTCGTCGCCGATCACCTGAAGGTCCAGCCGCTTGGGGCCGAACATGCACAGCGAGTGCGTGGCGATGCAGCCGTCGGGGTAAACAAGCGTGGTAGTGGCGTGGTCCCAGGTGTCGCGGCCGTCCTTGTAAACGGCGGTGCCGCCGGCGCACGAAACGCGGGTCGGAAGTGCGCCGGCCATCCAGTGGAGGATGTCGAAGTAGTGGCAGACTTTCTCGTTGAGCGTTCCGCCGGAGGCGGCATGGCTGAAGCGCCAGTTGACCTTTCCCTGCTTCGGGTCGTCATACTGCCAGACGTCGCCGCGGTTCCAGTCGCCGCGGAACTCGGCCATCAGAATGTGCTTGGGCTTGCCGATCTTGCCGGCGTCGATGTGCTTGCGAAGTTCCTGATAGCGCGGCGAGTAGCGGAGCTGCATCGTGTAGAGCACGACCTGATCGGGCCGTTTCTCCGCCGCCGACGTCATCGCTTTACATTCGTCGATCGAGATCGCCATCGGCTTTTCGCACATGACGTGCTTTCCGGCCTCCAGCGCGTCGAGGACGATCTCCTTGTGCAGCAGATTTGGAGTGGCGATGAGGACGGCGTTGATGTCGGCATTGGCGAGGAGCTTCTGGTAATCCGTGTAGGTTTGAACGGATGGTCCCGCTCTTTTCGCGCCGTCGGCGAGATGATTTTCCATCACGTCGCAGACGGCGAGAAGCTCCGAGTCGTCTGGTGAGTTCTTAATCGCGCCGATGTGGATGGACCCGCGGTGACCGGTCCCGATCACGCCCCACCGAAGCGGTTTATCGGATGATCGTGTTGTCGATTGCGATTCCGCGAAGACGGAAATGGGAATCGCGAGCGCCGCGGTGGCGCCGGAGACGGACCGGAGAAAGCTGCGACGCGTCGGAGTCGCTTGCGTCATCGCGACCGCCTCTCTTCCTTCGTCGCGCCAGGATTACTCCAGCACCCAGGTCGGTTCGAATTTTCCTTCGTCGATCAATTTCCCGATGGCGCGCCGCGCGCCGGCGATGTGGACGCGGGCGCACCTCTCGGCTTCCTCCGCGCTTCCCGCCTCGATGGCGGCGACCATCGCGCGGTGCTCGTGCAGGATCTGCTCGTGGTCGCGGCCGACCTGCACCACCATGTTCAGCATCTGGTAGCTGTCAGTCAGGTTCATCAGGATCGGGTTGGCCGAGATCAGGATGGTCCGGTGGTGGAACTGGCGGTCGACCGTGCCGCGCTCGCTCATGCGGTTGGCCAGCGCCAGCTCGTGGATCTTCTCGACCATCTCGTAGAGCGCCTTGACGTCACCGCGGCTGGCGCGCTCGCAACACAATCGCGCGGCGAGGCCTTCGAGCACCTCGCGCACGAGGTACGCGTGCAGCAGCGCGTCGGTGTCGATGTCGTTGACGAAGATGCCCAGGTTGTCCACCGATTTGACCAGCCCGCTCGACTGCAGCTCGAGCAGCGATTCGCGCACGACGCTCTGCGCCACGCCGAACTTCTTGGCCAGGTGCTGCTGCGTCAGCCGCGTGCCTGGCTTGAGCTGGCCGCTGAGAATCATGCGGCGGACGTCCTCGCGGACGCGTCCGCGCGCGGTGGTCTGGGAAGAGCCGCTGGTCGTCATTAAATCCGCAGTCATCGCGAACTCCGGTTGGTGTCAGGTTTGTCAATGCGCCAGAAACGGCGCTACCACTTTGATCATCACGGTGCTCACTCCGCCGACCATCAACGCAGCCGCGAAGCCGACGGAGAAGGGCTTCCAGCCGAGGTTTTTCAGTTTCGCCAGTCCGGTGCCCAGGCCCACCGCGCCCATCGCCATGGCGAGCAGCCAGGGGACGAGAAACTTGGCCGCCGCGCCGACGCGGTTCCATTGTTCGACCGGGATCATTCCGAACGCCTTGCCGCCACCGCTGGTGGAGTCTCCCGCCGTGCGGATGCACGCCATCAGCAGAAAGCCGACCACGAACAGCGGGACGATCTGGTGCAGCTTCTGCCGCACGCGGCGCTTGTTGTCCGATCCGCGGTGGTACAGCACGCCGGCCAGCGGGATGAGGATCGACATGAACAAGTTGCGCACGAGCTTGACGGAGACCGCGGTGTGGAAAGCGGGTTCGGCCTTGAACTGCTGCGCGTAAGCGAGTCCGGCGGCGGTCGCCTGCGACATGTCATGGATCGCGGTGCCGAAGAAGACGCCCGCCTGCTTGGGCGTCGTGAACAGGTCGTGCGCGAGGAACGGATAGGTGATCATCGCGAGCAGGCCGAAGATGGTGATGCAGGCGGCGGCGTAGCTGGTCTCGTTCTCGTCGGCGTCGATGACCGGCGCCGTCGCCATGATGGCACTGACCCCGCAGATACTCGTGCCGACTGCGATGAGCGTTCCCAGCCGCCGCGAGATTCCCATCGCGCGGGCGATGAAGCTGACGGAAACCATGGCGGCGGTGATGCAGCAGATCATGACCGGCAGTGCGACCAGCACGTCGGAGCCGACGGTGACGATCGACAGCGTCAGCCCCATGATGACGATGCCGATGCGCAGGATGCCGCGCATGCACAGCCGCAGCCCCGGCTCGTAGGTGGCAGGGACGCCGACCGTGTTGCGCACGATTAACCCGAGCGCAACGGCGAGCGTAACGGGGCTGATCGGGCTGGCGCCCGCGTTGTAATGGAACGTTCGGCCGGCAAACTCCGAGATGACCCAGCCCGCCCACGCCAGCCCCAGCGCCAGCGACATCCCCGGCAGCATCACGCCGAACCAGTTCAGCGCCTCGTGCAGCGCCGCGCGAACGGAGTGGCGCGACGGCGTAATGCGCGGCTCGAAGACGTCCATCTCGGGGACGCCTTCGAAGCTGTCCAGGCTGGAGGCCCAGCCGGCGCTGGCGTACTGCTGATACGTCGTCATCAGAGCGTCCCTCTCGTCGTCTCCGCGCTGCTCCTCGGCCTCGGGAAGTTCACGTAGTATTTCGCGCCTTCGCCGCGCAGGACGGCGGCGACGTCGCGGCAAATGCTCGACACCACCCGCCGCTGGCCTTCGACGGTGAACGCGGCGATGTGCGGCGTGAGGATCACGTTCTCCATCTCCGCCAGGGGCGATTTCTCCGGCGGCTCGATGCCGCGGACGTCGAGCGCCGCGCCGCCGATGCGCTTGTCCTTCAACGCGCGAATCAAAGCGTCTTCATCGACGACTTCGCCGCGCGATGTGTTGACGAACAGCGCGTCGGGCTTCATCCGCGCGAAACGGTCGTCGTTGAACATCAGAACAGTCTGCGGCGTCTTGGGGACGTGCACGCTGATCACGTCCGCCTGCGCGAGCAGCTCATCGAGCGACACCAGCGTCGCGCCGCACTCGCTGATCATGAACGAATCCGGGCTGACGAAGGCATCGTGCGCGATGATGCGCATGCCGAACGCGCGGGCGCGCATCGCGACGAGGAAGCCGATGCGGCCGAGGCCCACGATGCCGAGTGTTTTGCCGAACAGTTCCGTGCCGGTGAACTTCTGCCGCTCCCACCCGCCGGACCTGGTGCTGCGATCGGCGGTGGGAATCATGCGCGAAAGGCCCAGCATCATGCCGATCACCAGTTCAGCGACGGAGATGGAATTCTGCTCCGGCGTCCAGGCGACGACGACGCCGCGCTCGCTCGCCGCGTTGACGTCCACGTTATCGAGCCCGACGCCCGCGCGGCCGATCACCTGAAGCTTCTTCCCAGCCGCGAGAAGCTCGCGATCGACCTTCGTCTGGTTGCGGACGACCAGCGCGCGGAATTCGCCGACGCGGCGGAGCAGCGCATCCTGCTCCTCCCAGAGCTGCGGCTCGAAGACGACGTCGAAGCTGCGCTTCAGCGCTTCCATCTCTTCGCCGACGATGTTTTCACTGACCAGGACGTCACGCATATCGCATCGTCTACAGGGGGGCGACAGTTGTGTCGCCCGCATTTGCATCACGCGGAGGGCGAGACCAGTCTCGTCCCCGCGATCGCGTCGAAATCAATTCGAAATTCCTGGGCCATCTGCCGCATCTCCGTCACCGTCGCCGCGTCCAGCTTGATCCCTTCGCGCACGTTCTTCCGCATCGTTCGATCTGACCGCTCACCCGGAACCAAAATCTCCTCCACGCCCGGCCGCTTGCGGCAGGATTTGATGCGGTCGATCGTCTCGTCCATCCGCCGCTTGAAATCAGCGACGTCCATGAAGGCGTCGATATCGAGCAGGCAGAAGAAGTGGCCGACGTCCTGCTTGCGATCGAGGTTCTTGTACATCGATCCGATCGACGAGCCGATCGCCGCGCCCGAGAGGACGCTCGAGAGCGCCTCGACCATCAGCGCCAGCGCGTAGCCCTTGTGCCCGGCCATCGTCATTACGGTGCCGAGCAGCGCCTGGGACGCGTCAGTCGTCGGATTGCCTTGCGGATCGAGCGCCCAGCCTTGCGGGATGCGCTCGCCCTTCTTCTGCGCGGCGATGATGTTGCCGCGCGCGACCAGCGACGTCGCCAGGTCGATCTTGACGTGAAACCCCTTGCCGGTCGGGAACGAGGCGGCGATGGGGTTGGTGCCGAAGAACGCCTCGCAGCCTCCTTCGGGGCTCATCGCCGGCTCGCAGTTGGTGGTGGCGATGAGGATCATGTTCTGATCCGCCGCGCGGTTGCAGTAGTAGCCGACGGCGCCGAAGTGCTGCGAGTTCCGGATCGTCGCGGACGCCACGCCGCACTGGCGGGCCATCGGGACGAGGCGATCGAGCACCTTCACCGCCTGCACCTGTCCGAGCCCGTTGCCCGCATCAACGGCGAGCGTCGCGGCACGCGCTCGATCGATCTTCAGCTCCGCGCGGGGGTCGATCAGTCCCTTGCGGATGCGCTTCACGTAGATCGCGAGGCGAGACAACCCGTGTGTGCTCGTCCCCGCCAGATCCGCGGCGACGAGCGAATCGGCGAGGATGGCCGCATCCGCGCGCGGCGCCCCCGCCGCCGAAGCGATGTCGGCGGCGAGCGATTTGAGAATGTTCGGCGGATAACGGTCCATGTTCATCTCATGCAGACGGGCATCCTGAGCGTACTCGCGAAGGATCTGGCTCAGCGGCCGAAATCGGTGCCAGATCCTTCGGAGTCCTTCAGGATGACATCTTTCGAACGCGGCCTACGCCGATCGATACAGCTTGGTCATGACGAACTCGCGATGGCCGAGCGCCTCGGCGCACGTCAGCCGGCCGTTGGCGGTCCGCGTGATCAGTTCGATCAGCGCATCACCCGCCTGATCGACGGTCATCTCGCCGCGCAGGATGGCCGACACGTCGAGATCGATGTGCTCGCGCATCGTTTTGCAGGTGATCGGGTTGCCGGAGAGCTTGATCACCGGCTCGATCGGGTTGCCGATGACGTTGCCCTGGCCGGTCGGGAACAGGTGAACGACCGCGCCACTCGCTGCCCACAACGTCACCGCTTCGGCGGCGGCGGACGACGTGTCCATGAAGTAGAGTCCCGGCCCGCGCTTGGGCTCCTCGGCGGGCTGCAGCGCGTCGATGAACTTCGTGCGCTTGCCGAGCTTCTCGATGTTGCCCAGCGCCTTCTCCTCGATCGTCGTCAGGCCGCCGATGATGTTGCCCTTGGTCGGCTGCGATTCAGACAGGTCGCTGCCGGCCCTCTGCTCGAAGACAAGCTTCTGGTAGTCATCGAACATGGCGGTGAACTTCGCTTCCACTTCCTTGTTGGCGGCCTTGGCTTTGACGATGTGTTCGCCGCCGGTGAGCTCGGACGTCTCACCGAAGCTGGCCATGCCGCCGATCTCGCAGTGCTTGTCGAGGACGTTGCCAACGGTCGGGCAGCTCGACAGGCCGGTCGTCGTGTCGCTCTCGCCGCACTTGACGGAGATGTAGAGCTCCTTGAAGTCGCACGGCGTGCGCTGGATCTCGGAAGCATCCTGCAGGAGCTTCTGCGCAACTCGCGCCGCGTCGGCGGCGGTTTGCAGGTCGCCGCGGCGCTCGATCGCGAAGCCTTCGACGGGCTTGCCGGTCTTCTTGATGCCGTCCACGATCTTCTGCGTCCATCCCGGTTCGATGCCGATGACGACGGCGGCGGCGACGTTGGCGTTGCTGCCGGTGCCGATCATCGTGCGAAAGAACAGATCCAGGTCTTCCCCGAACTGCAGCCGCCCGTATGCGTGCGGCAGGCACAGCGTGCCCGGCACCATCGCCGCGACCTTCTCGGCGCAGGCGTTGGAGATGTCATCCACGGGCAGGATGACCACGTGATTGCGAACCCCGACGCGCCCGTTCTGGCGTCGGTAAGCCATGATTTTCTTGTTGATCGCCATTTCTGTTTCTCTCGATTGATTGTTGAATGTCGAATGTCGATTGTTGATGAAGAAGTCGCGTCGTCACGACACTCCACAACCAACAATCAACAATCCCGTTTAAGCCCAGCGCTTGGTCTTGACGTTGTGAACGTGCACGTGATCGCCCTGCTTGATGGGCTGGACGACGCGGCCGACGACCACGCCGTACTTCACGACGTCGTCGCCGGTCTTGAAATCCTTCAGCGCGATCTTGTGGCCCAGCGGGATGTCCATGTTCGCCTTGGCCTTGACCGTCTCGTTGCTGTCGAGGCTGCGGCCTTCGAGGCTCTCGCCCGCCTTCACATCCACGACGGCGACGCCGACCGTGTCCTTCTTCTCGTGCACCAGAAACTGAATCACCGATGGCTCCTTTCGATCCGATCCATTTGATTCGAAACCTAAAACGCCCCAATTCGTTTGAAAGCGTGATGCCAGCGGAATGCCTCCGCGGCTGACACGCCTGTCTGCGCGCCGCGCAACTGACACTGGCGGAGCATCAACTCCGACAGCGGGGAAAAATCCGCATCGCCGCCGCGATCGAGCTGGCTGCGATGACACGACAGCATTTTTTTCTTCAGCTCCACCTGATCGCTCACATCGACGTAGATGTCCGGCTCCAAGCCGCCGGTCGCGTTGATCGTGTCCGCGAGCCACAGCTTGGGCGGCGACGGCAGCGCGGGCGACTCGGTCACGTGCCCGCGCGAAGCGGCGAACCACGTCGCCGCCTCGGCAATCGTGGACGCGGCGCGGTGATCCGGGTGGTAGTCCTCGGCGGCGTGGGCGATCACCAGCGTCGGGCGGAACTGCCGATACAGCTCGATCAGTTGTTTGCGGACCCCGTACGAATCAAACAACTCACCGTCATCGGCGTTGAAAGAGAATAATTTCGCGCCCAGCACCTCGGCCGCCGCGGAGGCTTCTTCCTGTCGAACCCGCGCCAGATCGGCGCCCGTGAATGACGATCCCACCCCCTTGTCGCCGCGGCACATGACGACGATGCCGATGGCCGCGCCGTCGCGCTTGGCGCGCGCCAGCGTCCCGGCGCAGAGCAACTCCGCGTCATCGGGATGGGCCATCACGGCCAGCAGGCGATCTTGTTCAAAGCACAAACGCATGTTGCAGTACTTTGAAGTTGGGTGTTTGAGGTTTTGGGTTTCATCAAACGTCGAATAACCAACCTCAAACTTCACCTCAGTCGAATGTCCGGTTTCTGCGCCACATAATCCGTCACCGTGATCTCCGCATTTCCGTGGGTGCGCAACAGGCTCGCCGGACAGCTCGCCGTCACGGGGCCATGCAACACGCGCCGCACGACGGCGCTTTGCCACGGACGGTTGCAGTAAAACCTCATCTTTCGAGCGCCCAGACACTCCTTCATCCCAACTGTCACCGCGCGCCTGGGGATCACCGCGATTTCGCCGCCGACGGTGACGCTGTTGATCGTCCGCGTTTCGCGCGTCAGGTTCAGCACGCGCATCGGAAGCGCCGCGAATTCCTCGACGCTCATCTCCTCGCCCGCTTCCGGCGGCTCGTTGAAGGCGATGTGGCCGTTGATGCCGATCCCGCCGTAGCAGACGTCCACGCCGCCGCGCTGCTCGATCAGCTTCGCGATCGCGCTGCAGTTGGTCGGATCCGGGAAGACGCGATTCTCCTTCCGCGGCGCAAGCTCCGGGTTGAGCCGGTCGTAGAAGAGCCGGTCCGTGAAGCCGCGGAAGCTCAAGGGGTGCGATGCGTCGATCCAGCGGTCGTCGTCGCCGAGGTACTCGTCCATATTGATGAAGCAGACGTCGCGGCAATCGACGTGTTGCCGGTTGATCGCGTCAGCGAGCAGCGGGAACTGATCGACCGGGCCGACCGGGACGATGAACGTCTTGGCGCCAGCGCGGATCTCGGCCAGCAGCGCGTCGGCGAAATCGCGCGCTACGGATTGCATGTCGCCAAGCACGCGCACCTTCACGCGCGTACCTTCCCCCAGCTTCTCGGGCGGGACGTCGAGATAGGCAGGCAGCTCGCTCATCGTCCTTTTTCAGTGGCACGGGCGCCTAGCCCGTGATTTGCGGCTATAGCCGTTCTTGCATGGGCGAGGCGCCCATGCCA
>JAICTV010000324.1 GCA_025936175.1 Phycisphaerae bacterium
ACGCACAAGTTCGACGTCGCCGGACACGAAGGCTACATCACCGTCGGGCTCTATGAAGACGGCCAGCCGGGCGAAATCTTCATCCGCATGGCGAAAGAGGGTTCTACCATCGGCGGCCTGATGGACACCATCGCGACGCTCGTCTCGGTCAGCTTGCAATACGGCGTCCCCGTCGAATCGCTCGTCCGCAAGTTCGAGCACGTCCGCTTCGAGCCGAGCGGCATGACCCGCAATTCGGAAATCCCCATCGCCAAGTCACTGGTCGATTACATCTTCCGCTGGCTGGCGATGGAGTTCGTCCCCGGCTACCGCGCCGCCAACGCCCCCAAGCGCGAGAAGCCCGCGGTCATGCGCGAGGTCGCGCCTGCGACGGCGCCGACCGAAGCGCCGGCGGAGCCAAAAAAAGGCAACGGCCATCACCCGCGCATCGAGCCGGACACGGCCAAACCCTTCGACTACGGCTCGGGCCTCGAAGGTCTTGCGACCAGTGCCCCGTCTTCCGCTCCGGCGCAAACCGCCGAGCCCTCGACGATGCCCAACCTCCGTCTCACGATCGTCGCCGACCCGTTGAGCCAGCAAGGCACCCACATGCAGGCCGACGCCCCCGCCTGCGACGTCTGCGGCTCCATCACCGTCAGAAGCGGCACCTGCTACAAGTGCCTCAACTGCGGCAACTCGATGGGGTGTAGCTGACACCGTACGCCGGGGATAGGAAATGCCGACCGTACTTCGACTCGGCCCGTACAGGTTTTTCTTCTACAGCCGGGAGAACGCCGAGCCCCCGCACATTCACGTCGAGCGCGACGAGAATTACGGCAAATTCTGGCTCGATCCGATCGCGCTGGCGGCAAACCGCGGATTTCGCGCGCATGAGTTGACGCAGCTGCGTACAATCGTGACGCAGAACCAGGAGTTGCTCCGGGAGCGATGGAATGAGTTCTTCAGCAATTAGGGTCGAGCCGCTCGCCATCGAAGTCTCGTTCGATGCCAATGCATTGCACGTGGTTCTGGCCGACGGCCGAGAAGTCTCCGCTCCGGTGACTTGGTTCCCGCGCCTGGCAGCCGCCTCGGCGGCCCAGCGCGCGAATTGGCGTCTCATCGGCCGCGGCGTCGGCATCCATTGGCCCGACGTGGATGAGGACGTTTCCATCGAAAGTCTTCTCGCGACTCGGTAACCCCAAAACGTGGGACTGGGTCGGCGCAGGTTGCCGAATCCCTTCGCCTCAAGCGGCCAGGCCGCTTGCACCGATCATCGAATTGGTGTTCTTCCCCATGCGTAGGATCCGATGAGCCCCTCCCGCCGCTCCATTCTCATGTCCGCCATGACCATCGTGGTCGGCGTCGGCTGGCTGCTCAACGCGATGCGCGTCATCCCGGACATCGACTGGATCTGGACCGGCGCCCTCGCCCTGATCGGAATCCTGGCCCTCTTCTCATCCTCCCTCAACCGCTTCTCCTACATCGTCGGCTTCTTTTTGCTCCTGGCTTCGGTGATGTCGGTCCTCCGCCAGACCGGAAGAGTCACCCCGAATTTCGAAGTGCCGCTGCTGGTGATCGGCTTTGGCCTGCTGACGCTGACGGCCGAGCTGCTGCGGCTGCCGATGCCGCAGTGGATGCGAGATCCGCAGCCCGGTGCGCCGCACGCCGAGCATCCTTCCACGCCGCCGCGCGTGCATTAATTGCCGCAGCTTGGTGGTCCCTCCGCCGACGGGCGTATAATCGCCAAGTCAGCGCGAGGTGATTGATGCACCGCCTGCCATTCCTGTTTCTGCTCCTGATCGCGACCGGCGTTTCGCTCGCCGCCGATCGGGGCAAGGAGCCGATGTATCGCATCCGCTCCGTCCCCAGCGGCTACGATCCCTTCGTCTTCAACGCGCACAGCGGCCGGTTCGATTACGTGCCGATCCCGTATGACCCGCAGCGCCCCGGCAGCGGGTATGACCCGTTCCGCATCAACTGGCACAGCGGAGCGTTCGACTACGTCCCGATCCCGCTGCAGAGCGACTACGACTACGCGGCGTCGCAGCAGAAAGATGACGGCGGCCGATCGATCAACACGATCGACACGCGCCTCAACGGCGCGTCGGGTCCGATGCGGAATCTTCCCCCGCCACCCCCGCCGAACATGTCGATGCCGCCGGTGCTCTCACCGGGAACGCAGTACAACATCGTGACGGTGCCGATCCGCTCGCGGCGTACGGCGCCGGCGACCAAACCGGCCCATGCGACCACCGCGCCGTCGAATACGTCCCAGCCGCCGGACGGACTCGTGCGACTCACCGGGCACTGGGAGTTCGACTACGCGCGCGGACGATGGATCTTCGTGCTGCCGCCGGGGTAACGCGCACCAGACCCTTCGCTCTTTGCCATCATCATCTCGAGCGGCGCGCGTTCGCATGCAGCGTCGGTGGGCCGTCATCCGGAGCGGTACTCCGCGAAGGATCTGCCGCGAAGCGGGAGCGGCTCACCGTGGAACGTAGATGCTTCGGAGACCTCAGCATGACATAAGTGTCGACCCGCGCGCTACACCCGAGCGCGCACCGCTTTCGGACGACGACGTCGGGACATGAGCGGCGGAAATAACGCCAGCGTTCCCAGCGCCAGCGTCGCCGGCTCCGGGACGACTTCCACGCGCGTGCCGCGGCCTTCGTAGCCGTCGTAAACCCGCCAGGTCCCGCTGTCGACAGGGCGTCGCGCCGTCGATTCTCCGCTCACCACGCCGTCATACCAAAGGTGATGCGTGACGCCGTCGTCCGGCGTGGTAACGACGAGCCAGTACGGCGTGCTGGCGCTGAGCATCGGTCCGTTCAGTTGATCGAAGACCGCCACGCTGCCGTACGAGGCGAGCTTGTTGACGAAGGTCTGCTGCCAGAGCGTTTGTCCCGGCTGATCATTGTCGTCGGCGCGGAGCGACAGCGTGATCTCGTTGCGCGACGATCCCAGCGTCATGGCGGTCGTCAGACGGTAGAGGAAACTGTCCTGCGACGGCGCAAACTTCGTCGCCTCGACCGATGAGGCGAAAAGCTCCGGATACGTGCCGAACCACGTGCCGTAGTTCCGGTAGCCGTTGCTCGGACCGAAGTTGTCAAAGACGATGGCGGCGTTAACCCGCGCGACGGTCAGGAGCACAAGCGCAGCGGCAGCGACGGCAGAAATGAACCGAGGACGAGGATGGTGCATCGAAGCCCCTTTTCGGTGGTTAATCGGACAACAGATACAAGTATCGCGCGCACCGATTGATTATCAAGCCGTCCCGCGCCGGGCGCGCAGACGGTCATACACGCATTCGCTACATTCTGGTGATGCGCCTTCGCATCCTCGCCTTCGCGTTCGTCGCGCCGCTGTTGCTCGCTTCCGCACGGGCGCAAGCCGCGCCCGCGCCCGCGCCCGCGAGCGCGCCCGCGTCATCCCGTCCCAACATCCTCTTCGTCCTCATCGACGACATGGGCTATCACGACTTCGCCTGCTTCGGCGGAACCCGCGCCAAGACGCCCAACGTCGACCGCCTCGCCACCGAGGGGATCAAGTTCACGCAGTTCTACGTCGCCGCGCCGATCTGCAGCCCTTCCCGCGTCGGCTTCACGACCGGTCAATATCCCAACCGCTGGCGGATCACGTCGTATCTCGACACGCGCGCGATCGACCGCCGGCGCGGCATCGCCGACTGGCTCGATCCCTCCGCCCCTTCGATCGCGCGCATCCTTCACGACCAGGGAGGCTACTACACCGCGCACGTCGGCAAGTGGCACATGGGCGGGCAGCGCGACGTCGGCGATGCGCCGCTCATCACCGCCTACGGCTTCGACCGCACGCTGACCAGCTTCGAAGGTCTCGGCGAGCGCCTGTTGCCGAAATTCCGCGACGTCGGCGGCAAACCGCTTCATCACGAGCCGACGCTGCTCAACGCGAAGCTCGGCGGAGATATCACCTGGGTCGATCGCGACAAGATCTCCGAAAAATTCGTCGATCGCGCCATCGAGGAGATGAAGACGGCGCAGAAAAAACATCAGCCGTTCTACATCAACCTCTGGCCTGATGACGTCCACTCCCCCTGTCAGGCGCCGACCGATGAGCTGAGCGATGCCGACCGCGATGATCCGCCGGCGAACTACGTCGGCGTGCTGAACGAGCTCGATCGCCAGCTCGGCCGCGCGTTCGACTTCGTCCGCTCGCAGCCGGATCTTCGCGACAACACACTGATCCTCGTCGCCAGCGACAACGGCCCGGAGCTGCCGCTGGGCAACTCCGCCCCGCTGCGCGGCAGCAAAGGCCAGCTCTACGAAGGCGGCATCCGTCTGCCGCTGATCTCGTGGTTCCCCGGCGCGATGCGCAAGGATGCGATCGGCAGCACGAACGACCAAAACATCATCAGCGGCATCGATTTCGCGCCGTCGCTGATGGCGCTCGTCGGGATCACCACTGCCCCGAAGGGCACGACGTTGGACGGCGAGAATGTCGCGCCCGCGCTGCTCGGCGTGCGGCAGGCAAAGCGCTCGACTCCGCTGATGTGGGTCCGCCCGCCGGATCGTCCCGGACCCAAAGGCGGCTTGCCCGACCTGGCCATCCGCGACGAGAACTGGAAGCTCCTGGTCCACCGCGACGGCTCGCGGCCGGAGCTATTCGACCTCTCCAAGGACCCGAACGAGACGACCAACCTGGCGAAGGATCAGCCCGACCGCGCCGGGCAACTGGCGGATCGCGTGATCGCCTGGGACAAGCAGACGAGCCGGTAAAAGGCCGCGCGTAAGTCGCGCATTGCAGTTTCGTGATCACA